>DATAEK010000292.1:0-29187 GCA_036258055.1 Vicinamibacterales bacterium
TCCCCCCTGAGCGCCTCCATGAATGTCACGAGCGCGTCGATCTCGTCGTTCGACAGCCCGAGAGGTCTGATCTTTGGATCGAGATATCGATTGGGAACGCCGCCGGTGTTGTAGTGCTCGACGGCTGCACGGAGCGTGGGCACCGAGCCATCGTGCATGTAAGGCGCGTGCAGACTCACGTCCCGAAGGGTCGGTGTCTTGAACGCGCCTCGGTCGTCGTCGACTTTGGTGACCGCGAACCGGCCTTCGTCCTTGAACGTTCCAGTTGTCGAATCCCAGCCAACGCCAAGATTGTGGAGGGCGCTATCGGTGAAGTTCTGGCCGAAGTGACACTGGTTGCATCCGGCCTTGCCGAAGAACAACACATCACCTTTCTTGACGTCAGCTGCGACGGCGCTTGAGTCCCCTCCACTCTTCCAGCGATCCCAGAGGGAATTTCCGCTCAGCCTCGTCCGCTCGTAATCCGCGATGGCTTTCGCCATGCGCGGTGCCGTGATCTCTTCTGTCCCGAATGCCTGTTTGAAGTAGGGCGCGTAGCCGTTGTCCTGGAGTCCCTGGAGTATCGCTTCGTGCGTGTAGCCCATCTCGATTGGATTCGCCATCGGACCGAGTGCTTGCTCTTCGAGCGACTTCGCGCGGCCGTCCCAGAAGAAGTTGGGATAGACGGTCCAGGCTTGATTGATGAACGACGGTGCCTTGCGTCCACCTTTCTGTCCGCGAATGCCGGTTGACACCGGAGTCGGCTCGGAAAACGCGTGTTCCGGCCGATGACAGCTTGCACACGCGATCGTGCCGTCAGCCGAGAGCCGCTTGTCGTAGAACAACCACCGACCGAGGCGAACACGCTCTGGTGTCGGCGGCTCCGGCAGATCCGTCAACTTGGAATCGATGCCGAGGGGCGACGCTGGTAACGGGAGGATTGGATTGTCCGTTTCCCACACCGGAAGCGAAAGCGATCGCGCGGAAATTTCCTCTCCTCCGGGTGCACACGCCGCCAGCATTCCGATTGCGCCCAGCGTTGCGACGACGGCGCAAGACGTTCGGTGTTTCATGGCGTTCTCCTGTCGTCGCGCTGAATGTATGCGGGGAAGGCGGGCGTGCGAATAGAGCCCACCACATGATCTCGGGGTGTGGAGATCCACATTCGTGTGTGGGTTTCCACACGGGTAGCGTCGACGTGTGCACACGTCATGGCCGCTTCAAGCTGTTGTGATTAGTCCAGGGACGAATTGCGAGGAAGGCTAGAGGAGAGCTATCCGCTGCCCGCGCGGTCAGCGGACAGCGGATTGCGAAGGGCGATAGCGCCGAGCGACACGAGGTCTTGAACCAGTTCTAGCGCGTCACGACTTTGACGCAGCCGGCGGCGTCCGTCAGCGTAATCGTGCCTCCGGTCCAGTCAATCACGACTCCCACGGGTGACAAGAAGTCGAATACGCAGGAGGTCGGTGCCGGCACCGGGATCAGCCGCGTCTCCGTCTCGGTCAGGTAAGGGCACGCCGCACCGCCGTTCGCGGGATGCGTCAGGATCGTTCGCGTCCGCGTGCGCTGTTCCTCGGTACCCGAAATCGATTGCCAAGCTGACCATGCGCCGAACTCCGAGACCACACAATCCACCGGAACGGGGACGTCCGCGAGGATCGCCATCGTGTAGAGACCACGTGCGCCCCCGATTGCGAGAGCATTGTTCAGGCCCGCCGGGACACTAGTCTCACCCTTGGTTGCTTCCCCCCACGCGACAATGGTTCCGTCGCTCTTCAGAGCAGCCGAATGAAGGCCGCCAGCACTGATAGCGCTCACCAACGTCAAATCCGGCGGCACACTCGATTGGCCGTAAGTATCGTCTCCCCAGGCTACGACGGTTCCGTCCGCCTTCAACGCCAACGAATGAAGCAGGCCGGCGGCGATCGCAATCACGCCCGTCAGGTCCGCCGGAATATTCAACTGGCCATCGTAATTGGCTCCCCACCCGACGACCGTCCCATCGGCTTTCAGAGCGAGTGTGTCGTTCCATCCCGCGGCGATTGCGATCACATCCGTCACACCTGCTGCGCCGGAGACCTGACCAAAGTCATCGAGTCCCCAGCCGACGACCGTACCGTCGGCTTTCAGCGCCACACTGTGATTCGATCCGGCGGCGACGGCGACGACCTGCGCCAGGCCGGCCGGAACATCGCGCTCTCCGTAACCGTTTTGGCCCCAGGCGACAACCGTTCCGTCCGATCTCAGGGCTAACGAGTGATAGTCTCCCGCGGCAATTGCGATGACGTCCGTCAGCCCGGCCGGAACGTTGATCTGCCCCCACGAATTGTCGCCCCAGGCGACAACGGTTCCGTCTGCCCTCAGAGCCACCGCGTGGTACGTTCCTCCAGCGACAGCGATGACATTGTCAAGGCCTACGGGAGTAAGAACGGGGAGCTGGCCCCATCCGCCGAGGAAACCAGGTGCCTGCGTCTGGGCCTGAGTGGGGAGCAACACCGTCCAGAGCAGCACCGCGATCAGGAGCAGAGAACTGGATGAGTGTGTCTTGAGCATGGGACATCCTCCTTTCGCGGCTACTGTTCTCGCGACAGGGCTTCGAGCAGGCGTCGCACTTCGAACAGGTCGTCCTTGAGCACGTAGCCGCACGCGCCAGCGAGACGGGCGGCTTCACGCAGGTCGGCGCCGTCGTAGTTGGTGACGATGATGATTCTCGCGGCCGGATCCACTTCGGTAATCATGCGGGTCGCCGTGATGCCATCCACTTCGGCCATCGCGAAGTCCATCAGCACGAAGTCGGGCTCGTATACGACGTACGCCGCCAATGCCTTCGGTCCTTCGGTGCAGTCGAAGATCTCGTCGGCCAGATCCGAGACGACGCTCTTGATCACGCGGTGAATGCCCGGATTGTCGTCCACGATCAAGAGCCTCATGGCGTCCGCAGCCTCCATACATCCGTCCTGCATCAGGACTGTAGGCGCGGCCGCACGCAGTCGTGAATAGAGACCACCACATGAGTTCCTTGTGTGGAGATCTACATTCGTGCGTGCGTTTCCACACGGGCCCGATGGTCAAAACTTCCAACTCCCAACGGCCAACTCCCAACGCCCAGACCGGCTCGCTGCAGTGGGGTGAAAGGCGTATCAACTTTCACCCCGCCCCCTCGATCAACTTGCCCTTGGGAGTTGGGAGTTGGAGGTTGGGAGTTGATCTCGAATGAAGCCTAAAGCTCGCCCTTGTGCTCGAGCGCGAACTTGAGGACCGCGTTGTGGCCGTGCAGTCCAAGCTTCTGACTGATGCTGGTGCGGTGGTTCTCGACCGTGCGGTAGTGGATGAAGAGTTCGCCGGCGATTTCCTTGCTGGATTGCCCCCGCGCGATCATCCCGAGGATTCGGCGCTCAGTGGCGGTCAGATCGGCGAGGCTTGGCTGGTGCCGTTCGAACGCCTGCACGCGGCTGCGATGGCGGAGGAGATGGGTCGTGAGCGACGAGGTCACGTAGTGCTGCCCGGCCGCGACAGCTCGGATCCCGCTCGCGATCTCGCTCACGGCAGTCTCCTTGAGAATGTAGCCTTTCGCGCCGAGATCCATTGCCTCGTTGAACAGCCCTTCGTCGCCGTGCAGCGTCAGAAACACGACATCGACGTCGAGTTGCCGACGTCGGATCTCTTTCATCACGCCGAACCCGTCCAGCTTTGGCATGTCGATATCCAGAACCGCGATGTTCGGCCGTAGTTTCTCGATCTGCGCGAGCGCCGCTTCGCCATCATTCGCTTCACCGACGACCTGAAGGCTCGGGTCGGCTTCGATCACCTGGATCAGGCCCTTGCGCAGGACCGGATGATCGTCAACGAGCAGGATGCGGACACTAGTGGACATCGGGCGTGTGTCGCAGATCGATCGAGATGCCGATTGTGGTGCCGCGTCCCGGCGTCGACTGGATCGTGGCATGCCCACCGAGGAGCGTCGCGCGTTCGGAGATGCCGACCAATCCGAAGCCGCCGGAGAGCGCCTCCGGTTGCGCAGGTTCCGGGACGAACCCCTTGCCATTGTCGCGGACGGTCAGTGCGATTCGTCCGTCTTCGCGCCGCACGGTCACGCTGGCTTCGGTTGCCGCCGAGTGCTTGACGACATTGCTCACGCTTTCCTGCGCGACGCGGTAGAAGTTGATTTCAGCCTGCTTTGGAAACACGTCGTCGATGTCGTCGATCTCGGATGTGAACGCGATGGGCGAGGCCGAGGCGGCTTTCTTGACGAGCGCCTCGAGTGCCTTGGTGAGGCCGAGGCGGTCCAACTGGTGCGGCCGCAGGTTGTAGGAGATCTCCTTGACTTCGCCGATGGCCTGCGAGGCTTCCGATGAAATCTCGTCGATCTGCTCGCGCCCGCCATCTGTGGCGGAGCCGTTCAACAGGATCAGCGCCAGGTTCTTGATGATCACCAGCCGCTGGCCGAGGCTGTCGTGCAGTTCCGCGGCGATTCGTTTCCGTTCGTTCTCTTGCGAGGCGATCAGCTGGCGTGAGAAGGCCTGCTGGGCGGCGTGTGCTCGCTGCAACTGCGAGACGCGCAGGCGCCAGAGCAACGCCATCATTCCCGCCACGGTGAGCGACACCACCGTGACGAACCACCATGTATGATAGAAAGGCGGCAGCACGATCACGCTCAGGGTCTGGCCCTCCATGTTCCACACGCCGTAGCCGTTGTCCGCGACGACTTTGAACGTGTAGCTGCCAGGCGGGAGCTGGGGATAATAGGCGGTCCGGCGCGTGCCCGCATCGACCCAATCCCGATCGAAACTGAGCAGCTGGTACTTGAATTTGACCTGCTCAGGCCGGCTGAACGCGAGTCCGGCGTAATAGATCTCCAGGTTCTGCTGCCCCGGCTTGATCTCCACGCGATGAGTGGCCGGCTGCGCGGCGCGGTCCACCGTGACCCCCTGAATCACAACCGGCGCCGGCAGCGTGTTGACCGGCGAAGGATCCAGCACCGCCACGCCTTTGATCGTGGGAAACCACAGCTTTCCATCGGCCGCCTTCCACCCGGCAGGCTGCGCGTTGCCTTCGCCTTCGCTCGATTTCATGCCGTCGGCAATGCCGTACGAAATCGACGTGATCGAACGCGCACGTCCGTCGGCGAAATCATTCAACGCGGCTCGGCTGACCCTGAAGATTCCCCGATTACCCAACATCCAGAAGTTGCCGCGATCATCTTCGAGGATGCGTGAGACGAAATCGTCGAACAGACCGTCTTTGGTCGTCACCGGCGTGAAGCGTCCATTCTTGAAGCGATTCAATCCGCCGCCGTAGGTCCCAAGCCAAAGCGCGCCATCCGGCTCTTCGACGATCGCGCGGACGTAGTCGTTGGTCAGCCCGTCCCGTGTCGTGTAGTTGGTGAACGTTCCGTTCCTGAAGCAGCTCAAGCCGCCTGTGGTGCCCACCCAGAGTGCGCCGTCACGAGTCTCCAGAATCGAACGGACGTCGTTGCTGACCAGGCCGGCGCCCCGGTTGTAGACCGTGAACGTGCCGTCTCGCCATCGGTTCAATCCCTCCATAGTTCCGATCCAGACGTTGCCATCGTGATCCTCGGCGAGCGACATCACGACTTGACTGGATAATCCCTGCGCCGGCGTGTAGTTGATGAACCGTTGATCCACGAGGCGAGTCAGCCCGCGATTACTGCCGATCCACAGGCTGCCGGCGCGGTCACGAAGGAGTGCGGTCGCGTATGACGACAGCATGCCATCTTTATCCGTATAGACGGTGGTTTTCCCCGCTCGTAAGTGCGCCAGGCCCGACGCGGTCGCGATCCAGGTGCCCCCGATTCCATCATCCGTGACTGCGAACACGGTATTACTGGGCAAACCGTTCTCGGTCGTATACGTCGTGACCGCGCGCTTCTTGAGCCGGATGAGGCCACCGCCAATGGAGCCGAACCATAGGTTTCCTTCCCGGTCCTCATAGAATGCGCGGATCTCGTATTCGCCGGATTTCATCGCATATGACGAGAAGCTCCCGCTTTGAAATCGCTGGACCATCGGAGGGGAGAGGTAACTGATCCAGACTGTTCCCTCACGGTCTTCGAAAAGGGTATGCATGTACTGGGTCGAGCGCGCTAAATGCGGATACAAGACGAACTTCCCATCGAGGAACAGCGCGAC
Organism: Vicinamibacterales bacterium; assembly: GCA_036258055.1. GTDB lineage: Bacteria > Acidobacteriota > Vicinamibacteria > Vicinamibacterales > 2-12-FULL-66-21 > DATAEK01. The sequence goes on from DATAEK010000292.1 coordinate 6,129, forward strand.
GCCAGTCGAGGCAGTAACCCAGAATCCGCCCTGCCGCCGTGGGCTGACGAAGCCCTCCAGTAGGCCTTCTCGAAACTGGTGGGTGACAAACCTTCTGCCGTCGAACTGGGTGAATTCTCGGTCGGCCATCATCCAGAGGAGACCGGCTTGATCCAGTGCTCCCGTGTAGATCACATTGTTCGGCAGGCCGTCGGCAGTCGTATAGGCGGTGAACGTTCCGTCCTGGAAGCGCGCCAGTCCTTTCGTCGTTCCCGCCCACAGTCCTCCGGCGCCATCCCCAGTGATCGAAGAGACAATGGCGCCTTCCAAAGCGCCGCTCAGCGGATACGTCGTGCCCACGCCATCCCGGAGGCTCATCAGCTCGCCGGTTTCGGTGCCGAGCCACAGGATTCCGTGACGGTCTTCGAACAGTGCGGTGATCCGATTGCTCTTCAGTCCTGGGGTGTTGGCCGAGTTGAAGATGGTGAACCGAACCCCGTCGAAACGCGCGAGGCCACCGAATGTGCTCAGCCACAGATACCCGTCGCGTGACTGCACGATGGCGGTAACAGAGTTCTGCGGCAGGCCGTTTTCTGTGGTCCAGACCGTTTGCAGATACGGGTCGTCAAGCGTGGACGCAGGTTGCTGCTGGGCTGAGACGCCCGCGCAAAGCAACATGCCAGCCAGCACCATCAGCGTCGTCGGCAGAGACTTGCCGATCATGGGTTGCCAGAGCTGCGGTCCTGTTCGTTCGGTCGATCGAACGTCGCCCCGATGGGGAAGTATAAATCCGAACGAACGACCGAGCTTCCAAGCTTGATCGGCCCACTGAGCGCTCGTTAGTCGGTTCAAGTGCGGACGCTCGTCGCGAAGTCGCGTCACGGTGAGCTCAACTTCCAGCGACCTGAATGCTTAGCTCCGTGGCGGCCGCTCTAAAGGCGCATTCCGCGCCGATGCCAAGCACTTGGCGAGGATTGGAAGATGCACCACAATTGACGTTGCGCCCGGGTTTGTGCGTCCGCGAGTTGTTGAATCTGTTAGGGAGACGCCGAGCCTGAGGAGCGTGGGCGCCTGACGCGCCTGACGTCTCTCGAGGTCACGTGATGTTGGATCAAGTCACCTGCCGCAGGATCTGACGTGCCGAACGACGACCAGCGCAGCGAGCACGAGGCACAGGGGAACGCGACTCCGCCAGAGCCGGTCGCATCAAATGCCGCCCTGGCGTCGCGATTCCACCAGATGTTTCCGGTCCTCTCGCAGACCGAGATCGACCGCGTCCGACGTTTCGGCGAGGTCAGGCGATTCCCTGCCGGAGGCCTGCTATTTCAGGCAGGAGAGACTGTCCCCGGGATGTACGTGATCCTGTCCGGCCGTGTAGCGATTGAGCCACGCGATGGGCTGGGGCAGGCCGTGCCAGTGGCAGCTTTCGCGCAGCTGATCGGCGCACCGGTCGAGGAGATGACGGAAGTGGTCCCGGGCGAGGTCATTGCTGAGATCGGTCAGCTCTCCGGAAGACCGGACTTGAGCGTGCTCGACGCCCGAGCCGTCGGTGACGTGGAGGCGATCGTCGTTCCGCCTGAGTCGCTGCGAGCCCTGCTCGTCACCGAGGCCGAGCTCGGCGAGCGCATCCTGCGCGCGCTCATCCTCCGCCGAGTGGCGCTGATCGAATTGGGCTTCGGAGGTCCGGTGATCGTCGGGGCACCCAAGTCTCCAGACGTGACGCGGCTGTCGCACTTCCTCGAACGCAACGCGATTCCGTTCCGCGTGGTCGATCCCGATGAGGATCGGGATGCATCCGCGCTGCTCTCGCGCTTCGTCCTGAAGCCGGGCGAGCTCCCAATCGCTGTCCTGGCGGACGGCACAGTGCTCAAGAATCCGACGAAGCAGGAGCTGGCCCGGGCCCTGGGCCTGGTCGCGACGAGCCTCCGCTCCGAACCGTACGACGTGGTCATCGTCGGCGCAGGTCCGGCCGGCCTTGCCAGCGCAGTCTACGGCGCGTCGGAAGGCCTCGCCGTCCTGGTGCTGGAAGCGCTTGCGTTTGGAGGACAGGCGGGCGCCAGCGCGCGCATCGAGAACTACCTGGGTTTTCCGACTGGCGTCTCGGGCCAGGCTCTGATGGCACGCGCGTTCACGCAGGCGCAGAAATTCGGGGCCGAGTTCAGCCTGTCCACTGAGGTTGCGCGGCTGGACTGCAATTCGGAGAGCTCGGGATCTGATCCAGTGCACATCCTCGAGCTTGCCGACGGGCGGCGGGTCCGGGCGCGCGCGGTCGTGGTCGCGAGCGGCGCGCGCTATCGCCGTCCAGAGATTCCGAACCTCGCGCAGTTCGAGGGCCGCGGCGTCTCGTACTGGGCGTCGCCCGTCGAGGCCCGGCTGTGCCGCAATGAGGACGTGGCCTTGGTGGGTGGAGGAAACTCGGCGGGGCAGGCGGCAGTGTTCCTCGCAAGCCACGCGCGTCACGTACGAGTGCTAGTACGCGGGCGCGGCCTCTCAAGCACGATGTCGCGCTACCTCATCGAACGGATAGCGGGTTCTCCGAACATCGCGGTCCTTGGTGAGACCGAGGTCGTTGAGCTCCTCGGCACGCCCGAACAGGGTCTGCAGGGCGTGCGTTGGCGCAACCGACGTACCAGGGCCGGAGAACAGCACGCCATCGCCCACTTGTTCCTCTTCACAGGCGCCGATCCGGTTACAGCCTGGCTCAATGGCAGCGGTATTCCCATCGACGAGAAGGGTTTCATCCGGACCGGTGCCGATGTGCGTTCAACCCAGCGATCGCCGTTACCGCTGGAGACCGGCGTCGAGGGGATCTTCGCCGTTGGGGACGTGCGTTGCGGGTCGGTGAAGCGAGTGGGGGCAGCCATCGGGGAGGGGGCCGCAGTCATAGCGCAGCTGCACACCTTCCTCGCCAGGCGTGGTCCTACCGCCAGCGCGACGCGCGCCGAGGCACGCTGATCCAAACGGATCATCCAGCCGTCTCACCGGGCCAAAGCCGCGCACCCTATGGCCGTCGCACAGGCGCGAGTTGGAACCACTTGGCCGTGTGGCTGCGACGAATTGAGGGGCCGGGCCGCGGCGTGAGCCGGTGTGAGGGGCGCGGCAATGTGCCGCAATCTGGAGCGAGGAGGGGAGATCCATGGCACCTGGCCACTTCTAGTACTCGCCTCCCTCCTCGGTCGTCCACTGTGCGCTGAGAAAGAGCAGCGACATGCCAGCGTAGCCGATCACGAACGGCCATGTCGGAGCGAGCTTCAGGGCCGTGTCACCAAACGTCCACTGATAGGAGTGCATCAGTCCGCAGGCCGAGAGCAACGCGGCGAACGCCGACCACGCCGCCGCTCGCCGCCAACGCCGCTCGATCACGCCGACCACCGCCGCGGAGAGCAACATCGCGGTGAAGAGGAATCCCTGCTCGATCGCGAAAGCGCCCGCAATCCACGTATCGGTCCGCTGGAACTCGCCGATGAGCGATTCGCTGAACGGCCCCACCGGCCCTCCGAGCCCGGCGGCGCGCAGCCCGTTCTTCGCCATGAGTGCGCCCCACGCGCCGATCCCTGGCAGGAGGCCGACAACGACGGCAGGCGCATGCTCGCGGGGCGTGGCCTGAAAGGCCTGCGCGACGATCATCATGCCGATCCAGAGGACAATCGCCATCCCGGCCTCGATCGGGATCGCCCACGCGATCCAGGCCAGCGTACCCGTGACGCAGATCGTCGTCACGAAGGCGCCGTTCAGGATCGAATACCCGGCGCGCGCGCCCATCGCCTTCCACCCGGGATGCCCGATGTAGATCGTCGTCGGGAACGCGGATCCAAAGAGCGCGGCCGAGACGCTCCCGACGCCGTTGACCGTCAGCGAATACCTGGTGTCGTAAGAGTCGCCGGCCGCTTCCGCCGACTCGATGTTCTGGAGCGAGCCCAGCACGTTGAACAGACCCATCGCGATGATGACCGATAGATACGGCAGCACGTGTCCGCCGCCGATGGCGGCAATCAGGTCGCCGACGACGGGGACGGGGGTGTGGATGGTGGCAGGGGAGGGTCGTGCGCCGACCGGCGCGATCCCGGTGATCCAGCACAGGAGTGTCCCAAGCGTCACAGCCACGACACCGCCGGGAAGGTGTCCTTTGAAGCGCACGCGACCGAAGTAGGTCAGCATCACGATCGCCAGCGTGGTCAGCCCCACGACCGGATGCGCGAAGGTGCGGAAGAGAAAGCCGAGTGAGATGAACCCCAGGGCGATGCCGGCGAGGGTCGAGAGGAGCGCCGCCCGCGGGGTCGCCTTGCGCACGCGCTCGGCGACGAAGGCACACCCGAGCTCGATGACGCCGGTCGCGAATGTCGCCAGCAGACCCGCCTGCCACGCGACGCGCACGGGATCGACCGCGCCGGCCCTTTCGGCCAGGGCCTTCGCCGGTAGCATCACCAGGAACACGTGGGCAAACAGCGACACGGTGTTGATGCCGTACGGCAGCGCGCACACGTCCGTACGTCCCGTGCGCGCGGCGAGCGCGCGCGCCTGGAACGCGTACGCCACGTTGCCGACGAGGATGGAGATCGCTGCGGCTGGCAGCACCCGGCCGTAGAGGAGCTCGGGCGGGACCCCGAGGACGGTGCGCCAGAGGGTGTCGATCAGCAGCAGCTGAACGAGATTGTCGAGGGCGAGGCCGAAGAACCCGTCGATGTCTCCTCGGACGATCCAACGCACACGCACATGCTACTCTTTCGCCACGACGCTCGCCTCGCCGAGCGCGCTGGCCTTACCACGCCGCCAAACCTAGCGCGTCGGCGCGAAGGTGCCCGCGGGGCAGACACGAGCGAGGTCGCCTTCACGACCAGCGGCTTTGCTGACCGAGGTCACGAATACTGGCCCTGGTTGCGCTCGTCTTCGAATCGCTGCAGTCCCAGATTGAAGGCCTTCTGAGTTCGCTGGTAGCGGACGAAGAACAGAATCGACGCGACGACAGGCACCAAGGAGAGTACCGACATAACGAGGGCCACATGGCGCATGAAGAGAGCTGCCGCGGCGTCGACCTGTCTCGATGAAACGGTGTACGCGAAGATCGCGACAAAGATGACCATGAGCGCCACGATCGCGGCGCACACACCAAGGACGATTGGGCCAACGGACGGAATCCGCGGCGGCCGAAGCGAGTCACACCTGGAATGCCAGACGGGGATGACGAGATGACGGTAGTGGGGTTCCAGTCGGCGACGAGCGCGACGGCATGGCAATGGAAGCATCTGGCTGTCGCCGTATCTGTGTGACACACGGGACACTGCAATTCTTCTGGGTGCTCCTTTATCACAGATCAGGCGATTGGCCTCTTTCGGACTTGCAGGACCCGGATCGAAGTAACCGACGACCAGCCGGTGCAGGTCCGGTTCGATTCCTACGTGCGGTTCCGATCAGTCCGCATCCAAGTCATTGATTTGACCGGGTGTGATAGTGGGTGAGCCTAACGTTCGCGAGTTGGAACCGGATTCGCGAATGGCGCAGGCGCCTTGACGCGCTTCGATGCGTGGCATGAGCACGGCCTTGAGCTCGTGCCGCGGACCAATCGCGGCGCCGGGGCGAGGGTAGCCGGCACGCCCGATCACCAGATTCCGGGTACGAGCAGCTTTGTCCTTGCCATGTACGCCGCGTAATCGTCGCCGAATGCCTCGAGCATCATCCTTTCCTCTGCACCGATACGAAGTGCAAAGAGAATTCCAAACGCCACTAAGTACGACGGCCCTGCAACCCAGTTCGGAAGCATGAGCGCTTGGCCGATGGAGTAAAGGAAGAGTGCTGCGTACATTGGATGACGGACATAGCGATAGACCCCTTGCGTTATGAGTCGATGGTTCTCGCGCAGTTCAAGGGTGACCGACCAGTACGTGCTCAGGTCCGAGTGTGACCGGTGGAACCACCAGAGGCCCCCTACCAGGCACAAGACTCCGGCGCCGAACGGCCAAGGACGAAGGGAGTACTCCGCGAACGAGAAGAGGGGGGACACCACCCAGATCAACGGAACGAGGAACCCCATCCATGCGAGAGTCAGCAGGACGACCTCGCGCGGACCTTTGCAACTCCGCGCGACCTTGACTCCGCGACTCCGGCGCCCGTGAGGTGCTCGAATCACGACCATCATGACACTCACGACGAGAATCACCGCCTTGGCGATCCAAGGGTTCATGATTGATCAACTCCGATCGCGTGATGGCCGAGCCGTCCCTCGGCGGCTGCCGCCGTCCGACTTTCTCCACATCTGGACGGCGCGCTCGAACCCAAGCGTCCACGTCGAGCGCCAGCCGCATATTCCGGTCGCCGCCGGAGAACTATGAGTGGCTCACCGCGATGCAGGACAGTCACGACACGAGGGCTCTCAGGCGGTCGTCATTCGGGCATTTCGGTCACACGGACCCGCGCGGAAAGACGAGCGGCAGCTAGTTGGAACCGAGTTTGTTCGAATCGCGAACGTCGCGGAGGGTTCGGCGCATGTCCTCGACCACCGTCATCTGTTCGAGCGTCGTCTCTAGACTCTCGGCAGTCGCGCGGACGGAGTCTACCGCCTCGTCGCGCGCACTCTCGGCCGCGAGTCGAGCCTCCTCGTTGACGGCTCGCGCAGCCTCGGCGGCTTCGCGTAGCTGTTCTCGTCCCTGGCGGAACACTTCAGCCGCCTCGCGCTGCTCGTCGCGGAGTTCGCGTTTTTCCTCAGCAAGTCTCCGCGACTGCTCCCCCTCGTTCCTGGAGGCCTCCGCTAAGGCGCCCTGTGCGTCCTTACCGGTGCTATCGCGGTTCGGTGTGTTGTCGAGCAGCAATCGCTCCAGCGGAATGGGTTCGTTTGCCATCGATGCCTTCCCTTCGACCTTCCCCAGCAGCGTATCAAAAAGGCCGCAGGAGCGATGTCTCTAAACGGACATCCACAGATCGCGTGCACGACTCTTCTCAGCTCGGGCACACGCTTCCGGCCGGCTTTTCCGCAGCGCACTATCGCGACAACGCTGGAGGGGCGATCGTCTGAAAGCTCTGAACGGCTTCAGCCTCGGAGTCGAACGACTCGAACAGCGTCACCAGACGCGTAATGGAGAGCAGGTCATGATTCCGCGAACTGACGTTCAGTAGCTTCAGAACGCCACCGGCCTTCATCACCGTCCCGTACGAGGCCACCATCTGGCCCAGGCCACCGCTGTCGATATAAGGCACGTTCTTGAGATTCAAGACGATGTGAGTACGCTCCTGGGAGATGAGACTGTTGATCTTGTCTTTGAGATGCTGCGCGCCCTGATCCATGGTCAGCTTGCCGACGATATCGAGAACCGTCACGCCCCCGATGAGTGTCTCTTCGATCTTGATGTCCATGACTGCCCCTTTTCTGGCGTCTGACTAAACTAAAGAACTGTCCATCGCGCATACCGATTCCACTCGGATCCGAGAGACAGATGGGACTCGGCGGTATCACCTCACCGGGACCTTTCCGTCGCTTCGCGATCGAGACGTCGCTCATGCCATTACTGTACGGCCCCCAGCGCTCCTGACGGTGTGCTCAATTGCACAACCTACTCGTCGGCGAACCCGCTGGTGTCTCTGCAGTTTGCTGGACATGATGGATTGCCACCTCGCCTGCGCGCGATGCGGTTATGGTACAGATGTGGCCATGGCGAACCGCTACGCGCCCATCGGGGACTACGGCATCATCGGCGACCTCCACACGGTCGCGCTCGTGGGAAAAGACGGGGCGATCGACTTCCTCTGCCTGCCATCCTTCGACTCGCCCTCGGTGTTCGCAGCCCTCCTCGACGCCGATCGCGGCGGCCGCTTCCAGATCGCGCCGCAGCTCGACGACGCGACGCACAAGCAGCTCTACCTGCCCGATACCAACGTGCTGCTCACGCGGTTTCTGTCCGATGGCGGCCTGGCCGAGGTGTCTGACTTCATGCCGGTGGAGGAGGCCGGCGTCGCGCACAACCTCGTGCGTCGCGCCAAGACGGTCCGGGGCGAGGTACGGTTCAGCATGCGCTGCGATCCGCGCTTCGACTACGCCCGCGCCACGCATACAGTGGAGCGGCGCAGCGACACGGAAATCCTCTTCGTCGGCCGCGCCGGCGCGCGCGAGCTGGCCCTGCGGCTGCGCTCGTCGGTCCCGATGCAAGTGGCGGAGGGAGCCGCCGTGGCCGAGTTCACGCTTGGCGCCGACGAGTCGGTCTGGTTCGTCCTCGAGGTGGTGATGGAGGACGAGCCGTCGCCCTGCGCGCAGCCCGACTACGTGTCAGACGCGTTCAAGGAGACGGTGAACTTCTGGCGCGGCTGGATTGGCCGCAGCACGTACAAGAACCGCTGGCGTGAGATGGTGAACCGTTCCGCGCTCGTGCTGAAGCTCCTTACTAGCGCAGAGCACGGCTCGATCGTGGCCGCACCCACGTTCGGGTTGCCCGAGAATGTCGGCGGCGTGCGCAACTGGGACTACCGCTATTCGTGGATCCGCGACTCGTCGTTCACCCTCTACGGACTCATGCGGCTCGGCTACACGGGCGAGGCCGAGGCTTTCATGCGCTGGATGATGGCGCGCGCGCAGGAGCTGCAGCCGGACGGCTCGCTCCACATCATGTACGGCATCGACGGCCGCCCTGCGGCCCGCGAGGAGATACTGCCCCACCTCGAAGGCTACAGGGGCTCGCGTCCGGTCCGCATCGGCAACGCCGCCGCCGCCCATCTCCAGCTCGACATCTACGGCGAGTTGATGGACTCGGTGTACCTGTATGACAAGTATGGCTCTCCGATCGGCCACGACGCCTGGATGAACGTCGTCCGGTTGATCGACTGGGTGTGCGAGCACTGGCGGGAGAAGGACGAGAGCATCTGGGAGGTCCGAGGCGGGCGGCGTGAGTTCCTGTACTCGCGGGTGATGTGTTGGGTAGCGCTCGACCGGGCCCTCCGCCTCGCGAATAGACGCTCGTTCCCGGCTCCCCTCGCTCGCTGGTACGATGCGCGGGACACCATCTACCGCGACATCCACGAGCGCTTCTGGGACCCGGCGCGCCGCGGCTTCGTCCAGTACCCGGGCGCGTCCACGTTCGACGCCGCAGCGCTGCTCATGCCCCTGGTGCGCTTCGTATCGCCGACCGACCCGCGCTGGATCGCCACGTTGCGCGGCATCGAGCAGGAGCTGGTAAGCGACTCACTGGTCTATCGCTATCGTCTCAGCGACGGTTTCTCCGACGGGCTCACCGGTCAGGAGGGCACGTTCTCGATGTGCTCCTTCTGGTACGTCGAGTGCCTCTCCCGCATGGGCGACCTCCACAAGGCGCGGTTCTTCTTCGAAAAGATGCTTGGCTACGCGAATCACCTGGGACTGTACGGCGAGGAGCTGGGCCCGCAGGCGCAGCATCTGGGCAACTTCCCGCAGGCCTTCACGCACCTGGCGCTGATCAGCGCCGCCTACGATCTCGACCGGCGGCTCTCGGCCGCCGGCCACGCTGGCTGAGGCGCTGGTCCCGCCTATGGAATTCCGGATGCCGGGACGCTGGAAGCGATTGCGCTGGCCGCCCGGCTCGAAGCGCTGGTGCTCGATCCCGTCTACTCCAGCAAATGCATGGCGGGTCTCGTCGGACTCGTGCGCTCCGGCCGGTTTTGCTTCGGACGAACGACTCGAACGATGGGGCGTAGCTGCGATGGACAAAGGAGGGATCGTGGTGAATGCGAAAGCGCGCTACGACTCGATCGCGAGGGGTGAGACCCGTGCTGTCCAGAAGATTGGCGGTCGATTCTTTACCATTGCGTGTGACTTGTCCACCGTCAGCGCGATGTCGTTCTCGGCGACCGCGGCGGCTGGCCTCTGGATGGGCGGCGCCGTGGTCGCGGCGGCCGTGCTCTCACAGCGGCGAGTCACCGCCGTATGCGGACAGCGGCAGCGCGACAACGGCGATGATGGAAGGGAGGAGCCTGCGCAACACGGTTATCGACACGGCGACCATCGTAGGGCGCTCCGTACTCGCGGGCCGTTCTTCCCAGCGGACGGCGACCAGCGAGCCGGCAGATCAGTGTGAGGACGAACACTCCGTTTTCTCTGTGTGATCCCGTTCCCTCCGTCCTTCCCCACCGACACGAGTGAGGCTCCGGGATTTAGACTCCTTTTTGCAATCAAGCCAACCAGGCTCGAGTGGCGGACAGGTGAAACGGTCTCGGCCGATTTGATCACGCGGGTTCCGGCTTTCGGCCGCAGCCTGCACAATCGGCCAGACTTAGCGCGACGGCGTTCGGGAGCATCGCGTGTAAACGTGGACAGCTTCCTCGTTCGAAAGACGGCTGCTTACCTGTTGGGTCGATCACAGTTCGGTAACTGTGTGTCCTATTTTGGGATGCCGCAATTCGGCTGAGCCAGGACGGTTATCGTGGTGATGGAGAGACCAACGACAACGCGCATTGCGGCTCTCGTCGTTGCCCTTCTGCTGACTGGCGTGTCCGCGTCAGCCGCTGACACGGCCGGGTACTCGCGCGTGCAGTCGGACAGCACTTCTGCGGGCCGAATCAAGATCGCCTCGGGCGCCGTGTTCATCGTTCGCGCGGGCACCACGCAACCGGCGCAAGTCGGCCAGGTCGTCTACGAGGCCGACACACTCAAGACCGGCCCCGACGGGCGGCTCGGGCTCACGATGAAAGACGACACGCGGCTGTCGCTCGGTCCGGACAGCGAAATCCGCCTGGACCGCTTCGCCTATGCCCCGGCTGAAGGCAATCTCGCGTTCGTGCTCAAGGTGGTTCGCGGGGTTGCGGCATACGTCTCCGGCCGGATCGCCAAGCTCGCGCCCGACGCGGTACGGCTCGAAACACCCGCTGCCATCGTCGGGGTGCGCGGCACGACTCTGGTAATCCGCGCCTCGCGATGACTCCTCCACGCCTCTCCGCTCTGCTCATGGGGACGACATGCGCGGTCGTAATGATCGCGTGCGCACCGAAGCAGGCCCACGTTCCGGGCAGTGCTTCTAAAGAGGCCACGCTCGTGGTCCTGCTGCCGGATCCGGCGACCGGCGTAGTCGGACGAGCGTCGGCGTCGAACAAGGCGGGCACCGCCGACCTCGCGAAGGCTGGCGATGCCACGCTCGTATCGATCAGCAAGGGGCCCTCGCGGGTGAAGACGATGAGGCAGCCGGAAGTCGAGAAGCAGTTCGGCGACCTGCTCTCGGCGCTGCCACCGGCGCCGCAATACTTCACTCTCTTCTTCCGATTCGAGTCTGACGAGCTGACGCCGGAGAGTCGCGCGCTGGTTCCCGACGTACTCAAAGCCGCCAAAGACCGACCCGCTCCGGAAGTCGTCGTGACCGGTCACACCGATACGACCGGTACGGCCGCCAGCAACCTGGAACTGGGGATGAAGCGGGCAGTCATGGTCCGGGCGCTGCTCGTCGAAGCAGGACTCGATGCCACCGCGATCGAAACGGTTTCGCACGGCGAGGCGGTTCTCCTGGTCAAGACGCCGGACGAGACCTACGAAGCGCGCAATCGACGGGTGGAAATCACGATCAGATGACGGTGCGGCCTGGGCGTCTCGTGATGTTGTGCGGGATGCTCCCGACGATTGCCGTCGCCCTGCTGTCCCTCTACCGGCCCGCGTTTCTCCGCAACTGGGAGTTCGGCGCCTACGACACGGTCCTGCGCGCCACGTCGACCCGCCAGCCTGCCGGACGAATCGTGATCGTCGACATCGATGACCGTAGCCTGACGACCATCGGCCAGTGGCCGTGGCGCCGGGACGTCATCGGCCAGCTGCTCACGCGCCTGCGCGATCTGGGGGCCACCACCATTGCCCTCGACATCATGTTCGCGGAGCCCGAACGATCGGCAGGGGCCGGTGCGTCGCCGGACGAGGCGCTCGCAGAAACGCTCACAGCCGGCGGCATCGTCCTCGGCTATGCGATGACCTTCGACGGAACGCGGGGTGTGGCCGGCGATTGCTCGCTCCGACCGCTCGGTCTCGCGGTCGTCCGGCAGGACGATGCTGATGAAGAACCCTACTTCACCCCGACCGGTTCGATCTGCAACCTTCCTGTCTTGACACGGGCTGCGGCTGCATCCGGGTTTCTCAACGCCGCGCCCGATCCCGACGGTCTGCTGCGGCGCGTGCCGATGCTCATGGAGCTCGAGGGTCGTCTCTATCCGAGCCTGGCGCTGACGGCGGTCAACGCCGAGGCGAAGACGCTCGGCGGGACGCTCCACGTGGCGAACGTGAACGCCTCGCTCCTGACGACCGGCAATCGAACCGTTCCGCTCGATGGCAAGAGCAATCTGCTGGTACGGTATCGCGGTCCCAAGCGAACGTTCCCATACGTGTCGGCGGCTGACGTGCTGCACGGCCAGGCGCGCCGCGAGACGTTCGCAGGCAAGATCGTTCTCGTTGGGACGACGGCGCTGGGCACGCGCGAGGTGGTGTCGACGCCGCTCGACACCCTCTTCGCCGGCGTCGAAGTACAAGCAACCGTCGCCGACAACCTTCTGCAGCAGGATTTCATCCGCCGCCCCGAGCACGGATCCGCACTCGAGACCCAGATCGTGATCGGCCTGGGGCTGATCTCCGCGTTTCTCGTCCGTCGGTTCGGTCTCGCGTGGGGCGCAGCGGGCGTGGCGGCGTGCCTGGCTGGCGCCTGGCTCGGATCCGTACGGCTGCTCTCGGCCGACAGCGTGTTCGTGTCACCGCTCTTTCCCACCATCGGGTTGCTCTCGGCGATCGCGTCGATGACCGTCGCGCGTTTTACGAGCGAACGCCAGCGCGCGGACCGCGCCGGCGAGGAGAAGACGACGTCGCAGCGCCTCATGGTCCAGTCCCTGCTGTCGCTGACCGAGGTCAGGGACGCCGAAACCGGAAAGCACTCGCGTCGTACGCAGGCATACGCGCGCGCGCTGGCGCAGGAGCTCTCGACACATCCGCTCTTTCGCGACTACCTGACGCCGGAGCGCGTCGAGCTCCTCGCGAGCCTCGCGCCGCTGCACGACATCGGAAAGGTCGGCGTGCCGGATCACATCCTCCACAAGCCAGGCCAGCTGACGCCGGACGAGCTCGCCGAAATGCGCAAGCACCCGAGCTACGGGCGCGACGTGATCCTTCACGCCGAGCAACTGGCCGGCGTTCACGACGACGCGATCCTCAGAGTGGCCAAGGACGTCGTCTACACCCATCACGAGAAGTGGGACGGGTCCGGCTACCCACAAGGCCTCAAGGGACGCGACATCCCGATCCCCGGGCGGATCATGGCCATCGTCGATGTCTACGACGCCAGCACGACCCGCCAGCTGTATCGGCCGGCTCTCACTCACGACCAAGCCGTGGCGTTCATCGTCAAGGGCCGCGGCACGCACTTCGACCCGGACGTTGTCGAAGCATTCCTCGTGGTGTCACAAACGCTACTGGCGTTCTCGGCCGAAGCCGAACAGGCCGCGGCGGTCTGATCCCTCTTCCGCGCGAACATCGCGCCACGCCCGTCTGCGAGTGTCAGGCGTGGCGCGCCGTGAACCGCCGATCGATGAACGCCGCCAACTCGTCGAGCGATGCATAGGCGACGGTCTCACACGCCTCGTCGCAGTTGCCGATAATCAGCCGGGAGATCGCCTCGCGACGTGCCGCATGGTAGAGCAGCACCACACGCTGGCCGGTAGTGCGCGCGCGGCCAAGGACGTATCCCACCTCGAAACCGACACCGTAGCTCGAACCGGAGGCCTCGGCAACCAGCACGTCGCAACGCGAAAGCCACTCGAGATCGCGGCGGCAGAGCGAAATTCTTTCGGTAGTGTGTCAGTTAGCGTGTCAATCGTCGCGACACCCTAGCATGAGAGTCGTCCGTTCAGACATTGCAGATCCTGAACGAGACTGGCTTGGGGCGTCGGCTGCTTCCCGGGAAAGGCTCAGTCTCTGAAAGACGAAGGTTCAGGGAATGTCATGTTTGTCGCTCGACTGTCGTCCTCGTCAGCGTCTCCACTGTGCATCAAAAGCCGACTGCGATAAGTTGATGGAAGTAGAGCACTTGCCAGAGCCCACGGAGGGCACGCCAGCTGCAAGGCAGCCACCCATGTCTAGAATGGCGCATTCATTTTCGGTCGGGGCCCTGATCGCGATCGCCGTCTGCGTCCCGGCATCGGCGCAGGCGCAAATTCCTGCCCACGTTCGCGTGATGATCAAGTCCGCGCGGATCATGCGCTGGCTTGGACCTCAGACCGACGTCGTCCTCATAGTGGATCAAGGCACGACACTCGAAGTCATCGATTTCGATCAGGAAAAAGACTGGTATTGGGTAGTTCTCCCGCGTGACCTGCATGGTAGTCGGAAGGTCGGGTGGATTCGCGCGAGCTCGGTCGAACCCTACGTGGCGCCGCCGGCTTCTCCGAGCGAGGCTCAACGAGACGACGCGCAGGCGCAAGCGCTCGTGGCCCCGTCAACGAGCGCGGCGGCCGCGGCTGAGGACAAAGTTACCATCACCGTTCGACGCGACGCCCCGGCAGCGAGCTCGGCCGATGTTGCGGGCGCAAAGAAGTCGTACGCGTTCGAGGATGTGCACTTTGAGCGTGACCGTTTTTCTATTCGTCGCGAGGATATCGACAGACTCCGCGTGGCTGCGACCGCACTCAAAGACGATCCGTCGCTCGTCGTGACGATCGAGGGCCACACCTGCAGTCTCGGCACGGCGACGCACAACCTTGCCCTCGGTAATCGCCGCGCGAATGCCGTGAAGGACTATTTGGTGAGCGCAGGCGTGCCAGCCGATCGGCTGCTCACGGTCAGCCTGGGCGAGGCGGACGCCGAGTACGACAACTCGCGTGAAGAGACACGGCGGCTGAACCGGCGCGTCGCGCTCGTCCCCAAGGTTCAGCGCTGACTGGCAAGGTACGAAGTGACACCGTACAGTCCGACATGGCAAGCGCGAAGCGCGTCGTGAAATCGCTTGTCAGTGTGCAGAATCGGATGAGTTCGTAAGCAGCATTGCGTTACGCAGGGCTTCGTCGATTTCGTGCGCCGGGAGGTGCTCGCGCCGATGGGGCTGGCGGATCTGTGGGCCGGCGCGAGTAGCCAGCCTATCCAGCAAGCCCAAACGCCCGCAACCGCCCAGAGCTGCTGCGAAGACGCGCAAGACGCGGCGCACCGCTGCAACCTCCGCGAAACCAACGATCAACCGAGGCTTCGTGGACGACACATGGTCTATGCACCATGCGGTCTCACGATTGCGATCATCGCGGAAGGAGTGAAACGAACTCCGATCGACTAGAGGGACCGCGATCATGCGCCAAAGGATTCGAGGCGAGAGTGGGGCGGTATAGTGATGGCGCCTTGGCCCGATGCCCCGCCTGACCGACAAGAAGGAGATTCGCGCGCTCCTCCGCCGCGACCCCGCCTGGAGCGTGTATGCCCTGGGTGATCTCGCGCCGCCGATGTTCCCGAAGACCCTGTGGTTCGAGCCCGACCTCACGCTCGTCGTGCAGGACTACGGCACGGCCATCCTGTTCGCGATGGGCCCGGGCAGTGTACACGAGGCCCTCGAATGCGTGGCCGGGCCCGTCCACCTTCAGGTGCAGCGAGACGCCTTGAACGAAGTGACACGCCATGCGGCGGTGTCGTCGCCGCGGCTGATGTGGCGAATGACGTGGACCAGTCATCGCCTGGCTTCGCCGGGCGCAGTGACGACCCGGCTGGACGCGAGCGACGTTCTCGCACTCCAGGCCCTGTATGCCGACGGGTACTCCTCGGGCGAGTCGCCCGACTTCTTCTTCCCATCGATGGTGACCGACGGCGTGTTCCATGGGATCTATGAAGGCACGGCGCTGGTGGCGGCCGCCGGGACGCATTTACTGGCTCGCGAGGAGGGTGCCGCGGCGATTGGCAATGTCTACACCCGTCGCGACCGCCGAGGGCGGGGACTCGGACGCGTGGTCACGAGCGCGGTGCTCGGCGAGCTCGCTGGCGTCGAAACGATCGGCCTCAACGTCCGCGCTGACAATGACGCGGCAATCCATGTCTACGAGTCGCTCGGCTTCGCGCGTCACTGCCAGTTCTACGAGGCGTTGGCGTGCCTTGACGCTGGTGCTCATCGAGTCATGTGACTTCTCGCACTCTCGAGAAGGAACGCGACCATGACGCGTGTGCGACTTTGAACACAACGCAACCGGGTCAACCGCTCGTCGTCCGCCGCTACTTCTTGCGATGTGAGGCGCTCACGATGGTGTCGCTCACAGCTCCGACTAGAACATCGCGCGAAACACGAACTGGATCTGTCGCGCGGGTGTTGCGGCTTCGGTAATCGTGCCGAATTGCGGAGTATTGACGAATCGGTTTGGCGTGGCGTAATTGACCGTATTGAGCAAGTTGAACGCTTCGAGGCGGAAGTGGAGCCGTGCCGTGCCGGTGAGAGGAAGCTCGCGGTCCAACGCGAGATCCACCTTGCTCAGCCCCGGTCCCCACACGCTGTTGCGGGTGGCCGTGCCAAATGTAAAGGCAGGCGGTGTCGTAAACGCGGCGGTGTTGAACCACATGTCGGCGGTCGGGTTCGACAATTCCGGTGATGCGCCAGGGACGGCATTGGCGCGGATCGGATTGACGTTGAGGAGCGAGCCGGCATTGGCGGTGTCCCCGAAGACACTAATGGTGAACGGAAAGCCGCTCTGAAGCTGGTAAATCAACGACGCCTGCCAGTCACCCAGAATCCCGCGCAGGATCCTTTCCCCGGTCGTCCGTCCACCGGTCGTCGAGTAGGGCAGTTTCTAAATCACGCTGCTCACAAAGCGATGTCGGATGTCGCATCCCGAGGGGCCCCAGTCGGCACTCGGATCGAAGCTGTTCTGCGGGACTTCTGCTTCCGCGGCCGGCGAGCGGAAGGTCGGTGAGTCCGTGAGGCTGTCGGCATACGTATAGCTGGCCAGGAAGCTGAGGCCACGGGAGAACGTCCGCTTGGCCAGTCCCCACACCGAGTTGTACTGAGATCTGCCGCTGCTCTCCAGCAGGTTGATCGGGCCTACCGGAAACGTCATGCTTTGAACCGTGACGGTTGGCGGCAGCGTGCCGAGGTCGGTGTTTGGCACGAATGAGATCGTCTGGTACGGCCGGCGCGGCTGCACGCCGCCGGGCCCAGGCGGCGCGTTGTTGACCAGCCGCGACCGATCGAGGCTGGATCCCCACGCCCCGAGGTAGCCGACCTGCACCATCGTCGTCGACGTCAATTGCCGCTCGAAGCTGATGCTGGCCTGCTCCACGCGCGGAATCTGCAGGTGCGTGTCGATCGCGGTGAAGCCGACGAGCGTTCGTCCGAGCACTGGCGGCCCGAACCCGAACGCGTTGATCGTAGGCGTCGCGGCGTTGTTCGTCTGTATCTCAGGAAAGACGAGCGGCACGTTGTGCACCTGGTTGCACCAGAGATTCATGTCCGGATACGCGTAGAAGATCCCCGCGCCTGCGCGCAGCACACTTCTGGCGTCGTTGAGTGCCCACGCAAGGCCGACCCGAGGCCCGATGTTGTTCTGGTCCCTGTACACCAGGCCGGCTGGATAACCGTTCTGGCCGCCGACGAATGCGACCGGTGCGCCATTACTGAAATCCAGGTTCGTCAGGATCTTGCTGATGTCGTGCAGAGGCGTCTGCAGGTCGTAGCGAAGGCCGACGTTCACCGTCAGCGCAGGTGTGACGCGCCAGTCGTCCTGGATGAACAACGCATAGGTCATCTGGCGCATCTTCATCGACGGCGTGCCTGCCTGCCGCTGAGCGAGGGCCGGCATGCCGAGCAGGAAGCTCGCCAGTGCGTTGCCCGTACCGTCGGCGAGCGATGTCTGACTGGTGATCGGCGAGGTGAACTGGAAGTAGCCACGGTTCTGAAAGAACCCGAGCATGTCCCAATTGAACTTTCGGGCGTCACCCCCGAAGCGCACCGAATGCTTCCCGGTGCTCCAGGTGACGCGCTCGCTGACCTGAAAGTTGTTGTTGTCGTAGCGGCACGGCGTACACAGGAGCGAATCGCCAATCGGATCGTATCCCTGAATGTCGAACCTTGGCAGACCGAACGCGTCCGCACCTCCGAAACCGACGCCGGGAATACCGAGCTGGCTCACCAAGTCGGCTCCGTTGGCCGTTTCACCAAACCTATGCAAGCGCATCCGCGCAAAGCCGAATCTCGTCTCCGTGAGCGGCGTTGTTGTCGTCGCGTTCACCAGGGTGACACTCAGATTCTGCACGCGATTGTCGTGAAAAGCGCCGAAGCCTGGCAGGTTCTCCGGTGTAAAGCCCGTCTCATTGCTCAAGCTGTAACGGCCGAACAGTGACGTTCCGTTCCCCCACGCCCGATCGAGGCGCAGGTTGAAGGCGTCGTTCTGAAACTCCTGCGCGCGCGTATCGAGATAGTTGTCGATCGGGTCGTCGAGGTTCGGCTCGACGACGTATTTTTGCAGCACTTCGCGTGCGACCGGGTTGATCCGATTCGCCGGAATCTTGTTGTTTTCAAACTGCGTACGAACAAACTGCGGATTCGTCGCACTGATCGGCAGCGCCGGATTGAATGATGGGTTCGCGCGCGTCGTCAGCGGATCGTAGATCGGCGCCATGCCTGAGAAGTCGCCGGTGCGCACGGCCATTCCCGGGACGAACATGATGTTGGACATGTGCTGCGTCGTGCGGAGGGCCTTCGTAGCCGCCGAAAAAGAAAATGCCGGCGCGCGCGGGTCCGCCCAGCGTGCCTCCGAACTGGTTTTGCGAGAATGGCGGCAGCTCGTCCGGGTTCGTGAACTCGGCTGCGTCGAACCTGCTGTTGCGCAGGTATTCGTAGACGGACCCTCTTAACTTGAGAGTGCCGGACTTGGTGACGACGTTGATTTGTCCGGTTCCGGCGCCGAGCTCCGCCGTGTAGGTTCCCGTCTGAATCTGGAATTCCCGGATCGCGTCTGGTGGCGGGCTGATCACGAACGTGTTGAAGCTGGGGTCAGTGTTGACGGTGCCGTCGAGCAGATAGACGTTTGAGTTCGGCCGTGCGCCGCTGATCGTAATCGCGGAGTTCTGTCCTGGCCTCCAGTACAACGGGCTCATGTCTCCCATTTGCGCGCCGTGCGACGTGTGCGCGCCAGGCACGAGCAGGGCGAGCTCGAGAAACTGTCGTCCGTTGAGGGGCAATTCGGCAACCTGCCGTTGGTCGATGACTTCGCCCACGACGGCATCGCTGACGTGCAGCAGCGGCACGGTCATCGTCACGTCGACCTGCTGCGCCACGCCGCCAGCCTTGAGCACGACATCCAGGCGGACCCGTTGATTCACTTCCAGCCGAACTTGAACGTCTTCCCGATTGAACCCGAGCATCTCGAAGGACAGCTTGTATTCTCCCGGAAGGAGCCCAGCCATCTCGAAACTTCCGTCCGACCCGGTTAACACCTTGCGAGAGAAGTTATTCTCCGTGCCGGCAATCACGACAGCCGCGCCCGGGATCACGAGAGTCTGTTCGTCACGCACTGAGCCAGACAGAGTTGCGGTGCTTCCTTGACCGAACGCGGCGCTTCGAAGAAGGATCAGGACGAACGTCCAGCACAATACCGACACTCTTGAGGAAGACATGCAGAGACCTCCAAAGCGTATGAGCATTGCATTCTACCGTCGACAATATGCTGCAATAGCACGAACGCACTGGATGAGCCGTGATGTTGACATGCGCGATGCGCCGGCGGCATGGGTTGATCGTGGCTGGCGTGGGCGCGGAAATCAACGCGGACCAGTTCTGGTGAACGTCAGGTTTTCCACAGCGCCAGTCGATCAACCGAAGTTGTGTGGAATTTGTGGTGAGCCAAACTTTCGCGAGTTGGAACCAGATCGCGTCGCTCCTACGACGAATCGAGCGACTGCGCGTTGCAGCGTAGGGCACCAGCCTCGACCGCTCGCAGCTGGCAGGGCGGCTCGCAGCCGGGTGCTGCTACACGTATTTTGAAGCCAGTTCAGTCATCTGCAGGGCCTCTACGCCGCCCATGACGTTTCGCCTCTAAACTCATGCGCGCCGTGTGCCAGCATTCCGGGCGGCGCTGAGCAGGAGTGGGATACTGCGGCGAGTTCGCCCGCGAGCGTGTCATTCTAGGGACTTCGGTCGGCGTCGCCAACGTACAGCTGGTCAGTGAACACGTGTCGGGACGTCTGGGTGCGCCCGTCACGCCAGCGCGCGGCCAGCCGACGTTAGGGTCGATCGGACGTACCCGTCCTTCCACTCGGCTCTGCTCAAAGCGAAGGTTGAGGACTTGGAGACCGATTTTCGAGATCGGCTGCAAACCACGCTGACCGGCGCCTATCGCGTTGAACGCGAACTCGGCGGCGGTGGAATGAGTCGTGTGTTTCTGGCGGAGGAGCGCGCGCTCTGTCGTCGTGTCGTGGTGAAAGTGCTTTCGCCCGAGCTCGCGGCCGGCGTGAATTTTGAGCGTTTCAAGCACGAGATACTGCTCACCGCCCAACTGCAGCACCCACACATCCTGCCGGTGTTCACGACCGGAGAGACGGAAGGGCTGCCCTACTACACGATGCCGTTCGTGGAAGGGGAGTCGCTCCGGGTGCATCTCATGCGTGCTGGGGCCATGCCGATCGCCGCGGCGATCAGTATTCTCAGAGACGTCGCGCGCGCGCTGGAGTTCGCGCACGCCAAAGGTGTCGTGCACCGCGACATCAAGCCAGACAACATTCTGCTCGCCGGCAATACCGCCACCGTTTCAGATTTTGGAATCGCCAAGGCCCTGCTGGCTTCTCATGCGGTGACCGTTTCGGCGCCGAGGACCGACCTGGGAATTGTGATTGGAACACCGCTCTACATGGCGCCCGAGCAAGCCGCCGCAGATACAGGGCTCGACCACCGGGTCGATCTCTACGCGCTCGGGTGCGTTGCCTACGAGATGATCGCGGGGGAGCCGCCCTTTGCCGGTTCGGTCGCATCGCTGATTCGCGCCCACATCGTCGACGCGCCTCCGCCGATCGTGACAAAACGAGCAGACGTCCCCGAGGCCCTGGCCGTGCTCGTAGAACGTTGTCTCCAAAAGGACCCCGCCGATCGGCCAGCCAGTGCGCGTGAGATCCTCGAGGTGCTCGACAACCTCGCGTCCGCGCACACCAGTGGCCCGGGGTCGATGGTCGGCACGGAAGTGCCGACAATCGCCGTGCTCCCGTTTGGGGTCGTGACCGGCGACGAGCAGGAGACCGATCATTTCGCCGATGGCCTGACCGACGAGGTCATCACCGACCTCTCGATGATCAAGACACTGCGCGTCATCTCGCGACAATCAGCGATGCGATTGAAGGGAAGCGACAAGGACCTGCGTACCATCGCGCGCGAGCTTGGCGCGCGTTACGTCCTGACCGGGAGTATCCGGCGCGCTGGTTCCAGCCTCCGGATCACGGCGCAGCTCGTCGACGCCAGGACCGACGCGCAGCTCTGGGCCGACAAGTTCCACGGCGCACTGGAGGACGTCTTCGAAATCCAGGAGCGTCTCTCTCGCCAGATCGTAGACGCGTTGCGGCTCAGACTTACGCCGACCGAGGATCGGCGCTTGGCGCAGCGTCCCATCGGGGATCTACGTGCGTACGAGTACTATCTGCTCGCGCGGCAAGAGATCTGGAGCTTCAACACACAATCGCTCGACCACGCGCTCCAGCTCGTCCGGCGCGCGGAGGACCTTGTCGGCGACAACGAGCTGCTGTTCGTCGCCGAGGGACTCATCTACTGGCAGCATGTCAACGTGGGCATCGTACCCGTGTCGCAGTACGACGAGTACCTGCGGAAGGCGGAAGACTGCGCCGCGAAGGTGTTCGCACTCAACCCGGAATCCTCGAAAGGGCACGGTCTTCGCGGAGCGATCCGACACAACCGTGCCGACCCGAACGGAGCGGCTCGCGACTACAAGAAGGCGCTGGTGCTCGATCCCAACGATCCGGAGGCGCTGCTCTGGCTTGGCTATCACTACGCTGTGTCCGGGCGACCCGACCTCGCGCGTGCGCTCATGGATCGCCTGCAGCAGGTGGATCCACTGACGTCGGTCAACCTCACGATGTACGGGATGGTCGCGATGTTCGACGGCAACTATCCCGAAGCGCTCACCTGGACGCAACGCTCGGTCGACATCGATCCGGCGAATCCCACGCCACGCATGATGCACGCGCTGATGCTGGCGGCGAACGGGCGTCGCGACGAGGGCGTGGCGATGCTCGATGCGGTGGCAGGCGACACATCCGCCATGGCATGGGCGAGGTTGGCGCCGGCCATGGCCTGCGCGCTCCGTGGTGAGCGCGACGAGCTGCTGCGTATCATGACGCCTGAGCTGCGCGCCGCAGCGCAATGGGATGAGATCTTCGCCTGGTGGGCTGCCGATTGCTTCGCGCTGGTGAATGAGGCTGATGGGGCGATTGACTTCATCGAGCGCGCGGTCGAATTCGGGTTTATCAACGCGCCATGGCTGTCGAAGTACGAGCCGTTTCTCGCGCGCCTTCGGAGTGAGCCGCGGTTCGGTCGCTTGATGGACGGGGTACGGAGAGCCTGGCGGGCTTTCGAGCCGTAGACGCCAGAAGGTTGTTCATTTTGGATGCCCCATCTCCGGCACGACGCGTCCGAGAAACCCCTCGAGCGGCTGCTGATCTCCGCCACCCATACGCATGTTGTCCATCAGGTTGATCATCCGCGTCTGCTCGAGCGCCGTCGCCACCGGAACCTTCCGCTCACGAATGAGGTAAGCGGCCCAGAGATGACTCGCGCGCCAGGCGATGGTGCAGTGCAGGAGGACCTTGCCGTCCGCCGCCGCCATCGCCGCCGCGAAGGTGTCGAGTTCCTTCGGCCCGTACGGATGGTCGGCGGTGCCGCGCATCGGAATGTAGACGTACTTGATTCCGAGCTCCTTCACGAGCGCAGCCTCGTCGAACCCCACACGCGCCATCTCCTCCGGCATTCGCAGATTCACGACCGTGGTCACGCCCTTGGCTCTGAGCTCGCGCAGCGCTCTTTCCGTCGGTTGGCCACCGATGAACATGTCGTCGCCCACGCTCACGAACTTAGCCTGGAACATTCCCGAGGCGTCGAGGTTCACCGGGTTCGGCACGGGCCCGGTCTTGTCCTTCCCGACGATGCTTTGAGCG
>DATAEK010000297.1:0-22657 GCA_036258055.1 Vicinamibacterales bacterium
AAGTTCTCCAGCATCATCAGATCCGAACCCCGCGCGAGGAATGGCGCGTACAGGATCGTCTTTCCATCGGGAGAGACCGCAAGCCCGAGGAAGCCGGTGTGCGCTTTGTCAAGGGCCCCGACGACCTCGTCGCGCCCGCTCGTCAGATCCCGCTTGTGAATGCTCCACGGTGCGCCAGCACTGGGACAACCCAGGTAATACAGGTTGTTCGGCTCCGTCACCGCGAGCGAGCGGCCGTGGACGCAATCCACGATCCGCTGCAGGAGGGTCTTGATTGCGACGTCACGCCCGAGCCGTGTGTCACCGGCGCGATAGACCTCGCCCATACCACCTGAGCCGATGGGGCCGAGGATCTCGTACGGGCCGAGGTGAGTGCCGGGAGGTAAGCTCACGCTACAGACAGAAAACGGGGCGCCGTAAGGGCGCCCCGTAGATCAGTCCGGCTGAAGCCGGACGCCAGAATCGGTCCGCCTGAAGGCGGACACTACAACTCCGGCTCGAGCCGGATGCGACGGCGGTGGTGTCCGGCTTCAGCCGGACCCCCTCACGCCGCCGCGGCCTTCTTCGACAGGACCTGGTCGAAGGCCGCAACCGCCTTCTGCATCTCCTCCATCGTCCCGAACGAGATCCGGCAGTGCGTCTTCTCGAACGGCGGGAAGTCGCGCGCGACCAGGACACCCTTCGCGCGGCAGGCATCCCGGAATTCCTTCGCGGGACGGCCGATGTTCACGAACATGAAGTTGGCCTGAGAGGCGGTCGGCTTCATGCCGCGATCCGCGAACCACTTCAGCGTGAACTCACGCACGGCAGTGTTCCGTTCGCGCTCCTTCGCGATGTACTGCGGATCCTGGCCGATGGCCGCGATCCCGGCGTGCATGGCGAGGACGTTGAGCGAGCTCGTCCCCGAGCCGGCATCCCATTCGGCCATCTTCTTGATGGTCTCCGGGTGCCCGACGGCGTAGCCCAGGCGCATCCCGGCCATCCCGTAGGCTTTCGAGAACGTCCGCGCCACCAGGACGCGCGGGTTCTCGACGGCAATCGGAATGTGCGTATCGTGATCCGGATCCGTGACGTAGTCGAAGTAGGCTTCGTCGATGAGGATCGTCGTGTCGGGTGATTCACGATTGACACGGGCGATGAACTCCCGCGTCGCTTTCGCGCCGACGTAGGTCGCGGTCGGGTTGTTCGGGTTGCAGTAGAACACCAGCCCCGCGCCCTTTGCCGCCTCGGCAAACTTGTCGACGTCGATCTTGAACTCCGAATCGAGCGGCACCGGCCTGACGGGGTTCCCCATCATGGTGGCGTAGCCCGCGCACTCTTCGTAGGTCGGGATCGTGCCGACCAGCGGACGATCCTTCTCGGTGAAGAGGTGTGTGGCCGACCGGAGAATCTGGGTCGATCCGCAGCCGAGGACGACGTTCTCCGCTTTGACGTTGAACTTCTTGGCGATCGCGTCGATCAGGTCGCCGCCCGCGTTCGAGTACCGCCCCGGCCGTCCGCCGTTCGGTCCGAACGCCGCCTTGACCGCGTCGAGAACGGTCTTGCCTGGCCCGAGCGGGTTCTCGTTGCTCGACAGACAAATCATGCCGGGCTCGACGGCCTGCAGGGTCGGCTCGAACGCCGCCCAGATGCTGTTCTCGCGGCCGCGCGCTCCGATGAAGGAGCTGGTCACCGCGCCTGCGGCGCCGATCCCGACGGTCTGGACGAATCCACGTCTCGTCAGCATGTGACTTCTCCTATCGCTTGTCGCCTGCCGGCGCGGACGTCGTCGTCCTGAGCGCGGCGCGGAACACGTCCACGGCCTTCTGCATCTCGTCCATGGTGCCGATCGAAATCCGGCAGTGCGTCTTCTCGAACGGCGGGAAATCGCGTCCCACCATCACGCCGGACTTCGCGCAGGCGTCCCGGAAGTCCTTCGCCGGACGATGAATGTCCACGAAGAGGAAGTTGGCCTGCGAATCGGTCGGCTTGACCCCTATTTCCTGGAGCGCTTTGACCGTGAACGCGCGGACCTCGGTGTTCCTGGCGCGCTCGTCCTCGATGTGTTTCGGGTCGTTCAGCGACGCGATGGCCGCAGCGACGCCGAAGACGCTGACGTTGTACGGCATCTTGAGCATGGCGAGCGGCTTGACCGTGTCGGTCATCCCGATGGCGTAGCCGATGCGCATGCCGGCCATTCCGTAGGCCTTCGAGAACGTCCGGGCGACGAAGACGTTCGGGGTATTCATCGCGAGCGGGATCGCGCTCTCGTAGGCGGGGTCCGTCACGTAGTCGTGGTACGCCTCGTCGATGAGGATGACCGTGTCGGGCGAGGCGCGGCGGACGCGCTCGACCATGTCGCGCACGGTGCTGGCGCTGTGAACCGTCGCCGTCGGGTTGTTTGGATTGTTGAAGAAGAGCAGTCCTGCGCCCTTCACGGCGTCGATCATCGCCTCGACATCGAGACGGCACGCCGAGTCGACCTTGATTTCCTTGAGTCCGAACTTCAGACGCTTCGCCACGTTGGTCGGGTTTTCGAACGTCGGCGCCGCGGTGACGAGAGCCTTCGTCGGCGACGCGAACGCCCTGACCGCGTTCTTCAGGATCTCCTGTGATCCAGCCGCGAGGACGACGTTCTCCGGCTTGACCTTCTGCTTTGCGGCGATCGCGGCCACGAGATCGTTCTCGCCGGGAGAGCTGTTGAAGGGGTAGCGGCCTGCCTCGGGGAACTTCCCGAGAATCGCCTCGAGCGCGGTTTTGCCCGGCCCGAGCGGGTTCTCGTTGCTGCTGATGCGGATTTCCTCGACGCCTGGCGGCAGGGGTGGCCTGGCCGCGCGTCCGCGCTGCTGGGCATCAGCGAAATACGCTTCGAGACCGCGGGCAGCGAGAAACGCCCCGGTTGTCGGTCCGGTTCGCTCGTTCCCTGGGATCCGAAGGAAACTCCGGCGGGATACCGGCATGTCACTCCTCCTTCGACAGCCGAAAACTAGAAAGACAATGGCACGGATTCTACGCTCCGCACCGGATCGCGTCAAACGCTTGGGGTAACTCGACCGAAGGTCGGCATCAAAACCTTACTTCTTTCCCAGTGCCAATCGACTAGTCTGGACAACAACGAAAACGCACGGATTCTGTCGGAAACGGCGGACACCGGTGGCTGCGAGCTACACATACGACGAACGCGCGAGGCTGATTCGGGCGACGGCTGGCCCGGAGTTGACCTTCGCGGAGTATCTCGCGCTCCGCCGTTCCGTCGAAGCGGACCCGCGAATACCCACGGGCGCGGCCGTCCTCTTCGACCTGCGCAACGTCACCCACTTGTCGATCACAGGCGCTGAGGTGATCTCCATCGCTCAGGGCAAAGAATCTGTCGAGCGGCGGGCGCGCCGGATCGCTGTAGTGGTCAAAGACCCGGTGGGATTCGGGCTGACGCGCGTCTACGACCTGGCTCGCGGATACGGTCCGCCGCTGCAGGTCTTCCGCGAGATTGAGACCGCGCTGGAGTGGGTGCTTGAAGGGTCAGCGCCCCCTTAGTGACGTCCGGGCGCGGCCTCCGAACCCTGCCTCGAGCGCCGACCCCGATACAGTAAACTTCCGTTTCGTGCCGGACCTCACGTCTCCGCTTTGGGCCACGGGCGTGTGCGCGGGCTTGTATGCGGCGGGCAGCCGCCACGTCGTCTACGTTCCAGACAATCCTCTCGCTCACGTTTTGCGCGTGCTCCGCGATCAGTACGACGATGTGCGTACGACGCTGGCGACGCGGGAGGAAGAAGCGTTCGGGATTGCGGCCGGCCTGTATCTGGGCGGCGTGCGCTCGACCGTGCTGCTCCAGTCGAGCGGCCTCGGGAACTCGCTCAACGCGATAGCCTCGCTGCTGCTGCCGTATCAAATCCCGGCGCTCATCCTGATCAGCATGCGAGGGGATGTCGGCGAGTGGAACGCCGCGCAGGTGCCCATGGGCCGCGCGGTCGGTCCGATCTGTACTGCCCTCGGAGTTCCGATTGCGACAGCCGCTACCGCTGAAACCACCGGCGATATGGTGCGGCTCGTGGGCCGGACCGCGTACGGAACCCGCCTGCCCGGCGTCTGCGTACTGCCACGCCGGGTGACCGTTCCCGATCCCACCGTGAGCGCGGCATGAACCGGCTTCAGGCCAGCCAACATCTGATCGCGGCGCTCGGCGACGAACCTATCGTCGCGAGCCTGGGGCATCCTGCCTACGACTTGTTCGCGGCGGGCGATCGTCCCTCGAATTTCTACACCTGGGGCAGCATGGGCCTCGCGTCGTCCATCGGTCTCGGCCTGGCGCTGGCGCGTCCGGACCTCCGCGTGTTCGTCGTCGACGGCGATGGGTCGCTGCTGATGAATCTCGGGTCACTCGCCACGATCGGCTCCCAGAAGCCGGAGAACCTCGTCCTCATCGTCTGGGACAACGAGGAGTACGGAACGACGGGCGGTCAGCGGACAGCGACCGCGGATGGAGCCGATCTCGCGGCGGCGGCGACTGCCCTCGGGATCGCCGCCAGCGTAACGGTCACGAACGAAGACGAATTCGGGTTTGCGATCACCCGCGCGCGGACCGGCCGCGGACCGTGGATGATCGTGGCGAAGGTCCGGGAGTCCGCACCTGCCGGCAAGCCGCCGCTCGATTGCGTCTTCATCAAGCAGCGATTCATGCGCGCGATCGGCGGGCCGGAGGAAGCCACGCGATCGGAATGACGCCAGAAAAGGGAAATGGCCCACGGGGTGCCGCCGCGCAGGATGGGACCGCGTGCCCGGAAGATTCTTCCGAAAGCGAGCGGCGCATGTGCGGCTGGACCTCGTGGGCCACTCGCCTGCCCGGCGGCAGCTCCACGGTGCCTCCTTCCACGGAAGGTCAAGGTCAATATGCGACCGTGCGGCCATGTCGTCAAGGGATTTTGACATCGATCGAAAAAGAACTTTCACAGGTCGTACGCCCTATCGCTTCGCTTCGCACGTCACGCTACCCTCCACCCGCGTTATCGTTGAGGCAATGCGTCCCGCTCGGTCGTGCGGCTCAGCGATCGCGGGGGCGTTGCGATCGGAGGACAAGGCCTGTGTCAGAGCGTCGAGCGCACCCACGCGTCAAGGGACCCTTCGAGGGCTGGTGGGATGGGGCCGGCCGTCAGAGCGGCCGCATCACCGACCTGAGCGAGGGAGGATGCTTCGTCGACTCGGTGTCGCATCCTCCAGCCGGGCAGATCGTTTTCATTTCGATCGCAATTGGCTCCGGCCACATACAGCTGCCCGCGGAGGTTTTGTACGGCGAGTCGAACCAGGGCTTCGCCGTCAGATTCGTGGACGTCCCCGATGGCATCCTTGAGGTCCTGCGACAGGAACTCGAACGCCGGCTGTCCGAGTAGACAAATCGAGATCGACCGATGAGCGTAGACACGACCGCTTCCACCCTGTCACGAATCGCCGAGTTCGCCATCGACGGGGACATCCCTGCTGCCGCCCGCCAACGTGCGGGAGCGGCCCTGCTCGACACCGTGGGAGTGACGCTCGCCGGAGCATCCGAACCTGCCGCGCGCATCGTCCAGCAGGTCGTCGCGGGTGAGGGGGGCGATGGCTGCACGATCCTCGGCGCCACGGGCCGCGCGAGCCCGGCCAGCGCGGCGCTCGCCAACGGCACCGCCGCGCACGCGCTCGACTTCGATGACATGTGCTTCGTGTCGCTCGCGCACCCGAGCGCGCCGCTCGTCGCCGCAGCAATCGCGGCAGGCGAAGTTGCCGCGGCCGGCGGACGAGCGCTCCTCGACGCCTACGTCGCCGGATTCGAGATTGAAGCCCGTCTCGGACGCACCATGAATCCGCGGCACTACCAGCGTGGGTGGCACTGCACGTCGACGCTCGGCACGATTGGCGCGGCAGCGGCATCCGCCCGCTTGCTGGGTCTCGATGCCGGCGTCGCGGCGCATGCGCTGGCGATCGCCGCATCCGAAGCGTCCGGGTTGAAGGAGAACTTCGGAACCATGGTGAAGCCGCTGCATGCGGGGCTCGCGGCGCGCAACGGCCTGCTCGCGGTGCTGCTGGCACGTGCCGGTTTCACTGCGAGTGCACACGCGCTCGACGGTACGCAGGGCTTCCTCGTCGCCATGGACAGCGAACGGCCGTCGCTGGATCAGGAGCTGCAGGATCTCGGGACGCGGTGGGAGATCGTCGACACGGGAATCACGGTCAAACTGTATCCCTCTTGCGCCGCGACGCATCCGACGCTCGATGCCGTCCTCGACCTGCGACGGCGCCACGCGGTCACCACGGCCGACGTCGATCGGATCGACGTGGCGGTCGACTCAATCACGCCGACCGTGCTCATCCACTCGCGTCCCGCGACTGGCCTCGAGGCGAAGTTCAGCATGGAATACTGTGTCGCGGCCGCAATCGTCCGCGGTGTTGTCGGCATCGACACGTTCGACGCGGCTTCGCTCGGCGATCCAGAGGTGCAGGCGCTCCTGCCGCGCGTGACGATGCGTGTGGATCCCGGACTGGACGGCGTGGCGCCGCCCCTGACTCAGTCGCGCGTCGCCATCGTGCTCCGCGACGGTCGGACGATCAGCCAGGAAGCGAACGGGGCGCGCGGATATCCCGACCGACCGGCATCGGCGGACGAGCTGGGCGCCAAGTTCCTCGGCTGTGCGAAGCGGACAATCGCCGAAGATGCCGCTCATCACGCACTCGAGCGCCTGCGCGGAATCGACGGCGAGAGCGACATTCGAACGGTCGCGTCGATCCTTCGAGTCTGACGCAGTCCCACGTTTCCCAACCAGCCGTCAGGCCCCTGCGTCTTACCCAGGAACCCGTGGCGGCGCTGTTTCGCCGCCGATCTGGAGATCCCTCATCGTGACCGCTCTTCGCCTCATGATTCGAAGTCTGGCCCGGACACCGCTGTTCACGTTGACCGCGGTCGTCTCGCTCGCGCTCGGCATTGGCGCGAACACGGCGATCTTTTCGCTGCTCGACCACGTCGTCCTTCGCGCCTTGCCTGTCTACCGGCCGGAGGAGCTGGTGTTTCTCTATCATCCCGGTCCGTCGCAGGGGAGCATCTCGAGCGACGAATCGGGCGGGCCGTCGTTCAGCTATCCGATGTTTCGTGAACTGCAGGAACGGCAGACGGCGTTCGCGGCCCTGGCGGGGGGACGGATGTCGCCCGCGAGCCTCGCCTACAAGGGCACCGCGCTCGCTGGACAGGCCCACCTGGTGTCGGGCAACTACTTCGATGTCCTCGGTGTGGGTGCCGCCGTCGGACGGGTCTTCACGTCGGATGACGATCGGACCATCGGCGGCCATCCCGTGGTCGTGTTGTCACACGGCTACTGGACGTCGCGCTTCGCGGCCGATCCCTCCGTTCTCAACGAGACGATGATCGTCAACGGTCATCCGATGACGATTGTGGGCGTCACGCGGAAGGGGTTCGTGAGCGAGATGCCCGGGAGCGTGCCGGACGTGTTCGTGCCGATCTCGATGAAAGCGCAGATGACGCCCGACTTCGACGGCTTCAAGAACCGCAAGGACTACTGGGTGAGCCTGTTCGCGCGGCTGAAGCCAGGTCAGACGCTGCAGCAGTCGGAGACCGCGATCAACGTCACTTACCGTGAACAGCACGATCAGGATGTTGCGCTGCTCTCCCACCCGAGCCCGGACTTCCTGCAGCGATTCAAGGCCAAGCACGTGGTGCTCAGGCCGGGCGCCTACGGCCGCGGCTCGCTGCGAGACGATGGCCGCCGGCCGCTCACGCTCCTGATGGCGATGACCGTGCTGGTGCTGCTCATCGCGTGCGCGAACGTCGCCAACCTGCAGCTCGCGCGCGCCACCTCGCGAACGCGGGAGGTCGCAGTCCGTCTCGCGATGGGCGCCTCGCGAGGACAGCTGGTGCGGCAGTTGCTCGCCGAATCGTGTCTCGTTGCCGTCGCAGGTGGCCTGCTGGGCCTCGCGGTGGCGCATTGGACGCTCCGCGGCATTCTCGCGGCCCTTCCCGATGCGGGTTCGGGGCTCCTCTCGGCGAATCTGGACGCTGGTATGCTCCTCTTCGCGCTCGCGCTATCAATTGCCACGGGTTTGCTCTTCGGCCTGTATCCCGCCGTGCGCGCGTCGAAGGCGCAGCTCACCGCGGCGCTTCGCGATCAGAGCGGGCAAACGACCGCGACACGCGAAACGGGACGGCTGCGGAAAGTCCTGGTGACCATGCAGGCGGCGATGGCGCTGCTGCTGTTGATTTCGGCCGGACTCTTCGGCCGGACGCTCGTGAACCTCTCGCGGATCGATCTCGGCATTCGAACGGATCACCTGATGACGTTCACGCTGACGCCGAAGCTCAATGGCTACGACGATGCGCGCGCCGTTCAGTTCTTTCGGGATGTGACCGCGCGCCTCTCCGCGTTGCCGGGCGTGACGCTCGTCAGCGCCGCGCGCATTCCGGCGATCGCGGGGAGCTCGTCGAGCGGCAACATCACGGTTGAAGGGTTCACGCCGCAACGGGACGGCGACGACGACTCGCACGTCAACGCCGTCGGTCCGGGGTACTTCCGCACGCTGGGCATTCCCCTCATCCGCGGCCGCGAGATCGCCGAATCGGACACCGCCGCCTCGCCGAAAGTCGTCGTCGTGAACGAGGCGTTCGTCAGGCACTTTCTGCCCGGGCGCGACCCGATTGGCGTGCGCATGGCGCCGGGCGGTGGCAACAGCGTGAAGCTCGACATGACGATCGTCGGCGTCGTCAAGGACGCGAAGTACAGTGACATGCGCGAACCCCCGCCGAGCTTGTACTACACCGCCTATCAACAGTTGCGGCGTCAGAGTGAGATGTCCTTCTACGTGCGTACGGCGCTCGAGCCCGACGCGCTCGCTGCCGCCATCCGGCGCGAGATGGCTGCGCTCGATCCGAATATGCCGATTCGTGAGCTGAAGACAATGAAGGATCAGATCGACGAGAACACGGCGAACGAGCGCCTGCTCTCGATGCTCACGGGCGGGTTTGCGGCGCTGGCGACGTTACTCGCCGCGGTCGGTCTCTACGGCGTGCTCGCCTACAACGTCGCGCGGCGCACGCGCGAGATTGGCATCCGCATGGCGCTCGGCGCCAGCGCCGGTCACGTCCGCGGCCTCGTCGTCCGCGACGTGTTTCTCATGCTTGGAATCGGTGGCCTCGTCGGGCTCAGCGCCGCGGCCGCGGTAGGGAAGCTGGTCGAGTCCGTCCTCTACGGAATGCGCCCCTGGGATCCGTTCGTCTACACCGGCGCGACGGCCGTGCTCGGCCTGATCGCTCTCGCCGCCGCGTACGTGCCAGCGCGCCGGGCGACCACAGTCGATCCGATGACCGCGTTGAGATACGAGTAGCTCCGGGTTTCGCCGTACCTTGGATTGTCGACCTAGCCGGACCCGCCCACGGCTCCTCCGCGCTCAGGCACGTGGCCGCGCTTCCAGATCATGAACGTGCGCGTGAACTCGATCACGGGCGTGCCGTGCTGGTTGGTTCCCGTTGTCTTCACGCGCACGATACCCACGCTCGGACGGGACTTCGATTCGCGCGTCTCGAGCACCTCGCTCGACGCGTAGACGGTGTCACCTTCGAACAGCGGATTCGGCAACCGCACCTCGTCCCATCCCAGATTGGCGACCGCGTTGATGGTGAGGTCGATCACGGACTGACCGGTCACGAGCGAGAGCGTGAAGCAGGAGTTCACGAGCGGCTTCTTGAACTGAGTCCGGCTCGCGTATTCGGCGTCGAAGTGAATCGGGTTCGTGTTCATCGTGAGGCACGTGAACCAGACGTTGTCGGCGGGGAGGATCGTGCGCCCGAGCGGGTGCCGATACACGTCCCCGACCTCGAAGTCCTCGAATACGCGTCCCGTCCAGCCTTCTTTGATCGTCATCGGTACCATTCCTGAGACAGACGAGGATTCCGAGAGCGCCGAGGATTCTACACAACCGCCGCTCAGATCACGCCGTCATTGCGCCATTGTCGGATGTCCGCCTCGTCGAACGACAGCTCTCGCAGGATCGACTCGGTGTGCGCGCCAAGCGCGGGAATTGCGCCCATGATGGGTTCGAACCCCGCCATTCGGACAGGCGGCACGAGTGCTTGCAGCGTCCCGGCGGGAGAGTCCACGTCGCGCCAGCAATCGCGGTCCCGGAGCTGCGGGTGCTCGAGGAACTCCGCCATCGAGTTCATGCTCGCGTATGCAATCCTGGCCGCTTCGAGCCGTTCGACGATGGCGTGCGAGGCAAGTTTGAAGAAGACGGATGCGATCGCCTCGTGCAACACGGCGCGGTTCGCGACGCGCAGGGGATTCGTGCGGAATCGCTCGTCGTCTGCGAGTGCGGGCCGGCCGAGCACCTCAGAGCAGAAGCGCGACCATTCGCGTGCGTTCTGGATGCCGAGGAAGATCCGCCGCCCATCGCTGGCTTCGAACGGCCCATAGGGCGCGATCGACGCGTGACTGGCACCGGTGCGCGCCGGAGCCGTGCCACCGTACTTCGTGTAGTAGGCCGCAAATCCCATCCACTCCGAGAGCGCGTCGAAGAGCGAGACGTCGACGACCGTTCCCTGACCGCTGTGCCCGCGCGCGATGAGCGCCGTCAGGACGCCGGAGTAGGCGTACATCCCGGCGGCGATGTCCGCGACCGAGATGCCGACCTTGCTCGGCGTTTCCTCGGTGCCGGTGATCGAGATCAGCCCGACTTCGCTCTGGACCAGCAGGTCGTACGCTTTCTTCTGCGCGTAGGGTCCCGAGGAGCCGTAACCGGACACGTTACAGACGATCAGGCGCGGATATTTTGCACGGAGATCGACCGCCGAGGCCCCGAGCCGATCCGCGGCGCCGGGCGCGAGGTTCTGCACGAACACATCCGCGCGCTCGAGCAAGCGCTCCAGAATCCGCTGTGTGTCGGGATGCTTGAGGTCGAGCGTCAGCGACTCCTTCGCGCGATTGAGCCAGACGAAGTAGCTCGAGAGCCCCTTGACCGTCGTGTCGTAGCCGCGCGCGAAGTCGCCGCCATCCGGCCTTTCGATCTTGATCACGCGCGCGCCGAGATCGGCCAGCTGGCGGGTCGCGAACGGTGCCGCAACCGCCTGCTCGACGGAGACGACCGTGACGTTCTCGAGTGGCAGGCGCATCGACGCTGCGTTACCGCTTCCCGAGCGGCAGATCGTCGCGGTTGCCCCACTCTTCCCATGCGCCGTAGTAGTTGCGCAGGTGGTCATAGCCGAGCAGATGCAGCACGAACAAATCGTGGGCGGCGCGCATGCCGACCTGGCAGTAGGCGATGACGTCCTGGGATGGCAGCACGCCGGCATCCTGAAACAACTTCGTGAGCTCGGGTGCAGGCTTGAGCGTCTTCAGCTCGGGATCCAGCGTGTCTTCCCAGTACACGGAGACCGACGATGGGATGAAGCCGCCGCGGCGGATTCCCCGTAGATCGGTGCCCTCAATCTCGGCCTTCGTGCGCGCGTCGACGATCTTCACGCCCGGCTTGTCTATCGCCTTCTGCACGTCGTCTGCCGTCGCCAGCCAATGCGGGTTGGGGATTGCCGTAAAGCGGGTGGGCGAAATCGCCGGTTTCTCCGTTGAAGTCGGCCGCTGCTCGCGCGTCCACTTGATCCAGTGTCCATCGAGCAGGGCGACGTTGGCGTGGCCGAAGTAGTTGAGGATCCACCAGAAACGCGCGGCGTAGAGCCCGCCGCGGTCGTCGTAGACGATGACGCGCGTGCCGTTCGAGATGCCGAGCTGCGACGCCAGCGTTTCGAACGCGCTGCGCGACGGCAGGAACGTCGGTGCATTCCTGGGATCGCGAATCGCGTCGTTGCGGAGGTTGACCGCACCCGGAATGTGACCGGCGGCGTAGTCGGTCTCGCCGTTCCGTCGCAGGTCGACGATACGGATGTTGGCATCCTGCAGGTGATCCGCGAGCCAGGCGGTGTCCACCAGCATCTCCGGTCTCGCGTAGCCGGCGCCCTGGGGAAGCGAAACGGAAAGCAGCAGTGCGGTGAAGATTGACGCCATCACGATGAATCCTCTGGAAGAACCGAGAACCGAGAACCTTAGAACCTAAAGCATCAGTAGGACCGCGGTAAGCCGAGGACGTGCTCGGCGACGTAGGTCAGGATCAAGTTCGTCGAGATTGGCGCCACCTGGTACAAGCGGGTCTCGCGAAACTTCCGCTCGATGTCGTAGTCCTCGGCAAAGCCGAACCCGCCGAATGTCTGCACGGCCACGTTCGCCGCCGCCCACGACGCATCGGCGGCCAGGAGCTTTGCGATGTTGGCTTCGGCGCCGCACGGCTCACCGCGATCGAAGAGCTCGGCCGCACGGATGCGCATCAGATCGGCGGCTTCGACGTCGATGTGCGCGCGCGCAATGGGAAACTGCACGCCCTGGTTCTGTCCGATCGGACGTGCGAACACGACGCGCTCCTTCGCGTAACGCGTGGCGCGATCGACGAACCAGCGGCCGTCGCCCACGCACTCGGCGGCGATCAGGATCCGTTCGGCGTTGAGACCGTCGAGCAGATAACGAAAGCCTTTGCCTTCTTCCCCGACCAGCCCGGTCGCGGGCACTTCCAGGTCGTCGAAGAACAACTCGGTCGTCGCGTGATTCATCATCGTCCGGATGGGACGGATGGTGAGGCCGCGCCCCACGGCCTTGCGGATATCCACGAGCAGGATCGAGAGGCCCTCGGTCCGCTTCTTCACCTGCTCGAGCGGCGTCGTGCGTGCGACGAGGAGCAGAAGATCGGAGTGTTCGGCGCGCGAGATCCAGATTTTCTGACCGCGGATCACGTAGGTATCGCCCTGACGTACCGCCAGCGTCTTCATCTGGGTCGTGTCGGATCCTGTGGTCGGTTCGCTCACGCCGAACGCCTGCAGCCGCAGCTCCCCGGTCGCGATCTTCGGGAGGAGCTCTCGTTTCTGCGCATCGGACCCGTGACGCAGCAGCGTGCCCATCGTGTACATTTGCGCGTGGCAGGCGCCAGCGTTTCCACCGCTCCGGTTGATCTCTTCGAGAATCACCGACGCTTCCGAGATGCCGAGTCCGGAGCCGCCGTACTCTTCCGGGATGAGCGCAGCGAGATATCCGGCTTCGGTCAGCGCCTTGACGAACGTCCCTGGATATGCGCGCTGCGCGTCGAGCTCTCGCCAGTAGCTGTCTGGAAACGATTTGCAGAGATCGCGGACGCCCGCCCGCAGGTCCTGATGCAGTTCCGTCCCGGTCAAGGCTCCTCCGAAGGTCGCGGCGCACGGATGTGCGCGACAGGTTCGATCATACTCGCTGAACGTGCTGACACAGCGGTGTCGCTCGACGCCGGATTTCGCAGCCGTCACAACGAAGTGGCTGCCGCTGTTTCAGACGTGATATTCGATTGAGAGTACTATTCAGTCCTCCATGACGCGCGTCGCCGATCTCATCGTGCGCCGCCTGCGTGAAGCGGGCGTTCACTCGCTTTTTGGTGTCCCCGGCGGCGGCAGCAACCTCGACATCGTCGAGTCCGCGGGTCGCGCAGGGTTGCCGTTCGTGTTGACGTCAACCGAGACCGCCGGGGCCATCGCCGCGCTCGCGCAGGCCGAGATCACCGGAAATCCAGGCGCCTGCCTGACGACGCTCGGACCAGGGGCGGCCTCCGTCGTGAACGGTGTGGCGTGCGCATTCCTCGATCGCGCTCCGGTCATCGTGTTCACCGACAACCACGGGGCCCGCAGTGGTCCTCCGTTCGAACACCAATGGATCGATCAGCCCGCGCTTCTGACGCCGGTGACCAAGTGGTCGGGGGTACTCTCACCTGACACCGCGAGCGACACCATCGAACGCGCGATTGCCGTCGCGCTGTCCTCGCCGCGTGGTCCCGTTCACCTCGAGTGCCCCGGTGACGTCGCGTCTGTTGACGCCTCTGTTCCTGACAAGACGCCCTATCACGCGTCGTCGAACGCGACGACGTCTGTGGCCGTTGACGATCTCGAACCGCTCCTGGCTCGAGCGACGAAGCCGCTCATCCTCGTGGGGCTTGGCGCGCGGCGCGCCGAGGATGTCCGGGCAATTCGTGGGTTGTGCGAGCGACGCGGCGTGCCGGCCATGGTGACCTACAAAGCGAAGGGCGTCGTTCCTGACGATGACCGATGGTTCGCAGGTGTCTTCACCAACGGATCGATCGAACGAATCGTCATCGAACGCTGCGATCTCCTGGTTGGTGTCGGGCTCGACCCGGTGGAGCTGCTGCCGCGACCGTGGCTCTTCGATCGGCCGATTGTGTCCTGCTGTCCGTGGTCACTGCGCACCGATCAGGTGCCGTTTGCCGCGCAACTCGTCACCGACATTCCCGCGGCCCTGGAGCGGGTGGATGGGATGCTTCGCGAGTCGCGCTGGGATTCCACCGAGATTGCGGACCTGGTCGACCGGCAGCGTGCCGCCATTGAGATCCCGACGGAGGGTTTGTCTCCCCAGGACGCCGTGACGATTGCCTCGGGTTGCGCGCCGCGCGGCACGCGCGTGACCGTCGACGCCGGCGCTCACATGTTTCCCGCGACGATGCTGTGGCCGGTGCGGGACGCCAACGAGATGTTGATCTCGAATGGTTTGTCGACGATGGGCTTCGCGGTGCCGGCGGCGATTGGCGCGGCGCTGATCGAGCCAGAACGTCCCGTCGTCGCCGTGACTGGCGACGGCGGGTTGTTGATGTGCGCCGCGGAGCTGCTGACCGCGGCGCGCGAGCGGCTGCGCATCGTGACGGTGGTCTTCAGCGACCGCTCGCTCAGCCTCATCGACATCAAACAGCAGGCCAAGCGCTATCGGCCGGCTGGTGTGGACCTCGGGGCCATCTCGTGGCCGGGGTTGGCCACGTCCTTCGGCGTCCGGGCCTTCTGCGCCGAGACCGGAACGCAGCTCGAGGCGGCGATCGGTCAGGCGCTCGCCAGCGACGGACCGACTCTCGTCGAAGCGCGTATCAACCCGGAGAATTACGGAAGGATCCTCACCGCGATCCGCGGCCTAGCTTGATCGGCCGATGGGAGTACTATCGACTGGATGGCCCTCAGCAGTTGAGCCGCATTCCTTAGGCGATATCACATCAGCGGACTGACACCATGACGACAACGACCGACACGTTGACCGAATCGCTCATCATCGACGGCGCGCGGGTGGGCGCGTCGGACGGCGGCACCTTCGACGTCTACGATCCATCGTCGGGCGATCTGCTCGCAACCGTGGCGAAGGCAACGAAAGACGATGTGAAAAAAGCAGTGGCGTCGGCACGGACGGCGCTCGAATCGAAGGCGTGGGCGGGTATCGTGCCGGCAGAACGCGGGCGGATGCTGTTTCGAATCGCGCAGGGGATTCGCGATCGCGCAGAGGAGCTCGCGACGCTCGAGAGCCGCGACAACGGCAAGCCGTTGAGCCAGGCGCGGACCGACGTCCAGGTGGCCGCGCGCTACTTCGAGTTCTTCGCCGGGATCGCGGACAAGATCATGGGCCATACGATTCCGATCGGCCCGGGTTTCCTCGACTACACCCTTCGCGAGCCGATTGGGGTGTCCGCGCAGATCATTCCGTGGAACTACCCGATACAGATTGGCGCGCGCGGTGTCGCGCCGGCGCTCGCGGCGGGATGCACGGTCGTGCTCAAGCCCGCCGAGGACGCGCCGATGACGGCGCTGCGTCTTGGCGAGATTGCACTGGCGAGCGGCGTGCCCCCGGGCGTCCTCAATGTCGTCCCCGGCATCGGCCCCGAAGCTGGCGCGGCACTCGCGAGCGATCCGGAGATCAATCAGGTGACGTTCACCGGGTCGATCGAAGTGGGTATCCTCGTCGCGAAGATGGCCGCCGACAACATCGTGCCGGTGGTGATGGAGCTGGGCGGCAAATCACCCAACATCGTCTTTGCGGACGCGGATCTCGATCGGACGGTGGCGGGCGTGTCGAACGCGATCTTTCAGAACGCCGGTCAGACGTGTTCTGCCGGATCGCGCCTGCTGGTCGAACGCAAAGCCCACGACGCTGTTGTCGAGCGTCTGGTCGCCCGGGCGAAGTCGATGCGCGTCGGCCCGGGCGTCAGCGATCCGGACATGGGCCCGATCATTTCCAAGCGTCAGCTCGACACTATCGAAGGCTATGTGACGATCGGCAAGGGTGAGGGGGCCGAGGTCCTGACGGGCGGCGCGCGGCCCTCGGATCCGGCGCTCGGCGGCGGATTCTATTTCCAACCGACATTGCTCGATCGGGTCGCGCCCGAGATGAGGGTCTCACGCGAAGAGATCTTCGGCCCCGTCCTCGCGATCACGACCTTCGAGGACGTCGAGGAAGCGGCGGAGCTCGCCAATCGCAGCCAGTACGGTCTGGTCGCGGGGGTGTGGACGAAGGACATCAACAAGGCGCTGGCGCTGGCATCCCGCATCAAAGTCGGGCAGGTCTACGTCAACACCTATGGCGCGGGCGGCGGCGTCGAGTTGCCCTTCGGCGGGTACAAGAAGAGCGGCTACGGTCGCGAGAAAGGACTCGAGTCGCTCGCCAGCTACACGCAGGTCAAGAACGTCTGCGTGAAGTTCGCGTGAACACCAGCAATGGCCTCGTCACGTGCGGTCAGGCGTCCCGCCAAAGCCTCCCGTCGGCCCGCCGATCGGCGTACGCTTGCCGACGCCGCGGGCGAGTTGAGCGCCGCCGGTCGCCGGTTCGACACCCGGGGATGGGTGCTGGGCACGAGCGGGAACTTCAGCGCGGTGCTGCGCCGCGATCCATTGCGGCTGGCGATCACCGCGAGCGGCGGGTTCAAGGGAGAGTTGAACGCCGATCGGATTCTCGAGATCGACGGCGACACGCTTTCGGTGATGAAAGGCAGTGGCCGCCCGTCCGCCGAGACGGCGCTGCACGTCGAAATCGTGCGCGCGCGCAGCGCCGGCGCTGTCCTCCACACCCATTCCGTGTGGAGCACGGTGCTCTCAGAGGCTCACGCCCCGGAAGGCGGCCTCGCCATTCAGGGCTTCGAGATGCTCAAGGGGCTCGAAGGTGTCACGACGCACGAGCACCGGGAGTGGCTGCCGATCCTCGACAACGACCAGGACATGGACCGGCTCGCCGTCCAGGTGCAACGCGTGCTGCGTGAGCACCCGGCGTGTCATGGCTTCCTGCTCCGGCGTCACGGGTTGTACACTTGGGGCGACACGCTTCCGCAGGCTGTGCGGCATGTCGAAATCCTCGAGTTTCTGCTCGAGACCGTTGGCCGATCATCAGGGAGAACGTCATGGCCATCGTGAGAATCCCCGCTGAGAATTCCAGCCTGACCGACGCCGCTGCGGTCGAGGCGTTCCTCGCCCGGCACGGCATCGAG
Source organism: Vicinamibacterales bacterium (assembly GCA_036258055.1). Taxonomy (GTDB): domain Bacteria; phylum Acidobacteriota; class Vicinamibacteria; order Vicinamibacterales; family 2-12-FULL-66-21; genus DATAEK01. The sequence goes on from DATAEK010000297.1 coordinate 17,311, forward strand.
TACTCACGCTGGACGCCGAGGGACGGCGTGGCCGCCGATGCATCCGGCGAAGCGCTGCTGGCCGCCTACGCCGACGACATCGACGATCTCAAGGCACGTGGCGGCTACGTTACCGCCGATGTGATCGATGTCAAACCGGACACCCCCAACCTCGACGCAATGCTCGCGCGGTTCAGCCGCGAGCATTGGCACGACGAGGACGAGGTGCGCTTCATCATCGAAGGTCGGGGTCTCTTCCACGTGCATCCACGGGTGGGGCCGGTGTTCGCCATCGAGGTCGAGGCGGGCGACCTGATTCGCGTGCCGCGCGGCACCCATCACTGGTTCGATCTCTGCGCCGATCGCCGCATCCGCGCCATCCGCCTGTTCCAGGATCAGTCTGGCTGGACGCCGCACTACACGGAGAGCGGCGTCGATCAGGGCTTCCAGCCCGTCTGCTTCGGTCCGTCGTACGTTTCGGCGACCCGCCGCGCGTGAGCCTGAGCCTGCGTCAAGCGGGCGTCCGTGCGCTGGTACTCGACATCGAGGGGACGACGACGCCCGTGTCCTTCGTGTACGAGACGCTCTTTCCGTACGCAAGAGCGCACCTGCGCTCGTATCTCGAGTTTCATGCCGCAGTGCCGTCGGCGGCGCCCCTCATACAACGGTTCCGTGACGAACACGCAGCAGACGCGCACGTCGATGGCAGTCTTCCAGCGTGGCGCGACGATTCCACTGCCGCGCGCATCGCCTCACTCGTGGCCTACGCCGGCTGGCTCATGGACCGGGATCGCAAGTCGACCGCGCTCAAGGAGCTGCAGGGCCTGATCTGGGAGGACGGCTACCGATCCGGGGCGCTGAAAGGGGCGGTCTTTGCCGATGTGGCGTCCGCGCTCGCGCGGTGGCGCGCGGCCGCCGTGCCAGTCGCCATCTTTTCATCCGGAAGCGTGCTCGCGCAGAAGCTGCTGTTCGAGTTCTCGACGGCCGGCGATCTCACCCCTTTCGTCACCCGCCACTTCGATACGACGACGGGACCGAAAGTCCAGCCCGAGAGCTACCGGCGGATCGCCTTGGCGATGCAGGTGCCGCCGTCCGGCGTGCTGTTCATCTCGGATGTGCCGCACGAGCTCGACGCGGCGAACGCAGCAGGCATGCAGGTCGTGCTGGCGATTCGTCCAGGGAACGCATCAGTCCCCGCCTATCGGCATCAAGTGATCCAGTCGTTCGATGACGTCGTCGAGTGATTGGCATTGTCAGCACGAGGTCCGGGGATCGATCAACGATCAGGCTCTGGCGAAATCGATGAACCCCTTCTCGGGGTTCGTGCTGATCAACTGCACCCGCAGCCGGTCGCCCACATCCAGTCCTTCGAAGCCTCGCTCGAGGTGTCCTTCGACTGGCGGCTTCGTCAGCCTGACCCACGTGCCCTTCGGCGATGCGCCGGTGACCACCGCGTCGAATCGATGACCGATTTGATCCGAGAGATACAACGCGGCCGCGGCCTTGCGCACTTGCCGTTCGACTTTGTTCGCGGCGTCCTCCTGGCGCGTGCAGTGCTCGGCGAGGGCGGAGAGCTCCGCGAGCGGGTATGGCGAGGGCGCGCGTTCGAGCGTGGCCTTGATCAGCCGCTGCGTGATGAGGTCCGGGAACCGGCGGTTGGGCGCCGTCGAATGCGTGTAGTTCGACGTCGCCAAGGCAAAGTGCTGCGTCTGCGGGCCGCCGGCCTGTTCCGCGACGTATTCGCCGCGGCCAAGCAGCTTGATCACGCTGAGCGACAGATCGCTGAAGTCATCCGGTGATGCCGCACGGCGCGCCTTCAGAAAGCCCTGCAGCGCGTGTACGTCAGGTGTTGACGGCAGCTTGCCGCCGTGCTGTGCGGCAAGATCCACGATCCGGTCCCATCGCTCGGGCGACCGTACGACGCGGCGGATCGACGCAATCCCACGCGCAGCGAGGAACTGGGCGGTCGTCGTGTTCGCCGCGATCATGAAGCTCTCGATCAGGTCTCGGGCGCGGTTCGACTCGACCGTGTTCAGGGCCTGCACCCGCGATCCGTCGACCACCGGCTTCACCTCGGTCCGGTCGAAGTCCAGCGCACCATCCTCCTCCCGGCGCGCGCGGAGCCGCTGCGCGATCTGATCCTGCAGACGCACCTGCGCCTCCAGGCTCTGCGAGGCGGCGATCGGCTCGGGTGTCGGACCATGTCCATCCAGCCACGCGGCGACGCCGTCGTAGGTCAGCTTCGCGCGGTTTCTCACCACTCCTCGATACACGTTCGACTCGGTCACCGCGCCGTCGTCGCTGATCCGCATGTCGATGATGAGGGCGACGCGATCGGTGTCGGGGTTGAGGGATGTCCGATCGGTCGACAACTCGTCGGGCAGCATCGGGAAGACGCGGGCCGGGGTATAGACGGACGTGGTGTTCGTGCGCGCGTGCGCGTCGAGCGCCGAACCCTGCCGGACGAGCAGGTCGACGTCGGCAATCGCGACCAGGACTCTCGGAGGACCCTTCCTGTCCTCGACGCAGACCTCGAGTTGATCCAGATCCCGGGACTCGTCGTTATCGATCGACGACCACTCGAGCGATCGGAAATCAGGGCTGCCGTCAGCCGGAGGATGGCCGAGCCGTCCGAGCTCGGCACGTGCCTGGGGACTCAACTCCGGTTCGAGCCCGCGCGCAATCATCTCGCGCCGGGCGATCTCCTCGAGGATGCTCCGTTGATTGGGTGTGGACATGATTGAAGATGACCTGACAATTCCGCTGGACGAATCGAGTACGCTCACCAAGCGCCGTTCGTCGGGGTGCCCGCATTCCGGTGCGGTTCATGGAATGATATCGGCTCCCGGTGTCCTGGCCGCGTGATTCGCAACATAATCCCCAGGCAGGGCATCCCGGCAGGCCGCGTTGCTCGTCGCGTACAAATTCCCGATGTGCGCGCTCTGCGCGCCCAGCCGTCGGCGCGCTGCCGGGACTCATGTTCCGAATCACGGCGCTGGGACACCAGGAGCTTAGCCAACACGTATGACGACGAAGGAACGCATCGGCTTCATCGGCCTCGGACGGATGGGTCGCCCGATGGCGTCGAATCTGTGTCGCAAGGGATTCGATCTGATCGTGTTCGACGTCGCGGCAGGCCAGACGGCGGATGTCGCCCGACTTGGCGCGCACGCCGCGACCGGCGTCGCCGAAGTGGCCGGTGCAACAACGGCCGTGATGACGATGCTGCCCGATTCGGCTGTGGTCGAGAGCGTGATCTGCGGCGCGGACGGTGTTCTGGCGCATGCATCGGCCGGCACGCTCATCGTCGAGATGAGCACCATCGACCCGCGGGTCACAGATCGCATCGCGGCAGCCGCCGTTGCCAGAGGATGTGCGTTCGTCGATGCACCGGTCGGCCGGCTGGCCAGCCACGCCGAGCGCGGGGAGTGCCTCTTCATGGTCGGCGCCGACGCGGACAGCTACGCCCGCGTCAAGCCGATGCTCGACGCGATGGGCACGACGATCCATCATTGCGGCCCGGTCGGCGCAGGCATGCGCACGAAGCTCGTCAACAACTACCTCGCGATCATCTCGTGCCAGCTCAATGCCGAGGCGCTTGCGCTGTCGCAGCGGTTCGGTCTCTCCCTGGCCAAGACGCTGGACGTGATCCACGGCACGACCGCGACCAACGGCCAGTTGAAGATCAACTGGCCGGCGAAGGTGCTTGCCGGAGACACGGAACCGGGGTTCACGATCGACCTCGCGCACAAGGACCTGACGCTGATCGTCGAGGCCGCAAATTCTGTGAAGGTGCCGGTGCCGGTCGCCGCCGCGGCGCGCGAGGCGTTCAGCGTCGCACGCGGGCACGGCAGCGGCGACCGCGATTTCTCGGCGATGGTCGATGTGCTGTGCGAGGTGGCGGGGATAGAAAAACCGAGATTGAGATGATGTTGTCGGCAGTCGGCAATCGGCTGTCCGGCTGAAGTCGGACGCCACCGAACAGGTCCGGCTGAAGTCGGACACAACCGAACGGTCCGGTTGAAGCCGGGCGCCACGGAGAATTCAATGCCCACTGCGTTTCCCAACTTGATCGGCGGCCGGTCGATTGATTCGTCCGAGCACACGCCCGACATCAATCCATCGAATCTCAGCGATACGGTCGGCGAGTTCGCGCGAGCGACCGATGCGGATCTTCGTGAGGCCATTCAGGCTGCGCGTGCCGCGTTTCCGAAATGGTCGCGGACGACGCCGCAGGAGCGGTTCGACGTTCTCGATCGGGCCGGCAGCGAGATCCTCGCGAGAAAGGAGGAGCTGGGCCGGCTGCTCGCCCGCGAGCAGGGAAAACCGCTCGCGGACGGCATCGGAGAAGCCGCGCGCGCGGGCTCAATTTTCAAGTTCTTCGCCGGTGAAACGTTGCGCGTTGGTGGCGAGCGGCTCGACTCGGTCCGTCCCGGCATCGACGTCGAGATCTTCCGCGAACCAGTCGGGGTCGTCGCCGCGATAACGCCCTGGAATTTTCCGCTCGCGATTCCGGCGTGGAAGATCGCGCCCGCGCTCGCGTTCGGCAACTGCGTGGTCTTCAAGCCCGCCGAGCTCGTCCCCGCGTCGCCGTGGACGCTCATCGACATCATTCAACGGGCAGGCCTGCCACCCGGGGTGCTCAATCTGGTGATGGGGCCAGGCTCACGTCTCGGCCCTGCGCTCGCCGCGTCGGCGGAGATCGACGCCATCAGCTTCACTGGATCGCAGGATGTGGGGCCGTCGGTTGCCGCAGCGGCCGTCAAGAACGGCACGCGCGTCCAGCTCGAGATGGGCGGCAAGAATCCGCTCATCGTCCTCGACGATGCGGATCTGGCGACGGCGGTGTCGGTCGCGATCAACGGCGCGTATTTTCAGGCAGGCCAGCGCTGCACCGCGTCGAGCCGGATCATCGTCACCAGTGGCATTCACGATCGATTCGTCGAGGGAATGGTCGAGCGAATGAAGCGGCTGGTCATCGACGATGCCCTCAAGCCCGGGACCGAGATCGGACCGGTCGTGGACGAGCGGCAGCTTGCGAAGGACCTCGAGTACGTCGAGATCGGGCGGAAGGAAGGGGCGCGGCTGGTTCACGGCGGGGAGCGTCTGAAGCGCGAGCACGATGGCTACTACATGGCGCCGGCGATCTTCGCCGACACGCAGCCGCAGATGCAGATCAATCGCGACGAGATCTTCGGGCCGGTGGCGTCGGTGATCCGCGTGCGCGACTACGACGAAGCACTCTCGGTCGCCAACGCGACGCCGTTCGGCCTCTCGGCAGGAATCGTGACCTCGTCGCTGAAACACGCCAGTCACTTCAAGCGGCATTCCGAGAGCGGCCTCGTGATGGTGAACCTGCCGACCGCAG
>DATAEK010000300.1:0-6580 GCA_036258055.1 Vicinamibacterales bacterium
TCATCTTGCTGCCGGTTGCGGTGCTCGGCAGATCCCAGTCGAACTGGCCTTCCGCCGACGCGCGCTGCGCCTCGGGCAATATCGTCACTCCAGTGGCGCGCTGCGAGCCGTCGGTGGCCGTAACGGACGCGATCCCGAGAAAGCTGCCGTCAGTGAGGTGCTGGCGATCCGATTTGACGACCGTGGCGAACCCGGTTTCCGGCGCCAGTTGCACACGAACGGATCCGTTTGCCGTGGCCACGACGATGGCGGCCGCATCGATGCTGACGACCGTACCGCGAACGTGTTCAGCACCGCTGAGCGCCTGGGGGAGACTGACCCACGATGCCGTCAGGAGCCCAGCGCAGAGCAGCGAGGGAAGGACAGGAACTCTCGTAAAGGTTGAACGCGTCATTTGAACATCACCTCCGCCATCCTGCCTTTGTCTTCATGGCTCGGCAGATGGCAACGGAATTGCGCACAGACCGCAAATGGGAAGTGCCTCATGCTCATCTCCCCGAACACATGACACCAGAAATCGGGAAGTGCGATCCATTGGACAAAAGTATCGACGACACCTTCGTATTACTCGGCTCAACCTCCAGGAACTTGAGCCGCACTCTACTGTCGTCGTCTTCTGGATTGACGACACGGCACTTACAATGGCGGCCCAGCGGGAGGATGCCAGATGCTGTCAGCGGTGCCGTCGAGGAGACCTGCGTGGGCTACGCTCGTCATCGTAGCCGCACTCGTGCTGACGAGCCGCAGCGCAGCGATCTCAGTGCCGGACGGTCCGATCGGTGACTTCGACGGCCAGGGGGACATCGGCTCTCCGAAGATCGCCGGATCCGCCGTCTACAACGCCGTTTCGCAGGAGTACAGCCTGGCCGCGGGCGGCGTGAACATGTGGGCCGAACGCGACGAGTTCCGGTTCGTGTGGAAGCGGATGACCGGCGATTTCATCCTGCAGGCGCGTGTCGAGTTCATCGGAAGGGGCGTCGACCCGCATCGCAAGGCTGGATGGATGGTGCGTCCGACCCTGGACCCGGACGCCCCGTACGTGGACGGTGTGATCCACGGCGACGGGCTGACCTCGCTGCAGTTCCGCCGCAGTCGCGGCGCGATCACCGCCCAGACGGAGATGCCCGGCGCGAAGGGCGCCGATGTCATCCAGCTCGAACGCAAGGGCAGTCGCTACATCTTCTCGGCGGCGAGGTACGGCGATACCTTTACCACGGCGGAGATCGCGGACCTGGATCTCGGTGGCGACGTCTATGTCGGTCTCGCGCTGTGTTCACACAACGCAGACGTCACCGAGCGCGCCATCGTTCGCGACGTCCGCATCATTCGTCCCGCCAAAGAAGGCTTCGTGCCCTATCGCGATTTCATCGGGAGCGTGCTCGAGACGCTGGACATCGCCACGGGTCATCGCCAGGTCCTGTACCGTTCGGCGACCCCCTTCGAGGCACCGAATTGGACGACGGACGGCAGCGCGCTCATCTACAACCGCAGCGGCCGCGGCGAGGGATGGGGCGGGCTGTACCGCTTCGATCTCGCCACGCGACAGTCCACGCTGATTGATACTGGCGTCGCCAACCGCAACAACAACGATCACGTCCTCTCGTTCGACGGTACAATGCTCGGCCTCAGCGATCAGAGCCAGGCGTCCGAAGGGCGTTCGACGGTGTACACGGTGCCGGTTCGCGGTGGAACGCCAAAGCGAATTACGACGCAGTCGCCGTCGTACCTGCACGGCTGGTCACCCGATGGCCGATACCTCGTCTTCACCGGCGGCCGCGACAACGAGTTCGACATCTATCGCATCGCCGCCGACGGCACCGGCGGGGAAGTGAGGCTCACCGATTTCAAGGGGCTCGACGACGGTCCCGAGTACGCGCCGGACGGACGCCACATCTACTTCAATTCGGTCCGCAGCGGGTCGATGCAGATCTGGCGGATGGATTCGGACGGCGGGCACCCGGAGCAGATCACCAGCGACGACTACAACAACTGGTTCCCGCACATCTCACCGGACGGCCAGTGGATTGCCTTCATCAGCTTTCCGAAGGAAGTTCCGGCGTCGGACCATCCGTACTATCAGCGTGTCTACCTGAGACTGCTTCCGATTGCGGGTGGCATTCCCAGGGTGATTGCCTACGTCTACGGCGGCCAGGGCACGATTAATGTCCCATCGTGGTCGCCCGACAGCCGCATGCTCGCGTTCGTCAGCAACCATTGACGATTGGCGACTGCAGATTGGCGATTGGATTGGAGATTGGTGATTGACGATTGGGATTGAGCATTGAAGCGCGCGGGCGCTAACGGCGTTGGCGAGATAAACGCGCTCGCATGACTTCGTTGCGTCGAGCGGTTTTCTGTGACGCGGTCAGGATCTTCGTCAGTTCGACAGCCTCCTGTTCGAGTGCTGCCTGCTCAGGCCCATTTCCGCATTTGGCCTTGCGGAGTGTCTCCAGCCAGCCGACGCATTCGTCGGCTTCTTCAGCCGCTACACCAACTTTGGCGATGAACTCCTTCGTCGACCGCGCGCGGCACGCGGAGCGGTAATTGCTGTGCAGGCCACCCGCAGCGTCCATCAGCTGTCCTTTATACCTCTGCGCCGCGAGTGTCGATGGGAGACCTTCGCAGAATGCGATTACCCTCATCAGGAAGGCCTGGGTGCGGGCGATCATTTCCTCGGCTTTGGCGTTCATGGCCCGTGACGACAGCAAAGCCCACGCCACGACCTGCACGCGGAGAACACCCTGGATATGACCGTTCACGGGCAGCGGTTGCAAGAAATGCAATGAGCGCCCTGCTCAACGATGGCTAAACCCGCAATGCCAATCGCCAATCCCAATCGTCAATCCCCAATCGCCAATCCAATCGCCAATCTGCAATCGTCAATCGTCAGTGCGGCGTTTCATGCGTCATAATCGGCAGCGTATGCGCGCCGCGATGGTCGGCGTCCTCGTCGCCCCATTGGTGATGACGATGAGCATGCTGGGTGTCGCCCAGCGCGCACCCGCTCCGGCACCGATCCTGAACGCCGCATCCAGCGACGGCTTCGACACGATCGTCAAGCCGTTCCTCTCCGCGCACTGCGTCACTTGCCACGGCCACGAGAAGCACAAACGCGATCTGAACTTCGAAGCCTTCGCGTCGGTCTCCTCGCTCATCGATCAACGCGATCGCTGGGAAGAAGTCGTCCGCAAGCTGCGAGACCGTCAGATGCCCCCGGACGAGGAGCCGCAGCCGCCCGAGCACCAGCGCCAGGCGGTCGCGGCCTGGCTCGCGCGCGAGCTGGCGCGGATCGATCGGCTGACGCCGCCCGATCCGGGACGCGTGACCGCGCGGCGCCTGAACCGCGCCGAGTACAACAACACCGTTCGCGATCTGCTCGGCGTCGACGCGCATCCCGCGGACGATTTCCCGCAAGACGACTCCGGCTACGGTTTCGACAACATCGCGGACGTGCTGTCGCTCTCGCCGGCGCTGATGGAGAAATACATGACGGCGGCGGAGCGAGTCGTGCGGACGGCGCTTTTCGGTGTTCCGCCGCTGACCCCGACGCTCACGCGGCTTCGTTCGGAGGGCCGGCGCAACGGGGAGGCGCGCGCGTTCCCGGCGCAGTACGACCTGAGCGGACTGAGCCTTCCGAACGCGTTCCACGCCGCCTACCGCGCTCCGGCGGAAGCGGACTACATCGTCCGCGTCGGGCTCGGCGGCCTGCGGCCGGCGGGCTCCGCGCCGATCCTCGTCACACTCTGGGCGGACGAGCGCGAAGTGGCGTCGCTGCCGTTCGACGCCGATCGCGCGACCAGGTTCGACGACGATCGGCAGGATTTCGGCGGACAGGCGCTGCAGTTTCGCATCCGGCTGTCGGCGGGAGACCACGATCTGGCCGTGGCGATCCCGCGCATCTACGAAGGGCTGCCGGCGCACTACGGCGGCCCGAACCCGTCTGCGCGTCCCGAGGTGCCGCGCAAGCCGTTCAATCCTCCGGCCGGCGCATCGGCCGAACGGATTGCGCAGATGCGCAAGGCCTACGACGAGCGGCAAGGTGAGCTGAACAAGATTCCGCTCGACGGCGTCCGTGTGAGCACGGTGGACGTCGGCGGACCGTACGCGCAAGTCACTGGGCCATCCCGCGAGAGCAGCAAACTGATTTACGTCTGCGGCCACCGGAACGGCGGGCACACAGCGTCGTGTGCGACACGCATCATGACGTCCCTTGCCGGACGCGCGTTCCGCCGGCCGGTCGCTTCCACCGAGGTCGCCAGATACGTGGCGCTCGTGCATCGGGCGCAGAAGGACGAGGCCTCGTTCGAGGAAGGCCTGGCGGTCGGAATCCAGGCGCTGCTCGTGTCGCCGGACTTTCTCTTCCGCATCGAACGCGATCGTCCTGCGGTGAGCGCCGCGATCGCGCACCCGATCACGCAGCATGAGCTGGCGACGCGCCTGTCGTATTTTCTCTGGGCGAGCATGCCTGACGCGGCGCTGCGGCGCGCCGCCGACGCCGGCACGCTGCGGAATCCTGGCGTCCTTTCGGCACAGGTGCGGCGCATGCTGCGCGACCCCAAGTCGCACTCACTCGCGGAGCAGTTTGGCGGGCAGTGGCTGCAGTTCAGAGCGCTCGAGTCGCTGACGCGTAATCGCGAGCGTTTTCCGGACTTCGACGACTACCTGCGGATGTGCATGCGCCGCGAAACGGAGCGCTTCGTCGAATACGTCATCCGCAACGACCGCAGCATTGTCGACTTCATCGACGCGAAGTACAGCTTCCTCAACGAGCGCCTGGCGAAGCACTACGGGATCGACGGTGTCACCGGGCCGGAGTTCCGCCGCGTCGATCTGACAGGCACGCCGCGGTCCGGAGTGCTCACGCAGGCGAGCGTGCTCACGGTCTCGTCCTACGCGACGCGCACGTCGCCGGTGCTGCGGGGCAAGTGGATTCTCGACAACCTGCTGAACGCGCCGCCGCCCGATCCACCGCCGGATGTCCCCAACCTGAACGAGGCGTCGATTGGCACCGTGGCGTCGCTGCGCCAGCAGCTCGAGGCGCATCGCACGAATCCGACGTGCGCGTCATGCCATCGCCGGATGGATCCGCTGGGCTTCGGGCTCGAGAACTTCGATGCCGTCGGCGCGTGGCGTACGATCGACGGAGAGTTTCCGATCGACGCTACGGGATTCCTGCCGGACGGCGACGAGTTCAACGGGCCGGAGCAATTGCGAGACGTGCTGGTGAAGCAGCGCCAGACCTTCGCCCGGTGCCTCACCTCGAAACTGATGACGTACGCGCTCGGTCGCGGGCTTCAGAGTTACGATACGCGTACGGTGAGCGCAATCGCGGACCGGCTGCCGGCCAGCGAGTACCGGTTCTCGGCGCTGGTCCTCGAAATCGTCAACAGCCTGCCGTTCCAGCAGCGACGAGTCACGCCATGATCATTACAGGGCGACATCTGCCGCGACGGACCTTCCTGAGGGGGATGGGGGCGTTGATTGCCCTGCCGGCGCTGGACGCCATGACGCCGGCCTTCGCAAAGGGGCTCGGTGGAGCGGAAGGCGAACGTGGACTGCGGCTGGCGTTCACCTACGTGCCGAACGGCGTGACCATGGCCGACTGGACGCCATCGGAGGCTGGCACCGGGTTCGAGTTCACACGCATCCTGAAGCCGCTCGAGCCGTTCCGCGACGACATGCTCGTGCTCTCCGGCCTCGCGCACAAGAACGGCGACGCGCTGGGCGACGGTCCGGGCGATCACGCGCGCGCCGCCGCCTCGTACCTGACCGGCGTGCACCCCCGCAAGACGGCGGGCGCCGACATCCAGAACGGCGTGTCGGTCGATCAGATCGCCGCGGCGCATCTCGGCGGCCAGACGCGCTTCTCCTCGCTGGAGCTGGGATGCGACGACTCGCGGACCGTCGGCAACTGTGATTCGGGCTACTCCTGCGCCTACACGAACAGCCTCGCCTGGCGCGGACCGGCCACGCCGATGCCGCCCGAGACGAATCCACGACTCGTGTTCGAGCGGCTGTTCGGTGACATCGATACGAGCGTCCCGCCGGAGGTGCGCGCGCGGCGGCTGCTGCACCGCCGGAGCATTCTCGATCTCGTTACTGATCGCACGGCGCGGCTGATGGGGGATCTCGGACCGACGGATCGCCGGAAGCTCGATGAATACCTGTCGTCGGTTCGGGAGATCGAGATGCGGATCGAACGGGCCGAGAAAGACCCCACCGGCCTCACGCCCGGGATCGACAAGCCCTCCGGTGTGCCGGTGCTGTACGCCGACTACGTCAACCTGATGTGCGACCTCCAGATCGTCGCGTTCCAGACCGATTCGACGCGGGTCACCACGATGATGATGGGCAGGGAAGGAAGCATGCGCACCTACCCCGAGATCGGCATCCCCGATCCGCATCATCCGCTCACGCACCACCGCGGCAACGCCGAGTGGATCGAGAAAGTCACCACGATCAACGCGATGCACATGTCGCTCTTCGCCGGCTTCGTCAAGAAGATGAAGGAGACCGCCGACGGTGACGGCACGCTCCTCGATCACTCGATCATCGTCTACGGCAGCGGCCTGAGCGACGG
>DATAEK010000314.1:0-27881 GCA_036258055.1 Vicinamibacterales bacterium
GGGCGTCATTCAACGCGTTGATCAACGCAAACGCCTTGTCGTTCTCGTTGCCCAGTGGGCGAACGGTCCGGCCTTCGAAGGTGTACGTTGCCGGCTGCGCGGCAGGGAGGCTCGGCGCCATGCTTGACTGGTTCCCCGCCATCGTCAGATTAATCGCCAGGTGGTGGCCGCCAAACTGCAACATCCACGGTGCCGTCACCGACGGCGTTCCCAGGAACGCGAGGTAATACTCGTCCTCGCCGAACCGGACACCGCCACCCCCGCGGGCGCCGCCGCGGCCCTGCCCACCGCCCGCTGCGCCAGATCTGCCCTCGGCTGCAGTCCGGAGCACTTCGTCGCCGCGCATGATGTCGTTGATCTTGCGATACCCATCGCGACTCAGCGCCGTCGCGAGCAGGCTCATGACGGAGGCGCGCTGCGCCGGCGTCACATCTCCCAGCCGCAAGCCCTCGCGTTGAAACATCGGGCTCGGAAGGTTGGACCATCTCGTCTTCTGCGGTCCCTCGAATGGGAACTGGACCTTGGCTCGACCCGCATCGTCGAGCGTGGTCAGGAGGGCCTGCGCGGAGGCGACAATACGCGCCGTGGCGTCAGAGGGCGAACCTGGTGACGTCGCCTGCGACGCAGCACCGCGTTGAGCGAGACCTGTCGCAACGACGGTGATGAACAAGCCAAGGCAGATGGTCGAAGCCAATTGAACAGGTGAACGCATTGGAGGATCCTAGACCGAAAACACCGCAAAGCTTCACATGGGTCCTCGGCCCCTTCGCTCGGCGAAACATCCTGAGTCCGGCAGCATTCGACCCCGTCATGATTTGTTGAGGTCCCACCATTGCGCGGCCGGCTCCCTCGCGTAATAATGGACATGTCCGAAATGGACATGTCCAGATGCTGAAGCCGATTCCACTTCATATACTCCTTGCCCTCGCCGATGGTGACAGCCACGGCTACGCCGTCATGCAGGCCATCCGTGCGCGGACCAACGGCAGCGTCGCCGTGCAGACCGCCTCGTTCTATCGGCATCTCGGCAAGCTCATCGACGAAGGCTGGGTCGCCGAGGCACCCGGCCGGCGCGAAGGCGACGATCCGCGGCGCGGAACGTATTACCGAATCACACCGCGCGGCCGACAGGCGCTTGCCGAAGAGAAGCGACGCCTGACCGAGCTCGTCGCGCAGATGAAGAAGGTGCGTCTGTCTCCTCGAAAGGCGAGCGTATGAAGCTGCTCGACTGGGTTCTGGCGCTCTATCCTCGAGACTTTCGCGGCCGATTTGGGGAAGGCATGCGCACGGCGTTGAACGAGGACTACCGACGCGCGCGATCGCGCGGGCGGCTCGCCGCTCTCCTGTTCCTGACGACAACGATTCCTCATGCGCTCTGGTTCGGCCTCGTCGAACGGCTTCCCCGTCCGGCGACGATTCACGCGTTCTTCACCATCGATACGCGTGACGCCGTGCGAGCGCTTGCCGCGACGCCCATCGTCACGATCGTGAGCGTGCTCTCGCTGGCGCTCGGGATCGGCGCCAACACGGCGCTCTTCTCGATCCTCAACAGCCTCGTGATCAAACAGTTGCCTGTCAGAGCGCCTGAACAACTGGTGGTGCTCGATCGAACGAGCTGGCCCAACCCCATCTGGGAGCAGATCCGCGAGCGCCAGCACGACCTCTTCGAGAGCGCCGGTGCATGGTCCACAGCCCCCACGACCTTCAACCTGGCCGAGTCTGGCCGCGTCGAGCCCGTGAACGGCGCGTACGTCAGCGGCGGCTTGTTTCACATGCTCGGGATCGATGCCATCGCGGGCCGCACGATCACGCCAGCCGACGATGTGAGAGGTGGCGGCCCTGATGGACTGGTCGCGGTGATCAGCTCGCGCTTCGGGCAGTCGCGATTCGGCGGCGCGCGAGACGCGTTGGGGCGTCAGCTCACCCTCAACCGCGTGCGATTCACCGTCGTCGGCATCCTGCCCCCGGGCTTCCTGGGCCCGGAAGTCGGGGAAGCCATGGACGTCTTCGTTCCGCTCGCCTCCGAAGCGGCGATTCGCGGACGCGAGTCCGCCCTCGACTTTCGGAACAGTTGGTGGCTCCAGATGATGGCCCGGCTCAAACCCGATCAAAGCCTCGACCAGGCGATGGCAGCGTTGAACGCGGCCCGTCCTGCCATCCGCGAGGCGACCATGCCGCTCGGCGGGAGTGCGGAGTCTCGCGCCAGGTATTTCAACGAGCCCATCTCGCTCTTTCCTGCCGCGACTGGTGTCTCCCCTCCGCGAGGACTGCGCGAACGTTTCGAGCAGCCGCTCACGATCATCATGATGGTCGTGGCGGCGGTCTTGTTCATCGCCTGCGCGAACATCGCCAACCTGATGCTGGCGCGCGCCACCGCGCGGCGGCACGAGCTGAGCGTTCGCCTGGCGCTTGGCGCGTCGCGCCTGCGCCTCGGCTGCCAGATGTTCATCGAGAGCCTGATCCTGGCAGCGGGTGGTGGACTCGCGGGCCTTGCTCTTGCCGAATTCGGCGGTCCCTTGCTGGTCAGGCAACTGGGATCCGATCTGAGCGCGGCGACATTGGATCTGTCGATTGATTGGCGTGTGCTGGGATTCACGGCCGCTGCGTCGCTGGGCGCGACGTTCTTGTTCGGTCTTGCTCCCGCTCTGGGACTGGGACGCGTCCAGCCCAACGACGCTATGAAGGAACAGAGCCGTGCCGTTGCCGGTGAGAGTCGTCTGGGACTTCGAAACGCGCTGGTCGCCGCACAGGTGGGACTGTCGTTTGCGCTGGTAGTCGGCGCCGGCTTGTTCGTCCGTACTTTTGCGACGTTGACGACGACGCCCTTGGGGTTCGATCCGTCGAACCTGTTGATCGTTGGTGCAGACGCGACGCCGGATTCCGTGACGCCGGAGAACAAGGTGGCGTACGCGCAGCGCGTTGCCGAGGCCGTCGCCGCCGTTCCGGGAGTCGCGCGCGCGTCGCTCTCGCGCATCACCCCGATGAGCGACGGCAACACGACCACTGGTGTTCAACTGTCCGGTGCGACGCCCTTGCCGCCGGAGGAAAGGACCGTCTGGATCAACTTCATCGAACAGGGCTGGTTCGAGACCTACGGCATGCGAGTGATCGCCGGACGAGACTTCGCCGTCTCGGACACTGGAGCCGAGGCGGTTGCCGTCGTGAATCAGGCGTTCGTCCGCCGGTTTGCGAACGGTCAGAACGTGATCGGTCAGCAGGTCACGAGCGTCACTCCCGGCAGATTGAACGCGCTCATCGTCGGTGTCGTGAACGACAGTGTCTATCGGACGGTGCGTCTGGGCGTAGTTCCGACGATGTATCTGCCGGTGTCTCGGGCCAGTCTTGGCGGGTTTTCGGGGTCAGCCTTCTCGGTGACCGCGAAGCTGACGTCGCCACGTGCCCTGGTCGAACGCAACATTGCCGACGCGATCGGCAAAGCGGCTCCCGACCTCGCATTCACGTTTCGCGACTACAACGATCAGCTGCGCGCCACCGTGATTCAGGAGCGGCTCGTCGCGTTGATGTCTGGTTTCTTCGGTGCGCTGGCGATGCTGCTCGCGGCGTTGGGAGTCTACGGGGTGACTGCGTACTCGGTCGGGCGGCGACGGGCTGAGATTGCGGTTCGTATGGCGCTCGGTGCGAGCTCTCGCAGGGTTGTGCGGCTCGTGCTCGGCCGTGTCGCAATGCTGATTCTGGCCGGCGCCGCGATTGGCGTCGCCTTGAGCCTCTGGGCAGCCAGGTTCGTCGGCGCGCTGCTCTTCGGCGTCGGCGCTCGAGACCCGGTGACGCTCGTCACAGCAGCGGCCATTCTTGTCTCGGTCGGTTTGTTCGCGGGATGGCTCCCCGCTCGCACGGTGTCACGTCTCGATCCCACGACCGCCCTGAGGACCTGACCGGCGCCAGAACACCGCTCAACGCCTCGTGGCGGACCCGCCGAACTCTGAATTCTTTAATTGACATCCAATCGTGCGCCTTGGTACAGTCTCGGCAACTTTTAATTATTTAAGAGTTAAGCGGAGAGGATCCCGATGGGCGTGCGAGTCCTGCTGGTAACGGTTGGAGTCATTTCAGTGCTCGCCTCAGCGGGAACCAACTCGCCGAACGACCCGGCGCGAGCATTCCTCATCAGTTCGCTGAACGTGACAAGTTCCGACATGCACCGGATCGATTCCGGTCAGGTCTTTTCACGTACGCTCGACGTGAGCGACCGGCGGGAGGTGGCGACGCTCGGCGTCGTACGCGTCAAAATGACCCCGGCGTTCTACGTCGAGCGCCTCGCTGATATCGCCCACTTCAAACGGGATGAGGCGGTACTCCAGATCGGCACGTTTGGAAATCCACCGGATGTCGGAGACGTCGCCGATCTGACACTCGACGATTCCGATGTCCGGAGCCTCCGCGGGTGTCGCGTGGGAGATTGCGGCATCCAGCTGTCTGCCGAAGCGATCGAGCGCTTCCGGCACGACGTGGACTGGGAACGGGCGGATGCGCCGCGGCAAGCAAACGTTCTGATGCGCGAGATCCTCGTCGACTACGTTGCGAAGTACCGCAAGGCCGGGACGCGCGCCTCCATGCAGTACGCCGATCGGGCAGAGCCGTTGAACCTGGCGCGGGAATTTGTCTCGCTCGCCGCTTCGGATTTGGGCGCCTGGCAGCGATTCCCGGCGCTGCGTCGGCATTTGTTGGCGTATCCGGCTGACGGCGTCTCAGGCGCGATCGACGTGTTGTATTGGTCCAAAGAAAGGGTCGGCCGGAGAGGCGTCGTGAGCATCACGCACCTCGCGATCAATCGCACCGCCAGTGAGTCAGGGGCGGAGTACGCGATTGCGTCGAAGCACCTCTATGGAACCCACTACTACGACGCCTCGCTTGGGCTCACCATTCTCGTGCGCGACAGCTCGACATCATCGCCCGCCACCTATCTGGCGTACGTGAATCGTTCCCGCGTCGATGTCTTCGACGGGATCTTCGGCGGCATTGCCCGGCGAATTGTGACGACGCGGGCACGCTCGACGGTGTCCGACCAGCTCGCGCGCATGCAGCAAAGCCTGGAGCAGCAGTTTGCCCTGAGCCACGCGCACTGAATGACCGGTCTGAAGACCTCGACCAGAACCTCGCTTCGCTAGGGTTGGCGGGAGCATCTGCGAGACACATCCGGCGAGACCCGTCAGCACGATGTGTGGCTGCCGACCGACGCGCGCGACGCTGCTCCGATCCAGGCTCGATCCCACAACAAATCCATCAAACACGGGAGACGAGCGATGCCGCGCTTGTCGCGATACCATGCTCGGCGATGCGGGCCGCATTGCGAGCCTAAATCAGGGCATTTGCCAGTTTCCTCACGACTCGGCTGCAGGCCGGCGGCGCCGCTTCGTTCGTGAGGTCGGTGACATTCGTTCGTCGTGACGATTCCCGCGACAGAACAAGAAGGTGGAGATGAGCGACACACACTCCGACGCGCTGGTGTTTTTCGGGGCGACGGGCGATCTGGCGTACAAGAAAATCTTCCCCGCGCTGCAGGCGATGGCCAAGCGCGGCAACCTCGACGTGCCGGTCATCGGCGTCGCCAAGGCGGGTTGGACCCTCGACCAGTTGCGCACACGCGCGCAGGAGAGCGTCGAGAAGTACGGGGGGCTGGACCGGGACGCGTTCGCGAAGCTGAGCGGACTGCTTCGATACGTCGACGGCGACTACCGAGAGCCGGCGACGTTCGAGGCGCTCCGACGCGCGCTCGGGGACGCAGCGCACCCCGCGCACTACCTCGCGATCCCACCCCCGCTCTTCGGGCCCGTCGTCGAACAACTGGCTCGATCGGGATGCGCGAAAGGAGCCCGCGTCGTCGTCGAGAAACCCTTCGGCGCGGACCTCGTCTCGGCGCGAGAACTGAATCGGATCCTGCTCGGTGTGTTCGTGGAGGGCGACATCTTCCGGATCGACCACTACCTCGGAAAGCGCGCTGTTCACAACATGCTCTTTTTTCGCTTTACGAATCCGCTCATGGAAGCCTTCTGGAATCGTACCCACGTCGAGAGCGTGCAGATCACGATGGCGGAAGACTTCGGCATCCAGGGCCGCGGCGCCTTCTACGACGCGACGGGCGCGGTCCGCGATGTCGTCCAGAACCACCTTTTCCAGGTGTTGAGCAATCTCGCGATGGAGCCGCCGGCGCGACTGGACAGCGAGTCCCTGCGGGACGAAAAGGTGAAGGTCCTGAAGTCCATTCCCGCTCTGGGGGCTGAGGACATCGTTCGTGGACAATTCCGCGGGTACCGCCAGGAGGCTGGCGTCGCGGTCGGTTCGCAGGTCGAGACGTTCGCCGCTGTCCGGCTCCGCATCGATTCCTGGCGGTGGCAGGGCGTTCCGTTCTACATTCGCACAGGAAAGTGCCTCCCCGTGACGTCGACGGAGGTCGTCGTTCGCCTGCGGCGGCCGCCCACGGTGTTCCCGACGGCTGCGCCGTTGTCGAACTATTTCCGGTTCCGCATCATCCCCCGGGTGACGATTGCGTTCGGCGTCACGGTGATGGACGCCGCGGATCAGATGATCGGCCAGCGGGCCGAGCTCGTGGCGAGCCGACAGCCCGGCGCTGACGAAAAGGCCGCCTACGAGCGCGTCTTGAGCGATGCGCTCGATGGAGACGCCGAGCTGTTTGCGCGGATGGACTACGTCGAAGAGGCCTGGCGCATCGTCGACCCGGTGTTGACGATGAACACGCCGGTTCGCGAATATGAGCCGGGGACCTGGGGTCCCACCGATCGTCCGGAGGACATCATCCCTCCCGGAGGATGGGCCAACTCGCCGATCGAAGAGGGAGCGTCGATACCTCGCTGACGTCGACAGAAAGGCTGCATCGCCGACTCCGACCGAAAGGCAGATGCTGCCCAGGACAAGTCTATGATCATCCCTACTGAACCCATTGGAAGCATCCCACGTCCGCCTGACCTGGTCGCGGCATGGGCTGACAAGGCATCCGGTCGAATCTCTGTTGCACGATTCGAGCAGATCGCCGAGAACGCGCTCCGCGATACCATCCGCCGGTTCGAGGACACGGGCTCGCCAATCATCACGGATGGTGAACAGGCCAAGTCGAGTTTCGCTACGTATCCTCTGGACGGCGCGACGGGCCTTGCCTCCAACGGCGTGGTCATTCCGTTCGAAGATGGGCATACCCGCCAGCTTCCTCGGCTGACCACCGGGCCATTCCGCTATGCGACGTACGCTTCGAAGTATCTGGCGACCGCAAAGCGACTGACCAGGTTGCCCGTGAAGCAAGCCGTGATTTCGGCATCGGCGTTGAGCTTGCTGTACCCCGAAGCAGGAATTCCGGGCTATCCACGCGAAGCCTTCCTGACGGACCTGGTCAACGAAGCCGTGGCGGACATCCGCCAGTGCCTCGATGAGGGCGCCGATAGCGTTCAAATCGACTTCACTGAAGGGCGCCTTTCGCTGAAGCTCGATCCTTCCGCAGGGCTGCTCGAGACTTTCGTCGCCCTGAACAACCGAGTCCTTGATCAGTTTTCCAGCGAGGAGCGCAGGCGTATCGGTGTGCACACGTGTCCGGGTGGTGACCGAGACTCGACCCACAGTGCCGATATCGACTACGCAGGGCTGCTACCCACACTTTTTCGCCTCCATGCGGGGCGGTTCTACGTCCAATTAGCGAGTGAAAGAGATCCGGAGCGCGTGCTCCAGATCATTCGCCAGCATACTCAACCCGATCAAACCGTCTTCGTCGGTGTGACTGATCCGATCAACCCGATCGTGGAAACGGCGGAACAAGTACGTGACCGGATTCTTCTGGCCGCCAGGTACCTGCCTGTCTTGCGGTTGGGAACAACCGACGACTGCGGCTTCGCGCCGTTTGCTGACGACACGTCAACGTCACGGGAGATTGCGTTCGCGAAGATCCGCGCGCGCGTCGCCGGGACGGAGCTCGCCGCACAAAGACTGACCGGCGCTTGATCAACGCGCGGGTTGCCGTCCCGCGTCCGATGCGGATGGGCGCATGATCTTCGCGCCCAGTCCGCAGAGTTTGGTCGTGCTGACGGCAGAGTCGCACCTGGCAGCGCAACGGATGACGGTGCTCGTGAACTGGCGATCCGCGTTGCCCGAGTGAGGCGCACAGCGGCGTCCCATCCCGACGACGTTAAGGCCTCTTCCTGACGAGCGGCCCCTGACCTATGCCGGGACTGCGGTATACTATTGATCCTTTCCTGAGCCTCCCGGCCTGCACCGGCCGCCAGCCTCATCAAAGTGGCTGGCGAGGAATTCTCCTACCAACCGGTTCGGCACGCGGTGCTCCGAGGCTCTCATGCATACCGGTAGTCGATCCCTTCAGGGCGCAGTACTCGGGTGTTTTCTGGGTTTGCTCGCGTTGTTCACCGCAACGGGCACGCTCGGCCTCGCCAATTACGCCGCCGTGGCCACCGTTCTCTTGTCTCTCACGGTGATCGTCAAGCTGGCGTACGGCAAGGCAGACGGTACGCGCAGCCTGCCACAACTCGTCGCCGCGTCTGACGTCGGTCTCGTGGAGGGCCACCAACGGCGGCCCTGATCGCGGCGGCCCATCCGATGTTGGTGATGCCTTCGCCCGGCACGCAGCAGCGCCGGCATCAAGTGATTGACACTGAACAGGAGCCCGACCATGACGCAGTTGAAGCGTACCGATCCACCGCCGCCGGCTCACCAGTGCCCGGTCTGTCACTTCCCTCAAACCAAGCTCCAGCGGCGTTTGAGCGAAACGACCCACGGGTCCACGATTTACGTCTGCGCCCGCGCTGGTGAATGCAGCGTCGGCGTCAATCTGAGCCAGGTCGAAACCTGGGTTGCAGTCTAGTGGAATGTAACGCCTGAATCGGGAGCAGCCGCTCCGTGTCGCGGCCGTGGAACTTCACGTCGACGCGACAAACTCGAGTGCTACCGGATCAGCTGACCCAGCCACAATCGTGACCGCCCACGTCGAAGGTGTGCTAAGCTCACGGGCAGGTGGAAGACAGCCGCCTGCTACAGCGCGCCCCGAGCCGAACCGAGTCGTAAGTCTCGCTTCTCCTTCCGACGTGATCTCCTAGCGTCAGCTGATCCATCGGGATCCATGCCGGATCCCCGTTAACCTGCATGCTCCCTTGTGGAGCGGAAGCGAGTACAGATGTCCAGAAAGCTTTACGTTGGCAATCTCCCTTACGAGACCAGTGACCAAGACCTGCAGACGCTGTTTGCAGCCGCTGGTACCGTTGAAACCGTCAACGTGATACGCGACGCGGCGACGGGCCGTGCGCGTGGGTTCGCGTTTGTCGAAATGGCGACGGATGAAGAGGCGCAGGCCGCGATCCGTCAGCTCGCCGATCAGACGTTCGGCGGACGCCAACTGACGGTCAACGAAGCGCGACCGAAAGAGCAGTCAGGCGGCGGCGGATACCGAAGCCAGTCGCGTCGGTCCGAACGTTGGTAGACACTTAGATCACAGAGAATCGGGCGCGTCGACACCGGCCGACGCGCCGACTTCTGCGAGCTCCGCGAGGCGCTTCATGGCCTTTTCACGGAGGGTCGCCGCATCCCGGGCGATGGCGGCCTCGCCCGCCTGCTCGACGCGAGGCACTCGCCGGTCCAGTGCCGCGATCAGTTCCCGGAGCTCGCGTGCCAGCTCGCTGTTGGTCACCGCCACGGATGCGCTCCGGCACGTCCACCATGACGGCGCGAGGTATTCCACACCTCGCCGCAGCGTCCACAGCGCCAATAACTGTTCGCGTCAGGGCTCTTCGCGGCCGTGGTAATCGACGACGACTGACATTCGGGGCACGCGGTGGGAAGGGCCGTTGTGGAACTCGCCGTCGACGGCGCCCCGAAGTCCCGTCCGGAATTGAAGCGGCTCACGATGCCCTCCTCGACTGTGCTTTGGTGAGGGCTGAAGGCCGGGATGGCCGCAGGGCTCAGGAAAGCGGTACGGACACCAAGTATAGTCCATCGCGGCGTCGATGCTGCTGCCTGTGATACGATCGTGGTCGGATCTTCCAACGCGCTCTGCCGTTGTAGGCGTATCGAGCCTGCCCTGACTCGCTCCTCCTCAATTCCTTAGCTACGAACCGAAATCCGCTCGGAGCCTGCGCTCCGTCGCCGTGATGCCATCGTGGCGTCACCGGTGCCCACTTTTCTGCCCGTAACGCGTCGAGAGACGATGTCTCGGGCAATTCAGGAGATTCATGTCCTTTTCGACGCTCGGGCTCGCGCCCGTCTTGTGTAAGCCCCTCGCGGGTATGGGTTACACCGAACCCACACCGGTCCAGTCCGCCGCCATTCCTCTCGTCTTGAGGGGCGCCGATCTGTTGGCGCGAGCTCAGACCGGCACGGGAAAAACGGCGGCCTTTGCCCTCCCCATGATCGAGCGGCTGCTCCTGCGACACCCTCGCTCGAAGGTGCGTGGGCCACGCGGGCTGGTGCTCGTCCCGACGCGGGAATTGGCGATCCAGGTGCACCGCGCACTCGCCACCTATGGCGCGTCGGTGCAGCTGCGAGTGACGCCGATATTTGGTGGGGTGCCGATGCCGATGCAGGTGAAGGCGCTGCGACTCGGCACCGATATCGTCGTGGCCACACCGGGTCGGCTCATCGATCACCTGCAGCGGCGGACCGTGGACCTGTCAGCGGTCGAAATACTGACGCTCGACGAAGCCGACCGAATGCTCGATATGGGCTTTCTGCCGTCGCTTCGACGCGTGCTGCCGGCGCTACCGCCGTCGCGCCAGACGCTGCTGTTTTCCGCGACGTTGTCGGCGGCCGTGGTGCGGCTCTCTGGAGAATTCACCCGCGATGCGCTGCCGGTCGACGTGTCGCACGGCGATGTCATCGCGCCCACGATTACGCACCGCATTCACCCTGTCGATCTGGATCGCAAGCGGGCGCTGCTGCTGCACGTCCTGACGCAGACACCCGCGAATCAGGCGCTGGTCTTCTGCAAGACCAAGCGCGGCGCGGATCGCGTCTGCGAGCATCTTGAAAAAGCCGGTCTCCGAGCGACCGCCATCCACGGCGACAAGAACCAGGCTGCCCGCACCCGTTCCCTCGCGCAGTTCAAATCAGGCCGCGTGAGCGTGCTGGTGGCGACGGATATCGCGGCCCGAGGTCTCGACCTCGCCCAGCTTCCGCTCGTGGTCAACTACGATCTGCCGCTGGTTGCGGAAGACTACGTCCATCGAGTTGGACGAACCGGGCGCGCTGGTGTCGCCGGGCGTGCGGTCTCACTGGTCACCACATCCGATCGCGCACGGCTGCGCGACATCCAGCAGCTGTTGCCAGCGCCGCTGGAGCATGTGGCTGTCGCGGGGTTCGAAACAACGGACGCCGTTGTGACACGGCCGCACCTGGCGGTCCGCGGCCGTCAGACGAGGCAGCGGGTCAGCGGTCGACGACTGGCATTTGCGTCGCGCGAACAACCTTCCCTTCGGCGACTTCCATCTGTGCCGTGACCGTGATCTTCTCGGAGCTCGTCACGCGCGGCGTGCAGCCTCGCGCGAGCTGCCCAGCCCGGAGGCCTGCCAGGACGGCGAACTCGAATGCGTTGAGTGCGATGGGACGCTGCACCATGAATAGCGCCCTAGCGCCGCACCGGCGCGTTGACGATGGCGGCGCGTTCATCGAACGCGGAGACTTCCGGGTGTCGCACGGTTCCTTGCAACCGCGAGACGTCTGGCGAGCTAGGCGAAGATTGGACTGGCATGGCCCCTCTCACACAAGGCTTTGGTGAGAGCTGGGCCGGGATGGCCTAGGGCTCAGAAAAGCAGGAATCCCGATTATACGTCTGATTGACGGACCAGCGAATGTGCCGCCGTGTGTCACAGGCCGAGCCGCAGGAAATGGTCCCGGATGGCGGCGTAGCATTCGCATGAAACAGCTTCGAGCTGTTTTCGTTTCAGAATCCGGATTCGTCCGTAATGGCTAGTGATCAATCCTTCGTCCTGCAACGCCCGCAGCACCACGGTGACGGTGGGCCGGTACACCCCGAGCATCATCGCCAGGAACTCCTGTTTCAGCAGAAAATCGTCCGCTCCGACGCGATCGTGCGTTTGGAGCAGCCAACGACAACACCGTTGCCGTACGTCGTGGAGGGCATTGCAGGCGGTGCATTGCATCACCTGCAGCAGGTTGGCTTGCGCGTACAAACCGACGACATCGCGAAACGGCCCCGGCCGCGCGGTTTCCCGTTCGAACCGGCCTGCCGCCAACGCGGGGAGCGGCCCATTCGACACCTGCTGGAAGGTGCGGCCCGCTCCCCACCGATCGCCCAGGAACACACCGACCCCCAGCATGCCCTCGTGACCCACCGTGGCCACTTCGACGAGTGCGCCATCCCTCATCCGATTGGTGACCGAATACACGCCACCGTTCGGGAAGTACACGTCGGTGATGCGCGTGTCCTGGTCCTGGAGGGTGTCGCCGGTCACGACCGTCTTCAGCCGCAAGTGTTTCAGGATCCGTTTGTAGTCGACCGCCGGCAACGCCGCCAACAGGCGATTGTGCAGAAGTGTTCCGTCGGGCAGGAGCCGAGTGGATCGGGAAGTGGTGACGGGCACGGCGTCCTCCTCTGAGCAAACCTGACCAGGTCAGGCGCTTCGATGAGATGGAGGGACGCAGCCCGCGTCGCTGCGAGCGCAGCTCAGGAAAGCAGGTCGGAACCCAAGGGTATCACGTTAAGTTGAGCCCCGCGCGATCAGAATGTACTGTAGACTACATTTGCCCGCCAGACTGGTGCCACGCCACGTGTGACGTCGCCTCAGCCTCCGAGCTTCCGGCAGCCGCGTGCTACCGCGCAGGAGCGTGACGATGTCCAACGCATTCCATTCGCAACATGTTCGCGCGCTCACATGAGGCCCGCTCCGTTGCGAACGAGCCGCGGAGCTCTTCCGGGCTGCGCCCGCGGTCCTAGACGTTGAGGACCTCGGCGGCTCGCTGGCTCACACCTCGCGCCGCCACATCGATCAACCAACCGGCCGTTTCGGCCGATTGACAATGCCTGCGGGCAACGCGAGCAACCTGCGGGCGAGGTGGGGGCCTCTGTGACTGTCTATCTGATCAATCCTAGCCATATTTCATTTGGCATCGGCGTCATCACCCCGCGGTGGTTGTACGTCCTGGCCTCGGCAACGCCGCACCACTATGGCGAACCGCGACTGATCGATGAGACGTTGGAGGCGTTCGATCTGACCAGGCTGGAGGCCGGCGACGTCGTCGGGATCGGCATTCACACCGGCAATGCGCTGCGCGGCTATGAGATCGGTTCCGCGGCTCGTGCCGCCGGCGCGTACGTCGTGTTTGGCGGTATTCACGCCACACTCTATCCCGATGAAGCGCTCGAACGCGGTCAGGCGCACGCCGTCGTCACCGGCGATGGTGAGCGCGTGTGGCCTGATGTGCTGCGAGACTGCGCGGCCGACGCGCCGCTCAGCCGGTATGACGGCGGCAGGGTGGAAGGCGACGGCTTCCTGCCGGGTCGCTGGGATCTGCTGCCGGCGGATCGATACATGTGGGCTTCCGTGCAGACCGTTCGCGGATGCCCGAAGCACTGTTCATTCTGCTCGGTGTGGCGCACCGACGGACAGAAGCCCCGGCAGCGTCACGTCGACCGGGTGCTCGACGAAGTCATCGAGTTGCGGCGTCGGGGGTTCCGCTTCATCGCGCTCGCGGACGACAATTTCTATCCCGTCACGCTCGAAGACCTGCGGATGGCAGCACGCCGACATGATTCGAGTCAGCTGGAGCGGCTCCAGGCGCTCCGGCAGGAGCGGTTCGACCTGATGGAGGGACTGGCAGAGCTCCCGAGTGACACGGTGTTCTTTACGCAGATCACCATGGAGGCGGCCGAAGATCCCGAGTTCCTCGAGGCGATGCGCCGGGCGCACATCAAGGGGGCGCTGGTAGGCGTCGAGGCCGTCACCCCCGAAGGCCTCAAGGACGTGTACAAGGATTTCAACGAGAGCGGCGAATCGCTGGTCGAACGATTACGTCAATTCCGGCGGCACGGGATTCACGTGCTGGGGTCGTTCATCTTTGGCCTCCCGAGCGACCGCGCCGCGACGTTCGCCGCGTCGCTGTCGGTCGCCGAGCGCGCGGACGTCACCTTCGCGCAGTTCGTGATGTTGACGCCGTTCCCCGGGACGCTGGATTTCGCGGCGTGGGAAAAGTCACTGGGTGCCGAGCCCCCCCATGTCAACGGCATTCCCGTCTCCCGGCATTGGCTCATTCCCCAGGAACATCGACCGAAGGTGTACATGGCCCACCCGGTCATGAGTGGCGACGAAATCCGTCGCCGGACCCAGGCCGTCTGGGACGAGTTCTATTCGCTCGGCCGCATCTGGCGGCGGTCGCGGGGGGCGGTCTCGTCAATCAAGGGCCGGCTCGCGTTTCTGCTGATCTCGAAGATCTATCGCCAGATGTACGCGAACACCGGAATTGCCACGGATAGTGCGAGAGTCAATCGATCCGCGCAGTGGGCGCGCCTGATGGCGATCCCATGCCGCCGGCTGTTCGCCGGCCGGCCACTGACGGAGTCGCAGCTGCCGTCACGGCGTGCGAATGGGCTGGTGAGCGGCATGTCCGCGTCGCCGATCGAATGAGTCGGTGATCAGGCTGACATCCTCGCCAACGCAGGTCGCCGTCGCAGGCTCCAGATCCGCGTCGAGGAGCCCGCCGTGCGCGTCCGGAAAGCTTTTGGCACTTGTCACCTCCGCACGCGACGTTCGATGAAGCCCTTGCGCTGCCTGTGAATCTGACCGCCACGCTGATGTCGCCTTCCTCGAAGCGTCCATGATCGATTCGAACGAAAACCCACTGCCGTCGTAGCGGTGACCGCCAGGGTGATCCGCCCTCGCGGCCGGGAATTGTGTTGCGAGCCCTTGGGCCGGGGCACTAGCATGCACTCGCTGGAAGCCCAGGGTGAGCAAGACAGAGCAGTCCCCTCAGACCATCGTCAACCGGCCCGACGTAAGAACGGGAAACGCGGCGGCAGCTTACGGGCTGGCGCTCGCCGCACTCATCGCGGCCGTACTCATTCGTTATCTGCTCGACCCCTGGATGGGGGACGCGCTGCCTCTCGTCACGCTGTTCGGCGCCGTTGCCGCGGCCGTGTGGTTCGGCGGCTACCGTCCGGCCATCGTGGTTGTGATTCTGGGGTACCTGGCGTGTTCCTACCTGTTCATCGAGCCTCGAGGCCGCTTTGCCTTTCCCGATCTCGGAAGCGTGATCGGCCTGTTGGCGTACTGCTTCACCTGTTTGCTGATCATCGGGTTTGGCGAGGCGACCCGCCTCGCCCACCTGCGTTCGAGCGAGCGGCGCGAGCTGTTGCAAGTCACGCTGCGCAGCATCGGCGACGCCGTCATCACCACTGATGTCGAGGGCCGCGTCACCGACATGAATGGCGTGGCCGAGTCGTTGACCGGCTGGACGCAACGGGAGGCTGTGGGCCAACCGATCGACTCGGTGTTTCGCATCGTGAACGAGGAGACGCGTGGGCCGGTCGAAAACCCGGCGACCAGAGCGCTTCGGGAGGGCATGGTCGTCGGGCTGGCGAATCACACGGTACTGATTCGAAGAAACGGCGGCGAGTGTCCCATCGACGACAGCGCCGCGCCGATCCGCGACGAACGGGGCAACCTCTCGGGATGCGTCCTGATTTTCAGGAACGTGGCGGTGCAGCGGCACCTGGAGCGGGACAACGCCAGTCAGCTGCTCACGGCTCGACTGCTCGCCTCGATTGTCGAGTCCTCGGATGATGCCATCATCAGCAAATCGCTCGACGGCATCATCCAGAGCTGGAACGCCGCTGCCGAGCGCCTCTTCGGCTACCCAGCCGACCAGGCGGTGGGCCGCCACATCTCTCTCGTCATTCCCGCCGAACGCATCGCTGAGGAAGACCACATCATCGCCAGCCTGAAAGCCGGACAGCGGATCGATCATTTTGAAACCGAGCGGCTTCGATCCGACGGCCGCCGGATTCTCGTGTCGCTCACGATTTCACCGGTCAAAGACGACGCCGGCCATGTCATCGGCGCGTCGAAGATCGTGCGGGACGTGACCCGGCAACGGCAGGCCGAGCAGCGCGAGCGTCAACTGCTGGCGGAAGCGGCCGCGGCGAATGCCAAATTTCAGGCGTTCTTCGAGCAGGGCGCGTTGTTTGCCGGAATCATGGATGTGGACGGCACGATTCTCGACGCCAACCGTCTGTCCTGGGAAGCCTGCGGCTACACCAGGGAGCAGATCGTCGGCAAACCGTTCTGGGAAGGCCCGTGGTGGGCGCCCTCGTCGCAACTGATCGAGCAGATCAAGGTGGCTTCCGCGCAGGCCGCGGCCGGGCAGACCTTTCGTGCGGAGATGCCCTACTTCGTGGCGGACGGCAGCGAGCGCGTGGCCGATGTCGCGATCCAGCCGATCCGGGACGAGGCGGGCCGAGTGCTGTTTCTGGCGCCAACAGGCGTCGACATCACGGACCGGAAACGGGCAGAGGCCGACCGCGAAAAATTCGTCACGCTCGTCGAGAACAGCACCGACTTCATCGGCATGTGCGACCTCGAAGGCATTCCCTTTTTCATCAACCGAGCGGGCCTGGAGATGGTCGGCCTCGACGACCTCGAAGAAGCCCGCCACGTGGCTGTGGCATCGTTCTTCTTTCCCGAAGATCAAGCCAGGCTCATGCAGGAGTTCTTTCCGTCGGTGCTCGAGAAGGGTCACGGGGAGATCGAGGTGCGCTTCCGGCATTTCAAGACCGGCGACGCGCGCTGGATGGCCTACAAGGTGCTGACACTGCCGGACGCCGACGGACGGCCGATCGCGTTCGCGACGGTCAGCCAGGATGTGACCGAGCGACGGCGGATGGAAGACACGCTGCGAGGGATGGCGGCGGACTTGTCCGAGGCGGACCGTCGCAAGAACGAATTCCTGGCAATGCTGGCGCACGAGTTGCGGAACCCTCTGGCGCCGATCAGCAACGCCGCGCAAGCGCTGCGGCTGGGTGGCCGCGACGGAGAAACGCTTCGGTCGGCGTCGGAAATGCTGGAGCGCCAGGTTGGCCAGATGGCCCGACTGGTCGATGACCTGCTCGACATGAGCCGGATCTCGCGCGGCAAGATCGAGCTCCGCAAAGAGCGTGTCGAACTGACGCCGATCGTCGAGCAGGCCGTCGAGGCCGTTCGTGCTCAGTACAAGAGCATGAACCACGAGCTCACGGTGAGCGTGCCGCCGACACCAGTGCATCTGAATGCCGATCCCGCGCGCCTCACTCAGGTCGTCGGGAACCTGTTGAACAACGCCTGCAAGTTCACTGAGAAGGGCGGTCACGTCTCGCTGACAGTCGAGCACCATCGGGAGCAGGTCGTCATCCGCGTCAAGGACAACGGCATCGGCATCGCCGCCGAGAATCTTCCTCGACTGTTCGAGATGTTCGCGCAGGTGGATACGTCCCTGGAGCGCTCGCGCGACGGCCTGGGCATCGGCTTGACGCTGGTGAAGACGCTGGTGGAAATGCACGGCGGAACGGTTGAAGCGCACAGCGACGGGCTTGGGGAGGGCAGTGAATTCGCGATTCGTCTGCCTGTCCTGTTGGATGTGCCGAAGCCGCTCTCACCGCCGGCGGTCAGCAAGCCGATGCCGGCTGGGCGCCTGCGCATCCTGATCGTCGACGACAGCCCGGACGGCGCAGACTCGCTCGCCATGCTGTTGGAGTTCGGCGGTCACGAGACCCACCAGGCATACGATGGACTCGAAGCGATCGAAGCCGCCGAGCGACTCCATCCCGATGTCGTGCTGCTCGACATCGGCCTGCCCAGAATGAACGGCTACGAAGCGTGTCGACGAATCCGGGAACAGCCGTGGGGAAGAGATCTGGTCCTGGTCGCGCTGACTGGCTGGGGGCAGGAAGAAGATCGGAATCGATCGCGAGAAGCGGGCTTCGACGCACACCTGGTCAAGCCAGTCGACCACGACGTCCTCCTGGAGCTGCTGGCCTCGGTGCCAGCGATCAGGACTGCGAGACAGGAGGAAACCTACGGTCGATCGTGATCCATTCCAAGGTCCCGTGGTGGTGCCGGAGCTGACGCTGTAACGGAAAGACGGCTGGCGACACATAGGGGTAAACGGACGGATTGCGATAGCGCGGTCCGCCACTGAAACCAAGGAGAGCCCCAGTGATCGCACAGGACCGTCAGCCCTATCTCAACACGCGGCAGGACGCCCCCTTCCAATTCTTCGGATCGCCGACGGTGATGCGCTCGACCGGCGACACCACCGACAACCACTTCTGCCTGATGGAACACCTGTCGATGCCGCCAGGACTGGCGTCGCCGTACCACGTGCACCACAACGAAGACGAAGCGTTCTACGTGCTGGAGGGGGAAATGGCGTTCGTGTGCGGCGGGAAGTGGCTGAACGCCGGCCCGGGGACCTACGTCTACGGCCCGCGTGAGATCCCACATGGTTTCAAAGTGGTCGGAACCACGCCCGCGCGAATGCTGCTGCTTTGTGCGCCGGCCGGCTTCGAGCGGTTCGTCCGCGAGTTGAGCACACCGGTTGATGCGGTGCCGGCGCCACCGGACATGGCCGTGCTCGTGGCGACGGCCGCGAAGTACCACGTCGACATTCTCGGGCCGCTGCCGGAACAGCCCTGAGACGGGCTGACACGCATGAAGACCGCCCGGATGAGTAACGCGACACAGGAGCGGTTGCGCGACACATCGGACGTCCACCTTAGAATAGGGGGCAGTGTACGTCGAGTTGAGCGATGCCGATCTCGCGCAACGCGTCGCCGATGGCCACCGACAGGCGGAGGCAGAAGTGTGCCGCCGGATGGGACAGCGTATTCGGCTGTATGGCCTTCGTCATTTGCGCTCCGCGTCCGCTGCGGACGATCTCGTCCAGCAAGTGCTGCTGAAGACGCTCGAGGCGCTGCGGGCCGGCAGGCTTCGCGATCGCGACAAGCTGGTGCCGTTCGTGCTTGGCACCTGCCGCATGACGGTCCTCGACCTGCGCAGGAGCGCGCGACGCCAGGAGCAACTGCTCGAGGAGTTCGGCAACGTGCTCGTACCGGACCAGCCCGACGACGCCGTGCGCCTCGATGGCCAGCGGCTCGCACGCTGCGTGCAGGCCCTCAGGGAACGCGAGCGTTCCGTGATCGTGATGACGTTCTATGACGAGCATTCGGCGGTCGAGGCGGGTACGTACCTCGGCATCTCCGAGGCAAATGTCCGCGTAATTCGTCACCGCGCGATCAAGCAGTTGCGGACGTGCATGGAGACGACGGCATGACGACGCAGAACGAAGGGTCTGGCGTGGTGTGCCAGGCCCCCGTCGATCCGGCCGTGCTCGCTGATTACTGGCTGGCCCTGCTGCCGGCGGCTGAAGAAGAGGCGGTCGAAGCGCACCTGTTCGGGTGCGATGCGTGTGGCGATCGGCTGCGCGGCATCATCGAAATATCCGAGGGTCTTCGCGCCCTCGCACGTTCGGCTGCGCTGCGCGTCGTCGTTGGAGAGGATTTCATCCGCCACGCCGCGGATAGCGGCCGGCGCGTGCGCCATTACGACCTGGTCCACGGGCAAACAGTGGCGTGCACCATCTCGGCCGATGATGAAATGCTGGTGGCGCGGCTGGCGGCGGACCTGAGCGGGGCGGAGCGGGTCGACCTCAGCTTCTGCGACCCGCAGGCCATCGAGCGTCACCGCATGAACGACATTCCGGTTCGCACCGACGCTGGCTGTGTCGTCCTGCAGGAATCCACCGTGTTTGCGAAGGCGTCCCCGTCCACGACGATGGTTGCGCGCCTGCTCGCCGTTGGTGCAGACGGTGGAGAGCGTCTGCTTGGCGAATACACGCTCCAGCACACGCGCACGATCCCGGGACCGCCCGGTTGGGAATGGTGAGCGGGCCGGGCTTCAGCCGCAGACCCGGCTGTCTTGGTGATCAGCGCGCTCGTTCAGCAGGTGCCCGCACCGCCGCCGACGCGGGCGCTGGTCACTGAAGGTGTCAGATGGTCTTCACCAAACGGCTTCGCGAGGGAATCCGGCGCGGGAGAATCCGATGCAGCGTTCGCGTCTGGACGCACCCCCATGTCAAGGTGGGTGGTCGTTACCAGATGGACGAGGGCCACATCGTCGTGGATTCGATTGCGCCGATCACCGTTTCCGACGTCACCTACGATCTGGCCCGTGAGTCGGGGTTCGAGAGCGTCGATGATCTGCTGCAAATCGCAAAACACGGCAGCGGCGACAAGGTGTACCTGATTCGGTTTCATTACTTGCCTCCCGGCGGGTGGGATACACCGAGGCCGAGACCTCGCTAGAGAATCCTCGCGATGAAGGTCAG
Source organism: Vicinamibacterales bacterium (assembly GCA_036258055.1). Lineage (GTDB taxonomy): Bacteria > Acidobacteriota > Vicinamibacteria > Vicinamibacterales > 2-12-FULL-66-21 > DATAEK01. The sequence goes on from DATAEK010000314.1 coordinate 20,335, forward strand.
ACAGAAGTAGCCGAAAGATAGCGAAAGAGAGATCGTCACATGCGCATGAGTCTTTGGCTCGGGGAGCTTTGGAACGACTTCAAATTCGCGTGCCGGCAGCTGAAGAGTTCACCGGCTTTCACGCTGGTCGCGACTCTGACACTGGCGCTGGGCATCGGCGCCAACAGCGCGATCTTCGCCCTCGCCGACGCCACCCTGCTTCGGCCGCTTCCCTACGGCGACCCCAATCGGCTCGTGGCGATTTGGGAGAACAGCCCGGTGACCACACGGAGCTACGTGTCGCCCCTCAACATGCTCGACTGGAACGCTCGCAGTCGGACGCTCGAGAAGATTGCTGGCTTCACGCCCACCGTCGGCGGGATGGTGATGGCCGGAGCGGACGGCAACGCCGAAACGGTGTCCCGGCAGTGGGTCACGGCCGGCATATTCGACGTGCTCGGGGTGAGACCGATCGCCGGCCGGACCTTTTCCGCCGAAGACGAGGCGAAGCGCGCGAATGTGGTCGTGATGAGCGAGGCATTCTGGCGGACGCGGTACAACGGCGATCCAACCGTTGTCGGCCGCGAGATACGACTTGACGGGTCGCTGTGGACGGTGGTGGGCATCGTTCCAGCGGAGTTTCAGCTGATCGGGCAAAGCAGCCTGTGGGCGATGAGACCGATCGTCAACCTGCCGCCGCGGGCCCGGGCAGCCTACGTCCTGCAGGTCGTCGGTCGCGTGAAGTCAGGTGTCTCGATCGAGGCTGCCGGCGCCGATCTCGGCGCCGTCGCGGAGGGTCTCGCGCGCGAATTCCCGCAGACCAATAAGGACCGCGGGGTGATGCTCGAGCGTCTGCACGATTCGATCATCGGCAGCGATCTGCGGCGCACGTCGATGCTCTTCCTCGGCGTCGTGGGATTCGTCCTCCTCATCTGCTGCGCCAACGTCGCCAACCTTCTGCTCGCGCGGGCGACGGTGCGAACCCGCGAGCTGGCAGTGCGATCTGCGCTTGGCGCCGGCCGCCGCCGCATCATCCGGCAGCTACTGACCGAAAGCGTCGTGCTCTCGCTGATTGGTGGCGCACTGGGAGCTGGAGTCGGCGCCGCGATCCTGCGCGTGGCGCCCTCGCTCATTCCGCAAGGCCTGCTGCCGCCAACGGTCACGCTCACGTTCGACATGCGTGTCGTCGCCTTCTGTGCCGGCGTGGCGGTGGTGGTCGGGCTGTTCTTTGGCGTGATGCCCGCCTGGAGAGCGACGGCCTTCTCGTCGGCGGAAGTCATCGGTTCTGAGAGCCGCAGTGTCACTGGCCGCGGCGGAAGATTTCGCGAACTGCTCGTCATCGGTGAAGTGGCAACCGCCGTACTTCTGCTCTTTGGCGCGGGACTGCTGCTCCGAACGCTCGTCGCCGTGGAAGCGTTCGACCGCGGCTTTCGCGCTGACAGCGTGCTCTCGATGCTCGTCGATCCGCTGGGTTCGAAGTACCCGACGGATGAATCACTTCAGCAGTTCTACGATCAGGTCGAGACCGAGATCACCGGTGTTCCGGGCGTCGCGGGCGTCGCCTGGGCGAGCGCTCTGCCGCTCGATTTCTTCGATTCCGGTGGATTCTCGTTCGAGATCGTCGGCGATCCTCCGCTCGACGACAGCCAACGCCCGGCCACCGAGTATCAGGTGGTCAGCCCGACCTATTTCTCGACGCTCGATCTGCCAATCCTGGCGGGACGCCCCTTCGATCGGCGCGATACCCGCAACGGTCTTCCCGTCTGCATCGTGAACGAAGCCTTCGCGCGCAGTTTCCACGGGCGATCGCCGATCGGCCAGCGGGTGGCATTGCGGCCGGCCTCGTCACCGCAGGACAAACCGGATGTGCGAGAGATCGTGGGTGTTGCGCGACAGGTCAAGGGCCGTCCCGATGAAACCAAGGACTTCGTTCAGCTCTACGTGCCGATGGCCCAGGATCTGTCTGACGACATTTTCCTGATCGTACGGCCGAAGTCCGGCCGCGCCGAGGCGCTGACTTCTTCCGTCCGTGCGGCTATCTCTCGAGTCGACAAGGAGCAGCTGGTCAGCGTCAGGAGCGTCATGACGCTCGAAGACATCGCGTGGGCCGCAACCGGCCGTCATCGTTTCCGTGCCGTGATGGTGATCGCCTTCGCGGTGCTGGCGCTGGTCCTCGCCATGGTCGGCGTCTTCGGGATCCTCGCGTATTCGGTTCAGCAGCACGTGCGTGATTTCGGGGTACGCAGGGCGCTTGGTGCGACGACGAACGACGTGCTCCGCCTCGTGATCCTGAACGCGGCTCGCGTCGTCGCAGCCGGGGCCGTGATCGGCCTCGCGTTGTCGGCCGTGGCTGGCCGCCTCCTCGAGACGATGCTGTTTGGCGTACGGCCGCTGGATCTCGCGACGTTCGTCGCCGTGATCATCGTGCTGGCCATCACCGCTGCGCTTTCGATCGCAGGACCGGCGTGGCGCGCCGTGCGGATCGATCCGGCGGTTGCCCTGCGGAATACCTGAGACAAACTGGGAATATCCCGGTCACGAGCTGCGCGAAGTGTTCGGCCGTCGCGTGAACGGTCGCCGAGCTGTTCGGTCGATGCGCTGGCGCTCGATGGCCGGCCGCTCACCCAGTGTTTCCAGCAGATGTGCCCGCCTGCCGGCGCCGGCCCTGGCGATCCGCCGATCCCAGTCCGCAATCAAGTGCCGCAGCTCGGTGCGAAGGTCCGAGAGCTGCCGCAGGCGATCGTCGAGATCGACGAGGCGCTGCTACCAGCATCGTGAAAAGCGCATCCTGCTTGATGCCGGTCAGGCGCGGGCGCCGGCGCGCACCGACGCGAGGGCGCGTCGCCGTACCTCGAGAGTGTGGCCGGTATCGCGCGCCAGCCGCGGGCTGGCCTCGAACAGCGCGCGCACGACCTCGGGGGACAGTCGAAGGACCTCGCTGTCCTCGAGCGCGACTGCGCGCAAATCAGCGACCTGAACGCCGTACATGCCCGCCTCGCCAAAGGATTGTCCGCTCGCGACGGCGGCGATCTCTCGCGGTTCGCCGGCGTGCACGACTTGCAGTGAGACGGCGCCCGACAGCAGCAGGTGGACGCCGCGCAGCTCGTCCCCCTCCTTGAAGATCATTTCGCCACGGCCGAACGTCAGCGTCCTCAGCTCCTCGACGACGTCAGCCGGCAGCGGCGGGAAGCCTGGCACGGCCGTCAATTGATCCAGCGCAGAGGGACGCGATTTGCCGAACGATTCGGTCTGCTGATAGTGCAGGTTCGAAACGATCGGATACGGCATCGTGAGACCGTGCCGCCGGGCGGCATACCAGATCCGCGTCACCACCTCGTTGCGCACCGGCCAGCGATCCTCCTCGGTGGTCCGGTAGATCAACCTGTAGGTGACCGCCGAGTCCCCATACGCAAGCGTAGCGGCGATGGGCGGCGGATCCTGCAGGACGCCCGGCGTCTCGGCAACCTCGAGGAGCGCTTTTCGAACGGCGTTGGGCGGATCGTCATAGCTGAACGCCACGTCGATTTCCTCGAGGCGGATCGGCCGGGGACGCGAAAAGTTGCTGATGATCTCCTTGTTCAGCGTCGAGTTGGGCACGATCTGCATCACCCCGCGATTGGACTTGAGGTGCGCCGAACGCCAGTTGATTTCCTTCACCACACCACCGACGGTCCCGACCTCGATGGTATCGCCGACTTCGAAGGGCCGTTCCATCAGCAGCATCAGCCCGGAAAAGAGGTTGCCGAGCGGCTCCTGCAGCGCGAGACCGACGACGATCGAGGTGACGCCCAACGCTGCGACGGCGCCCGTGAGCTCGCGATCCCAGACCAATGAGTAGACCAGGGCTGCGGCGGCCGCGACCAGCAGCAGCCGGATCAGGTCGCGCAGCAGGTTCGGCACACGGTGTTGCCAGGTTCCGGGGCGTGCGCGTTCGAACACCACCGTGTTCACGGTTCCCAGCATCGCGATCACAATGCTGACCCAGGCAACCGTCGTGGCGAGCCGGGCCCAGAGATCGGAGGCCGGACGGTCGAGGACGAGTCGAAGGAAGAGCGCGAAGGCGACGGATGGCACGACCCAGGTGCGCAGCATCCGAACGACCCTCACGAGGGGATGGTTGGCCCGGGCCAGCGCGAACGCCAGCTCGTTCAGGATGACGAGGGCAGTTGGAAACCCGACGGCGAGCCCCAGCGCCGCAGGCCAATGTACTCCGAGACCTGCCAGCAGCTCGCTCATGCGGCCTCCTCGGCTACTTGGTACAAATCGACCGTTCCCACGCCGTGCAGTTCGGCTTTCCGGGCTGGCTCGAAGACCACGAGATCCCGCACGCGCTCGTAGACCGCTTTGGTCACGAGGATCGACGTCTTCCCGGTCGCCTCGATGTTCTTGGCGAGCTTGACCGTGTCGCCCCACAAATCGTAAATGAACTTGCGACGTCCGACGAGACCACCGACGACCGGTCCCGCGTTGATGCCAATCTCGATCGACAGGTTCGCCTGCCGTTCGGTGTTGAATCGCTTGACGATGCGCACGATCTCCCTGGCGAAGTCCACCATCCGCGCGGTGTGATCCGGACGGTCGACCGAAAGACCCGACGCGGCGAGATACGACGATCCGACGGTCCGTACTTTCTCGACCCCGTAGTGTTCGGCTGCCTCGTCGAAGGCGGCGACGATCTCGCTCAGCAGCGACATCGATTGATCCTCGCCGAGGTCCGGCGACAACGTGTCGAAGCCGCCGAGGTTGGCGAAGGCGACCGTGACGTCGGCGAACGATCGTGGCGCCTCCGGCGTCCCTTCCCTCACCTGCGCGGCGGCCGATGCCGGCAGCAGGCTCACCAGCAGGCGCTCGTTCTCCCGCACCTGGTGGTTCAGCGCCTCGCGGCTGGCGCGCAGGCTTCGCACCATATCGTTGAACGCTTCACCCAGTTCGCGGAACTCGTCCTGCGGGACGACGTCGACCTCCACGTCGAGTGCCCCCTCGCTGACACGCCGGGCGCCGCGGACCAGTGACGCAATCGGCCTGGTGAAGAGCGAGGCGAGGCCGAGGGCCAGCAGCGAGGAAAACAGCGCCAGCGCCACGCCTGTGACGAACGTACGGCGCAGGAGATCGTTCAGGGGCGCGAGCGCCTCCGCCTTGTCGATTTTCGCGATCACGGCCCACCGCAGTGAATCGAGGTCGAGCGGCCCGCACGCCATCAGCGCGGGAACACCGCGATAGTCGTCGGTTCCATGATCCCGGTCTGCCCATTCAGCGCGGCGCGCGCCGCTTCGTGCTTGACGGGGATGGTCAGGATGGTCGTATTCAACCGCGCCACGTCATCGACCGTGCGCGTCGTCAGCCGGGACCGCCGCAGCGTGTCCAGGAATCCCGCGCGGTTCTCGACCAGGAAGCGCGAGTCGCTGCGCATGGTTTGATCGGGACCGAGCAAGTAGACTTCGCCCGTCTTGCCAAGGCCCTCGGCTTCCCAGCCGCGGTTGTTCGACAGGGCCGCGGTCACCGGCTCGATGGGAAAGCGGAGCACCATGATGGCCAGCAGCTTGGGGCCGTCGAAGACCGGCGTGGCGATGAAGCCTCTCGGTTGGCCAAGGGCGGGGCGATACGCTTCGAAATCCGAGACCCGGTAGTCGTCCTCGTCCTGTGTCGATCGCAGCGAGATGACCGTCGCGGCCATGCCGGTCGAGGCATAGGGCCCGCGCTGCAGGTTGGTCCCGGCGATGGTCGATTGCTCGTAGCTGAAGAACACGTCGAGCGTGACCGGATCTACGAGGGTGATGTTCTCGAAGCCCAGCCGCTCGATGATCGGTCCGAGCAAGCGCTGCTGCCGCGCCAGGGCCGCGGCGTAGGGGCTGGTATCGGTCGTCGACGAGAGCAGGCGCCGTGCCCCGTACGGCCGCGGGCCCATCGCGATGTAGTGGTAGTGCAAGTACCAGCCAGCGGGCGTCGTCGGCAAGAAGCCTCCGGCTGCCGGCGTGCCGGCGATGTGACGCGCCAACTCGGGCTCGAATTCCGAAGCGTAAAACCGTCGCACGGCCTCCTGCATCTCCGGCGTGCTCGGCATCTTGTCGAGCTGCCGGTAGGCCGCCAGCATCTCGGTCGACGCCGACGCCGCTAGATCGGTGCCCGACAGCGTCAGAACCTCTCTTCGCATCGACGTCAGCATCGTGCGCAGGAGGGCGACTTTGGTGTGGTGCAGGCCCGTCAACTGCCGCTCGGCCGCGGTCCGCAGGCTCGTGCGCGCGCTGACGTAGCTGATCGCCGATACCAGCACGATGGCCAGAAACGTGAGGAGCGCAAACGCAACAACGAGCTTGGACTGGACGCTCAGCGACGGACGCGAGTTCCTCGGCGTCTGTGTCATGTCGTGGACCATTCTACGCGTCAGGACAGGCGCGACACGGCCCGAAACGACAGATCACCAGCGGAGGAGGGATGATCATCACGGGACGGCGATACGACTCAACTCCGGGACAAGGAGCGCCGACGCGGTGTCTGGAGGGACGGTCGCGAATGCCGTTGCGTTCTCTCGACGCGTTCGTGCTCGATCAGCGGCCTCTCACCGAGTGACTCGAGAAGGTGCGCTGGCTTGCCGGCGCCGGTGGTGGCAATCCGGTGATCCCAGTCTGCCACCAAATGCCGAAGCTCGGTGCGAAGAGCCGACAGCTGCTGCAACCGATCCTCGAGGTCGGCGAGCCGCTGTTTCACGAGATCCCGAACCGCCTTGCAGGGCGGCGATCCGCGGTCGCGCTCGCGAAGCACCCGGGCGAGCTCGTCGAGTGAGAACCCGATCACGAGCGCGCGCTGAATCAGTTGGACCCGCGTGATCGTCTGTGGCGGATACCGCCGATATCCGGATGGCGTGCGAACCGGCGCCGGCAGCAATCCCTTGCGCTCGTAGTGGCGCAGCGTATCCGTGCTGACGCCGACCCGCCTGGCCACGTCACTCGGACTGAGCGTCACGCGGTCTGCATTCATCGCTTCCTGACTTCGGTCGAGTCACCTGTTCGATGATCGTCGATCTGGAACCGGAGAAACCGGTGGACGGCCGAGACCGCTTCGGCATCCGCAGCGACAATGTCGATCCGTCCACCGTGAGCGGTTTCGACGTACCTGTACGAGATCAAGGCTCGTAGCCTCGTCATGTCGGCAGTACCGGGCACATTGGTGTCATGCACCAGCATCGGGGCCTCGAAGTCTCCGGCAGCGAACATCGCCGCGATGTGCGGCAGATGCGCCCGGATTGCTTCCAGGTTGGTCTTGTCGGCCGAGGCCTTTACGTTGACCTCGATCGCGCCGCCATCCTCGTAGAGTGAAAAGCGATGGAGGGTGGCGTCCTGGTCGAAGCGCATGACATGGGCGCCGCGGCGGTTGACCTCCGCCTGATGAGACGCCGTCCCGCCTTGCTGCGCGCCAACCGCCGTCGCCGTCGCAAGACACAGGGCTATCAGTCCGAGCATCTTCATTGATGGCTCCTTTCGAGAGACCATCGATGACACTACAGCTTGGAACGGTTCCAGGGTCAAGGACTGGGGATATTGTGACGGCAGCGGCAAGAATCCGAGGCGCCA
>DATAEK010000326.1:0-3934 GCA_036258055.1 Vicinamibacterales bacterium
GTCGTCGCGAACGACGACATCCACGGCGCGCGCGCGATCACCAAGCGCCACACCACCGACGTCGAGACCTTCGTCTCGCCTGAAGTCGGATTGATCGGGGTGTGCCTGTTCGACGACCGCGAGTTCTCACGATCCCCGGCGCGCGCACACACGACGGCGACACCGTTCAGCGTCAAAGAGGGCCAGACGCTGCCCCGCGTTGACGTCATTTATGCGACCGCCGGCATGTCGCCGGACTTGATCGACGCCGCCGTAGCGAACGGCGCCAAGGGCCTCGTGATCGCCGGCGTCGGCGACGGGAACATGACAACCCCAGCGCTCGAGGCGGTCAAGCGCGCGATTGCGAAAGGCGTCGTGGTGGTGCGGTCCAGCCGCGTCGGCGAAGGGGTCATCCGGCGCAACATCGAGGTCGACGACGACAAGGTGGGGACCGTCGCCTCGAAGGAGCTCAATCCGGCGAAGGCGCGCGTACTGCTCAAGCTCGCGCTGACCAAGTCATCGGATCCGAAAGCGATCCAGGAGATGTTCGACAAGTACTGAACCGGGGGCACGATGGATTTCGCTCCAGCGGCGTGGTCGCCCAAACCTTGCGAGCATATCCGGAACTCGCCGGCCTTCAGCAGGTTGGCCTCAGCCTGTTCGTATGGGGGATCGTCGCGACGACCGTGCCGCTCGTCGCCGCCGTATTGCTCGGCCACTACGTCTTCAAGTTCCACCCCGCGATTCTCTTCGGCGTCTGCGCCGGGGTGCGGACGACGACCGCGGCGCTCGGCATGATTCAGGACGCCGGCAAGAGCAAGGTTCCGGCCCTCGGGTATGGGATGCCTTACGCCATCGGCAACACGTTGATCTTCGGCATGGTCGTCGTGTTGCTCATGAGCAGGGCTGGCTAGCAGGTCGCTGAAACAGTGTCGGCCATGAATTGTTCTGCATCCTGAAAAAGACGAGAGGAGTCCAACCATGGACGCCGTGACGCTTCGAAAGTACGAGACGCTCAGTCCGTTCGAGATCAAGAACGACCTCGCGAAGGTCGCGGCGAAAACCGCAAAAGCGTCGCAGGTCGCGTACCTGAACGCCGGACGCGGCAATCCCAACTGGATTGCAACCGAACCCCGCTCCGCGTTCTTCCTGCTCGGCCAGTTCGCCATCACCGAGAGCCAGCGCACGATGCAGCTGACTGGCGGTCTCGGCGGAATGGCCAAGGCCCACGGCATCGCGGCACGCCTCGCCAGTTGGCTCGAGGCGCACGCCGAGTTGCCTGGCGCCGCGCTGCTCCGCGACCTCATCCCGTGGGCGGTCACGAAGTTCGGCTTCTCGGCCGACGCGTTCGTGCACGAGCTGGTCGACTCGATTCTCGGCGACAACTACCCGGTGCCAGACCGCATGCTCGTGCACAACGAGCGCATCGTCCGCGAGTATCTGCAGTGGGCCATGTGCGGCGATCCCAGGCCGGCTGGGACCTTCGATCTGTACGCGGTCGAAGGGGGCACGGCCGCGATGTGCTACCTCTTCAAGTCGCTGAAGGCCAACCGCCTGCTGAACCACGGCGACACGATCGCCATGGTGACGCCCATCTTCACGCCGTATCTCGAGATGCCGCACCTCGAGGATTACGGCCTGCACATGACCTTCATCCAGGCGCGCCAGGAGCAGCGCTGGCAGTTTACCGACCAGGATCTCGCCGCGCTGCTCGATCCGAAAGTGAAGGCCTTCTTCGTCGTCAACCCGGGGAACCCGTACGCGGTGGCCCTCAGCCGCGAGTCCATTGCCGCGATCGGCCGCGTCATCGAGAAACGCCCCGACTTCATGTTGTTGACTGACGATGTCTATGGGACATTCGTCCCCGGCTTCCGGTCACTGCTCGGAGAGTTTCCGAGGAACACGATCGGCGTCTACTCCTATAGCAAGTACTTCGGCTGCTCCGGCTGGCGGCTCGGCGTCATCGCTCTTCACGAGAACAACGTGTTCGATGCGGCGATTGCCGCATTCCCTCAAAAGGTTCTCGAGACGCTCGACAAGCGTTACGCGCCGCTGACGCTCACGCCGCGATCGCTGAAGTTCATCGATCGGATCGTCGCTGACAGCAGGGACATCGCGCTCAATCACACCGCCGGATTATCGCTGCCGCAGCAGGTGATGATGACGCTGTTCTCGCTCGCCGAGCTCCACGATCAGAAGAAGGAGTACCAGCAGGCGTGCATCAATCTCCTGCGTAAGCGGGCTCTAGCCACGATTGAAGGCCTGGGCATCGAGATTCCGCCCAACCCGCTCTTCGACTGGTACTATGGCCTCATCGACTTCGAGTTCTGGCTGCGCAAGTACGGCGGCGAGGACGTTGTCACGTGGGTGAAGGCTCACGTCCATCCGCTCGACATCGTGTTCCGGCTGGCTGAAGATCACGGCATCGTGCTGCTGAACGGCGGCGGCTTCGAGGCGCCGAATTGGTCGGTGCGCGTCTCGTTCGCGAATCTCGACGAGGACGTCTACGACGACATCGGCCGGGCAGTGCGCGCCGTCGCGCGCAGTTACGTCATGGCGTTCCAGGCCTCGCAGCCGGCGGCCGCATCCGCCGCGAGGTAGGGCGGGCGGGATGAGTCAATGGCTGCTCAGCGTGCTTCGGCACCACCCCGAGGTCACGTTCTTTCTCGTCCTGGGCATCGGCTACATAGTTGGAAAAGTGAAGCTCGGAAGCTTCACGCTCGGCGCGGTCACTGGGACGCTGCTGGCCGGCGTGGTCGTCGGCCAGCTCGGCGTGCAGGTCTCGAACGAAGTCAAGCAGTGCTTCTTTCTGCTGTTCCTGTTCGCGATCGGGTTCAGGACCGGACCGCAGTTCTTTCGCGGTCTGAAAAGCGACGGGCTTCAGCAGGCGGCGCTGTCGGCGATCGTGGCCACAACGGGCCTCGTGGTGGCCTACGTCGTCAGTCGAACCTTCAGCTATGACGCCGGCACTGCGGCGGGGGTCATCGCCGGCTCGCTGACCGAGTCCGCGACGATCGGGACCGCAAGCGATGCGATCGCGCGGCTGGGCATGTCGGCGGCTGACACGGCCGCGATGACCAACCGGATTCCCGTCGCCTTTGCCGTCACGTATCTGATCGGGGTGGTTGGTGCCGCGTGGTTCCTGGCCCAGGTCGCGCCGCGCATCATGGGCGTCGATCTCGCAGAGGAATGCCGGCGTTATGAACAGGAGCTGCAGGGCGGGAGCGTGACCGATTCTGGAGCGCGCCGGCGTGTCGAGTACCGCGCCTACGCCGTGCAGCCGGGATCGCCGCTCGTCGCCCGTCGCATCAGGGAGCTCGAGAATCTGGCCAGCGATTCACGTCTGTTCGTCGAACGGATTCGGCGTCGAGATCGAATCTTCGACCCCGACGAATCGACCACAGTAGAGCCCGGCGACGTATTGGCCATCACCGGTCGACGCGAGCTGCTGGTTGCACGGCTCGAGGAACAAAAGCTTGGCGTTCTGGAAGTCGACGATCTACCGCTGCTCGACATCCCGGCGGAGGTGCTGGACGTCGTGGTGACGCGGCCGGACATCGACGGCAGTACGCTCGCCGGTCTGGCGAATCAGGAATTCGCGCGAAGTGTCTATCTGCGGCGCATCTCGCGCGCGGGTACGCCAGTCGCCATGTTCCCGTCGACGATCGTCCACCGCGGCGACGTGCTCACACTCGTGGGGCCGACGCGACGGATCGCTCAGGCCGTGAGCCGCATCGGCGTTCCCGATCGGGCAACCGACGTGACCGACATGGTACTTGTGGCATTCGGCATCGTCGTCGGGGCGGTGATTGGTATTCCTGCGCTCATGCTTGGCGGAATCGAGATCGGGTTGAGTCTGAGTGTCGGCGTCCTGCTCGGTGGTCTCGTGTGCGGCTGGCTTCGGTCGATGTGGCCGCGCTTCTTCGGGCGCATCCCTGGTCCCACGCTCTGGGTG
>DATAEK010000327.1:0-4636 GCA_036258055.1 Vicinamibacterales bacterium
TCCAAGCGCCATGCGGAGGCCGATCTCGCGCGTGCGCTGTGCGACGGTATAGGCGAGGACGCCATAGAGACCGATCGCCGCGAGTAGCGTCGCCAGAAGCGCGAATGCCGCCGAGAGCGTCGTCATCATGCGATCGAGAAAGGTGTTGTTGCGGACCTGCTCCGGAAGGGTCTCGAGCGCCTCGATGGGTAGATTCGGATCCAGCCGTTTCACGACGGCTGAGATCGCCGACGCCGCCTGCGCGATATCACCGGATGTCCGCACGTAGACGTGCATCCCGCCTAGCTCCTTGTCCTGGCGATAGGGCACGAAGAATTGCGGCGGCACCTTCTGCTTCACTTCGCTGTACTTCGCATCCTCGACGACTCCGACGATCGTCGTGTCGAGTTTGCTGCGGTAGCCTTCTCCCGGGGCCCATCCCATCAACTTGCCGACGGCGTCGTTCCCCAGCCCGAATTTCCTTGCGAACGTCTGGTTGACGAGGGCGACTTTCGCGGAATTCACGGTGTCGGCGTCCGTAAACTCGCGTCCGGCGATGAGAGGAATGCCGAGCGCGGAGAAGTAGCCCGGACCGACTTTGTTGAAGCGGGAGTTGCTGTCCGTGTCTGGTCCGGCCTTGAACCCTTGGACGGCGACATCTCGTTGCCGGTTCTTCCCAGCCAGAATCGGCACGTTCGACACCGTGACGGCCGTCACGCCCGGCGCTGCCCGAAGCTCGTCTTCGAGGCGCTGGAAGAACTGACGGGTGCGGTCGAACGAGTAGCCGTTCAAGTCGGGCGACAGGCCGAACGTGGCCACGTGATCGACCTTGAATCCGAGATCCACCCGACTGACGTTCAGCAGGCTCTTCACAAAGAACCCCGACGAGGCGAGCAGCATCATGGCGAGCGCGATCTGCGACGTGGCGAGCACCAGCCGGGCGCGCGCGGCGCCTTTCGCGCCGGACGGCTGACCGGCCTGGTTCTTGAGCGTCGAGACGAGGTCCGGCCGCGTGCTGTGGAGCGCGGGGAAGAGCCCGAAGAGCAGGCCCGTAGTGAACGTCAGAACGGTTCCGAACAGGATAACGGCGCCGTCGATGCTGAATGTGATCGTGTGTTGGACGTCGGGCGGCAGCAGCGAGGTGACGAGCACGAGCGTCCAGCGTGCGACGACCATGCCGGCGATTCCACCGAGGACCGACAGCAGCAGCGATTCGGTGAGGAGCTGACCGATCAAGCGCGCCCGGCTCGCGCCAATCGAGAGCCGGATGGCCATCTCTCCGGCGCGCGCGGCCGATCGCGCGAGCAGCAGGTTCGCGATGTTGGCGCAGGCGATGAGCAGCACGAACGCTGTGACGCCAAGCAAGAGGCGGAGCGGCGTCTTCGCTTCGTCAGGAACCGAGCTCTGGCCGCGTCCGCCCGGCGCGAGAAGGATCGGCTTCGCGCGAAAACGCGCCATCGTCTGCGGGGTGATGTCCTTCTGCAGCGGCGCTTCGACATCATTGATGATGGCGTGATACTGCGTGCCGAGTGACGCGCGCGCGGCTTCGATTGTGGCCCCCGGCCGCAGGCGCGCGAAAAGGTACGCCCAATAGTCTGTCCGGAGCGACCAACCGGTATCGTCCTGCAGCACCGAGCGCAGCGTGATCGGGACGAACACGGCAGGCCGCATCCCGATCGTCGTGCCGTCGAAGCCCTTCGGCGCGACGCCGACGATGGTGAGGCGTTGGCCGTTGACGATTACCTGTTTGTTGAGGATGGTTGGATCGAGCCCAAATCGCGACGACCAATAGTTGTAGCTGAGCACCGCAACGCGCGACTCGCCGACGAGTTTGTCGTCATTCGAATTGAGCAGTCGTCCAAGCGCCGGCTGCAGCTCCAGCACCGGAAAATAGCTGCCAGATACGAGCAGGCCCTCGCCGCTCGACGTCTGCGCCTCGTAAGCGAAGTTTGCGCCGAAGCCGACGTGCGCCGCGATGTCCGTGAAGACGGTTTGGGTCTTCTGCAAGTCGCGGAACATGGCATAGCTGAAGACCACCTCGCAGTCGCCCGCACGGCCGCAGCTCCCGAAGCCGGGCTTCGGGCCGGGCGCGCTCAAGTTCACGAGTTCCCACGGATCGGGAACCGCGAGCGACTGCAGCAGCACCTGATGGAACACTGAAAAGATTCCAGCGGTCGCGCCAATGCCGAGCGCGAGCGAGACGATGGCGATGGCCGTGACGAAGGGAGTTCTGAAAAGCGTGCGGATGGCGAACTTGAGACTGCGCATGAAGGCGTTAGACGTGCCGAGGTACTGCGGCGTTTAGCGGCTCGGGCGTAACGTGTGGCCTCGCCACGAGCGGTTGGAGGCACGAGGAAGCCGGCGCGTCAGTCTGCAAACGGATCAGTCGGTCTGGCCCGTCCTTCGCCAGCGTGTCTCATTCGTGCCTCACGACATCACCGCGGATTGCGGGGAGATCCGATAACCCTCTGCCGAGACCCGAGTTCCAGTTGCAGTCCAGGCGAGCCATTGCGCCACATGTTGCCAACCGTGCGCCGGCGATATCGCCCGGCGTCGTTCAGCGAAATCGGCCCCGTTCGCTCGACGTCTCGGCGATACCGCAATGAGTGGGCCCGTAGTGGACTACTCGGCTCAAATCGTCCGTGCGATCTTCGTCAGCTGCCGGCGAAACCATACGTGCGCGGGCTCGGATGTGAGTCGAGCGTGCCACGCCATGAAATACGAGAACCCCTTGATCTCGTGTGGCGGTTCGACGACACGCACATCGGCGACCGGAGCCATGATCTTCGCCAAACGGCCAACTAGCCCGCCTTCGTTCTATAGTCCCCGAGCCGGCTAGCGGGGCGCTCGGTCACGCCACGGGCTAGCCGCTTCGCGCTCATGCACCAGTTCCAACGAACAGCGCGCTCAGCGCGATCCGGATGGCCCATTCTGATCGCCGCAATGATGGCTTTATGCTCTCGCAGGCTGGCATTGAAGTGGGCGCCAATCGCCGTCGCGTACAGCAGCTCGTAGCGCTTGACCTGAGGTCGCACGGCCTCGATGAGCTGCCGCAGGCGGTGGCTGGCGCAGCGCTCGACGAAGGCTGCGTGAAACGCGTCGTGGCTGTCGAAGAACTCGGGCGTGCGGAGCGGCCTACGAGACAGTCGTGCAAATCGGTCATTTAGTACGCCGAGATTCCGTGCCAGCGCCGACCGTTCAGCGCGGCAAAGCGCCGCAACGCCGCGGCTGGCGACCCCTTCCAGCGCGCCAATAATCGCGAACAGATCGAGCAGGTCGGCAACGGTCGCGGGTGCGACCGCCACTTGCAGTTTGGCGCCTGTGCCAACAGCATTCGCCAGGCCTTCCTGTGCCAGACGCCGAATCGCCTCGCGCACCGGCGTACGACTCACGTCCAGCGTTCTTGCCAATTCGGTCTCGACCAGCCGCGTGCCCGGCGCAATCCGGCCGGACACAATCAGCCCGCGCACATGGTCGTACACCTCGTCGGTCGGACGGCCGGTGACGTCTCTCATGATCACGCATTCTGGCACGATGGGCAGGCTCGCCAAATGTTAACAATGCAAAAAGATTGTCACAACCAGTCGGCAGCGGATGTTTGTTGACATTAATGTATACAATTCTGACGCGAGGTGTTGAGATGAACCTGCGAATACTCGCGATACTTCTGATGTTGACGGGCGGGACCGCGGCGGCGCAGCCGGCTCCAACCGAATGGGCACAGTGGCTCGGAGCCGAGGCCAGTGCGTTCTCTGGCACTGTGCTGATCGGACGCGACGACGCCATCGAGATTGAGCAGGCGTTTGGTCCGGCTGACCCCGCGCGGCGACGTCCGAATCGGCCAGAGACGCGATTCAACCTCGGGTCCATCAACAAGACGTTCACGGCCGTCGCAGTGGCGCAGCTGATTCAGCAGGGGCGGCTGTCGCTCGACGACACGCTCATCAAGCACCTCCCCGACTATCCGAACGAGGAAGCCGCCGGCAAGATCACGATTCGCCAGCTCTTGACGCACCGCAGTGGCGTCGCGCAGTTCATGCGTGCTGAGTTTGGCGCGGTGGATGTCGCCGAGATGGTGCGACGCGTCGCTCGTGAGCCGCAGGCATTCGAGCCGGGCACCCGTCAGGAATACAGCAACGGGGGGTACATCGTCCTCGGGCGAGTCGTCGAAGTCGCGTCAGGACAAAGCTACGACGCGTATGTTGCAGAACACATTTATCGACCGGCGGGCATGACGGCGAGCGGGTTCCTGCGCCCCGGCGAGTCGCTGGACGTCATTGCTCTGCCCCCCACCGGCGCTGCGCCGAGTACCGGGAATCCGGCAGGCGGAGGCTATTCGACGGCGTCCGATTTGTTCAAGTTCTCGCGTGCTCTCCGGACTGGGCGGTTACTCGACGCCCGCATGACCGAGTTCGTCTTGCGTGGAACATTCGCGGAGAATCCTCCCTGGGGATTCTCGCTACGGGAGCAACCTGTCGGGAGCCGAACCTTCATCGGCAATGGCGGCGGCGCTCCTGGCGTCAACGCGGAATTCCGCTTCGAGCCGGCCGGCTCGTACACGGTCGTGGTGTTGTCGAACGCGAGTCCTCCGGCGGCAACGAACCTGTTGACCTCGATCCTGCATCGACTGGCCGGACTACCCGCGCCGGCGCCGCAG
>DATAEK010000337.1:0-14407 GCA_036258055.1 Vicinamibacterales bacterium
TACACCTCGTCGTCTCTGCAGCGTCACATGCGCGATGCCGAGGCGATCACGCATCACTTCACCGTCGCGCCGCACGTCTGGGAGGACGCGGGACGCGTCTTCATGGGCCGCAGCCCCATCGCCCCGATCTTCTAGAGCGGATTCCGCGAGCGCCTGATATCCGCGGGGCCGCCGAGGCCGAGCACAACCGCGTCAACGCCCTGCCAGGGGATGTCGAGAACCCGCCGTCGGCTCCGACCTACGTACGAACACCGGGCAAGAACGCCCGGCGAGATTCAAAGGATACGAACGATGCCGAAGATCACGCCCTTCCTCTGGTTCGACTCTCAAGCCGAGGACGCGATGAACCTGTACACCTCGATCTTCAAGAAATCAAGGGTCATTACGGTCAATCGGGCGCAGGGGAAGGGCATGTCCGTGCAGTTCGAGCTCGAAGGTCAGGAGTTCATGGCGTTGAACGCCGGTCCTCAATACAAGTTCACCGAGGCGGTCTCGTTTTTCGTCGGTTGCGAGACTCAGCAGGAGATCGACGAGCTCTGGACGAAGCTGACGGCGGACGGCGGTGCGCCGAGCCGATGCGGTTGGCTGAAGGACAAGTTCGGGCTGTCGTGGCAGATCATCCCCAACTCACTCGGCCGGATGCTGAGCGACAAGGATCCGGCGAAGGCTGGCCGGACCATGAACGCCATGCTGCAGATGGACAAACTCGACATGAAACGATTGCAGCAGGCGTACGACGGGGCGTAACGCCGCGTCGGGAGCGCGTCGGCCCGCGGTTACCGGCGCCGTGGCTTCGCCTTCGTCTTTTTCCGCGCTCGAGGTTTCGGCTTCGCGTGGGCACGCTTCGCCGGTGCCTTTGCCGCCAGCATGTCGGAGAGCTGGTACGCCTCCTGAAGCCAATCGGTAATGGGCGCCTCCACCTGGTCCCGGTGGGTGATGTGGACGACGTGGACGACTTTGGTTTTGGATGACTGATTGACGCGCCGCATCTGGGGCGCCTTCACGGCGCGGCCGAGGAACATGGACACTTCGAGGAACTTCTTCTTCGGGCGCACGAAGAAGTAGCAGGACTTGCGCGAGAACATGATCGAGTTGTGCGAGGCGTAGATCCGCTGATCGCCGAACGCGACAGCCGTCTCGCGCAGCCGTTCCCACGCTTCCTGCAGATCGTCCGACAGATCCCGGGTCAGCGCCGCTTCGGTCGTCGTCCAGCAGTCGTGGACCTCGCCCTCCTCGACCCACTGCTTGCAGTGGTAGCACTCGCGACCCCGCATGCTTCATTCTACCGATGAACATCGCGGCGTTTCCCAGCCGGAACTCCCGCGCAGGCGCCGTTCGATGGCGTCACAAGCTGCCGCAGCTCGGCCCGCCTCGCCGCGGCGGACGACAATGCGATATCGTCGACAACCGGCTCCATGCGACTACCCTTGCGCCACCTGATCGCGACGCTGATGGTGTCGATCCTGGCAGTATGGACCATCGCGGCGCAGATCCGGCCCGACGTCACCATCATCCGATTCCCGGCCCACGAGGCGAGGGACGTCAGCCCTGACACGCCGCTCCGGCTGACGTTCGCGGAGACGCCAATCGCCGGGACGAGCGGTGAAGTCCGCGTCCACGATGTCGATGAGGGTCAGGTTGTCGATCGATTGGACCTGGCGATTCCGGCGGGGCCAACGCAGCTGCCGCCAGCAACCGCGACAAGCAACGCAGGACCCCCGCCGGTCTATCAGCGAACTGGCATCGGCGGCTTCACCGAAGGCTTTCACTTCTATCCGATCCTGGTCCGCGATCGCACGGTGACAATCACCCTGCACCACGGCGTCTTGAAGTACGGGCGGCGCTACTACGTCGAAATCGATCCCGGCGTCATCAAGGCGAGCGGCTTCACCGGATTCTCCGGCCCACGGGCGTGGACGTTCCAGACGCGCCGCGCGGCACCAGCCGCGAACGCCACGCGCATCGTGGTCGCTGCGGACGGCTCCGGCGACTTCACGACCGTTCAGGGCGCCGTGGACTTCGTTCCCGACACGCCAGCCTCGCGCGCCACGATCTTCATTCGTCGGGGCCGCTACGAGGAGATCGTCTACTTCCGGAACAAGAAGGACATCACCTTCCTGGGCGAGGATCGCGACGCTGTCGTCATCGGCTACGCGAACAACGAGATCTTCAACGGCCCGCCACCAGGCGTCCGGACCAACGAACGTCCCGGCACGTTCCCCTACCGTCGCGCGGCATTCATGGCTGACGGCTCGACCGGCATCCACATCGTGAACCTGACCTTGCGCAACTTCACACCGTTCGGCGGCAGCCAGGCCGAGGCCCTGCTCCTGATGGGCGGACGGAACATCGTCAGCCACGTCAACGCCTACAGTCACCAGGACACGGTGCAGTTCAACGACCCGGTCTACATCGCCGACAGCCTGATCGAGGGGGACACCGATTTTCTCTGGGGACGCGGACCGGCGTTCTTCGAACGGACGACGGTGCGCGAGTTGTCGAATAGTCCGTTCATGTGGGTCCGCAGCACGTCAGCGAGTCACGGATTCGTGTTCGTGGACTGCCGCTTCGAAACACCGGGAAGCACCGAGGCGGGTCCCGTGCTCGCGCGCAATACCGCTGCTTATCCAGACAGCGAGATCGTGCTCATCGACTCCGCGATCGGCCGCATCAACCCGGAGGCATGGCAGCTTCCCGACGATCCCGGACGCGTCCGCTACTGGGAGAGCGGTAGCATCAGCCTGGACACCGGACGGCCCGCTGACGTCAGCGCACGGCATCGCGCATCCTGGCAACTCGATCGGACTCGGGATGCGGAGATCATCGCGCAGTATCGGGATCCCGCGTTCGCTCTCGGCGGCTGGACGCCTGAAATGGCGCCAATCGTGCTCTCAGCGCCCGACCATACTGCCGTCTCGAGCGGAGCGACTATTTCGCTTGCCGTGACAGTCGCCGCAATTCCAGAAGCGACCTACCAGTGGCGTCGCGGCACGACCGTGATTGCGGACGATGGACGGGTGACTGGCGCTCGAACACGCGAGCTCTCGATCAAACGCGCTGTCCGTGGTGACGCCGGGCAATACCGCGTCACCGTCTCGAATCGGGCGGGTCAGGCCGTCAGTTCGGCGGTCCAGGTCAGCGTCCGGTGAAAGCGATGCCGGGCAGAGTCCAGCATTCGCTCCCCCGGTTTCTCGAGCCCATGACCGCACGTCTGGTCCAGAAGCTCCCCGAGGGCGCCGACTGGATCTACGAGGTCAAGCTCGATGGCTATCGAGCGCTGCTCAGGAAGCGCGATGCCGAGGTCACACTGCGATCGCGGAACGATCGCGATCTGTCAGCGGCGTACCCGCGGGTCATCGCAGCGGGACGGAAGCTGCTGGCGCGGACGGTTCTGCTCGATGGAGAAATCGTTGCCGTGAATCGCGACGGAGTGCCGTCATTCCAGGCGCTGCAGCATCGTGGCGCTCATCCCGATCACACGATCGTCTACTACGCGTTCGACGTCCTGCATGTAGACGGCGAGAACCTCACAGGGCTTCCCCTCCACGAGCGGAGGGAGTGCCTGCCGGACGTCATCGGAGAATCGGGTCTCCTGATTTCGGAGACGCTCTCCGGAACAGCGGCGCAGGTCACCGACGCGGTCAGAGCGCTCGGCCTCGAGGGCATCATCGCGAAGCGGAAGAATTCCCGATACGAGCCCGGGCTGCGGAGCGGCGCCTGGTGCAAGGTGAAGCTCGAACGTCAACAGGAGTTCGTGGTCGGCGGCTACCGCCCGGGGCCGTTCGGGATCGACGCGCTGATCGTCGGCTATCACGAGGACGACGGGCTGCGCTTTGCTGCGAAGGTACGCGCCGGCTTCACGCCGCATCTCAGGCGAGAGGTCTTCGAACGCATCAAGCGGCTTCACGTCGCGAGATGTCCGTTCGTCGATCTGCCCAGCGGCGAGACCGTCCACTGGGGCGGCGGCGTCACACCGGATCAGATGCGCGAGATGCAGTGGGTTACGCCGAACGTTGTCGCGCAGATCCGCTTCGTGGAGTGGACGGCCGACGGACACCTCCGTCACTCGGCGTTCGTCGGTCTGCGCGAGGACAAACCTGCGCGTCAGGTGCGGCGCGAACGCTGATTGCTACGGCTCATCGTCGGCCTCAACAGAAGACCAGGAGGATCTTTTCTTGGTTCCTGCTCTCCTGAACTCCTGTTGAGGGTGTCTGATCTATCGCCGATCCAATCGTGCCCGCCCGGGTCCAATCGGCCCGACGATCTCTCTCGCGACATCGACCGGAACGCTGAGCGGCGGCAGATGCCGGCGTCGCGCAACGAGCGGGACCGCGGGCTGAACGGGCGTCGCCACGTACGCCGGCAGCGTGTTGCTCGCGGTGATCGCTCTGCCGGTGAACACCCCGTCGTCGTTGATATCCATCGCATGCGTCAAACGAACCACGCCTGGGGGAAGATCGACGAACTGGTTCAGATCGGCCATGACGCCGTCCTGCCACAGGAAGGCCCGGCAATCGGTGACCGCCGCGGTGCACGACAGGCCCACGACCTGCCGGCGGTTGTTGATGCCGAACGCTTCGCTGAATCCGTGACCGTCGAGGAAGCCAAGGCCCTGGAAGCCCTTGTCCTTGCTCCAGATGAACGCCTCGGTGATCACGTCGCCGACGTGATTGCCGAAGCCCGCGACGTCGCCGTGCTCGTTGATGGCGGTCGGCGTGTTGAATTCCTTCCCGCCGAAGTTTGGAATCTCCGTCACCACGCCGCCGTCCCAGACCACGGCGTGCGCCGCGGTCGCGCCTCCGATCGCGTCGTCACAGGTGCCGGAAATACCCGTCACTTGCCCCTTGTCGTTGATGGCCGTCGCCGCGCTCGAGGTGTCACCCGGCAGGAGGGGCAGCTCGTCGATCTGATTGCCGTTCGGACCCCAGATGACCGCGCGGAACTGGAAGATCTGCGGCGGCGTACACGTCGTGTCACGGACCGTGTTCTCGGCCCACCCGACGATCTGACCGTGATTGTTCGCGCCGGCGGCGAAGCCGTGCGTGCCGCCGAGCGTGGGCAGCCGGCGCATGACGCCGTTCTCCCAGACGAACCCCAGGCATTTGTAGCCCGTGCTGGTCGCCGGCGGGAAGAACGCGGAGCAGCTCCAGTTCTCGCCCCACGGATCGGGGGCGTCGGTCTGCGAAATGCCGACGATCACACCACGCGTGTTCTTGACCGGCCAGACGACGCTGCTGTTCTTGGGCTTGTTGGCGCTTCCGAACGTGCCGAGATCGATCAACCCGTCGGCCGACCAGATCACCGCGTGGCGATACTGGTTCTCCGCCAGATTGGAGTAACCGGCGACGAGACCGCTGTTGTTGATGCTGTTTCCGCGGCTGGTCGTTCCGCCGAGTAGCGGCAGGAGGCTGACGACGTAGGCCGCGTCGCCGGCCGCACGAAGCGTCGCGGGCCGGCTTCCAACGATCGCCGCGACGGCCACGGCTGCGGCGGCGATAACAGGCGCGATCGAACGTCTCATGACAATCCTCCTTCACGCCTGCCTCATTCGGCTGACGTAGCGCTGATTGTCGACACGCCGATTCCTTCCAGCTATCACAGGTTTTCGACTGGCCGACCCGTGCGTCGAACGGCGCGGCCGTCGGTCGCGTAGGGAACTAGCGACACGACACTAAGGAGCGAAAGGATCTGACAGCAGCGCACCATCGGCTGCCGGGACAATTGCAGCCTCGTCCATTCGCGGAGCTCAACACGGGATACACACATGCTGCTTCAACATAAGAACGCGGTGATCTACGGAGCGGGTGGGGCGATCGGTGGCGCGGTCGCGCGCGCCTTCTCGCGCGAAGGTGCGCGAGTTTTTCTGGCGGGACGGACGCTGGCCGGAGTGGCAAATGTCGCGGCGAAGATTGCCGCCGCCGGCGGGATCGCCGAGGGCGCGCAGGTCGATGCCCTGAACGAGCGCGCGATCGAGGATCACCTCGATGCGGTCGTGAAGAAAGCCGGACGCATCGACATTTCCTTCAACGCGGTCGGCTCGGAGGAGACGCAGGGAGTCCCGCTGGTCGATCTCTCGCTCGAGGATTTCCTTCTGCCCATTACCACGCTGAGTACGACGGTGTTCCTCACCAGCCGGGCCGCGGGCCGCCACATGTCGAGGCAGCGTGCAGGTGTGATCCTGACGATCAACGCGCCAGCCGGTCATGAGGCGCTGGCGGCGGGTTTTGGACCGGCCTGTGCGTCAGTGCTGGCGATCTCCCGCACACTCGCGGCGGAGCTTGGACCGTGTGGTGTCCGCGTGCTGTGTCTGCAGCCGAATGCCGTACCGGAATCGGCGGCGTTGCTGCGAGCCGTCGGGCAGCAGGCGGATGGTGCCCATCGGGCCTCTGATGAACACCTGTCGGCGATCGCCAAAGCCACGCTGCTGGGGCGCCTTCCGACGTTGGAAGAGGTCGCCAACGTCGCGGCCTTCGTCGCATCCGATCGGGCCAGCGGCATGACTGGCACGACGGTGAAGATCAACTGCGGCGCGCAGGTCGACTGATCGACGGTGTCGTCAACCGTTGAAGTCCTGCTCTCTCTATCTTCCTGTTACGGGGTCTTCGTCGATGGCCAGCGTCACATCATCGAGAAACCGATGCATCACGTAAGCATCGACGAGTCCCCGCTCACGATGCCGGTACGCTTTCGGTAGAGTGCCAACGATCGCGAACCCCAGCTTGCGCCACAGCGCCACGGCGCCGGTGTTCGTGGCGACGACGAAGTTGAACTGCATGGCGAGGTAGCCGGCCCGCTTCGCTTCCTGCAGGCAGTGCCGCCCGAGCGCTTCGCCGATGCCTTGGCCCTGCGCGCGCGGGTCGACCATGAACGACGCGTTGGCGACATGCGATCCGAGGTCGCGCCGGTTGGGGATCAGCTTGGACACCCCGACAATGCGCCCGTCGTCTTCTGCGACCCACGACACGATCCCCGGTCCGAGAAAGTACGCGCGTGCGTCCTCTTCGCTGGTATCGGACGCGAATGCGTAGGTGGTTTCGGTGGCGACGACGGCCTGGAAGATCCTCCACATGCCGGGCCAGTCGGATTCCTGAGCGGGTCTGATCTGCATCGTCCGGAAGGCGGGGTCGGCCTGCATTATTGTCGCAGGCCGAGCCCCCGATCCGTCAACGATCGGTCACTTGTCCTTGTTGTCGTTGCCCTGCCCATGAACTGGACCGAGCGCGTGGTTCTTCACGAACCGTGCGACTTGTCGGCCGAGCCGCGCGCCCGTCTCCATGGACGTCCGGTAGTGGAACCCCGAGTAGATCCGCGCCTCGATCACTTCGTCCAGGCCCTCGCTGAACGTCGTCCAATGCCGCACGAATCCGGCATTCGTCGGACTCGTGATGGTGAGGTTGACACCGGGGTCATCGCCGAAAAGCAGCGCCAGCATCATGGCCATCGCACTGCTGTTGGTGGCGTGTCCTGACGGATACTCAGGATGCTGCGGCGTGGTCAGAAACGCCACCCAGCCTGAATCGGGCACGGTGTCGTCATTGCCGTCTGCATCGCCGTTTCGAATCGCGGTGAACGGCCGCCAGAAGTTGTACGTGTACTTGGCATCCCAGCAGGCGATGCCCGCGTCCGCGCCCGCCAGATAGACCAGCGCGAACGCGCGGGCGGAAGAGGACAGGTCGAGGCCGCGGGCTTCGACGACCTGACGCGCGGCAGCGCTCCAGATCAGCGAGGGCGAGGCGAGCCAGAACCGGGCGATATCGGATTGCTCGGCAGTGCGTGTGGTGTTGGTCGCAGCGCCGAGGTCCTTCACCTCGTTGTAGTCGCGCGCGTAGCGTCCGCTGTCGAGCGCGGGAGGCTCGTCGGGCAGGAACTGCGAAGCGCTCCTCAACACCCAGGGCGTGACCTTTCCCCAACCTGGCAGGACAGGCGCCGCACCACCGACCGGCAGCCAGACTCCCGCGTTGCCTGCACCGGGTGCCGAGTAAGCGAACTGCGCCGCCGAGGCACCGTCGGTTCCGCGAAGCGCGAGGACCAGACCTGCCACCGTTTCACCCCAGCCGACGCCGGGATCGCTCTCTGACAACCCGTGCCCGGCAAGCGAGGCCGTGCGTGCCGCGTCGAAGATGGCAACCTGGGATGGGGCGCTGAAGAGCGTGATGAGCGCGCGATGGGCCGCACCAATCACGGCCGCCTCGGGCGACGCGCCCACGGGCGCGGGACCGAGCGACAAATACGTCTGGTACTGACCAGTGATGCTGTTCACCGCGTCGTGCACGGCGACGTGGACGATCGCCATGCTGCGCGTCTGCGGATTGGGTCCCTGCGCAGCCGTCACGGTCGCGGCCAGGGCCACCTGATTCCATTCCAAGACCGGGTCGATGGCTCGCGCAGAGCCTGGCGTGGCCAGCAGACCAACGGCAATGATTACCGCCGCCGTGCGGATTCTGTCGAACATGCGATCCTCCACAGTGTTCGTCCCGAGCGTCCCAATCGCCGGAAACCGGCGATCCGATGCACCCGCTGGCGCACCGTGTCGGATGATAGGAAGAGGACTGGCGGAGATCTTGTGAAACGCATGGGAACTGTATGGGGATCTTCTCGGCGTTCGGCGTTTGTGGCCCGGCGCTCGGGCCTCGGCTTCGGGATCGGGCACGTCGGTCGGTTGAATCAGGTGTGGAACCGCCGGCTCGAGCAGTAGCCTTAGCGGGGGTCTCTGGCAGACGATCGGCCGTGGCCGACACCCTCGCGTGGGCGACTCGGCGCGGACACCAGGAGGTGATCGATTTGCTGAGGATTGTCTGTGCCGAATTGCCGGCGCGTTAGAAGGACTGCCTCAGTGCACCCCGCGAATATCTCCGCGTGGCCTGCCCACGACAGCGTCGACGATTCCCTCGGCGTCGACGGCGTCTGCCACCATCCTCGCAAGGATCTCATTCGCAGGACGCCGCAGATGTACGTCGTCCGAAAAGAAACCCGTCGTTTTTGGCACGTTCGCTTCAAAATCGAGGAAGGGCACGTGATTGGTTCGAGCCAGCTCCCGTGCGGCCTGGTTGTAAAGCCGCATGCCGTTGATCATGGCCGGGAGTGATGGATACGTACCGTGGTCCGCGCACATCAACGGCGCGAAAAACAGGAGCCGGTGCTCCTCCGCGGACAGGTCGGCTCGGTAGATGAAGGGCTGTGAAGCGAGCAGGAGCGTATGATGGTCGGCTCTGACTGCGTCGATGAGCGTCTGATAGAACTCTCGGTAGCTGGGTAGACTGCGGAAATCGGGCGAATCGTTCGGACGCAGGCGCGCGGCAATCCGGGCGACGTTGTCGGGATCGCGCTGATTGAACGGATTCGGATCCTCCCCGACGGCACGCTTCGCGGCGTGGATGGCGAGCCAGGTCGACGAATCGATGAACTCGGTTTGCGGTCCGGCGAACCTGGCGTACGGTCCAAGATAGTGTGAGTAGTCGGGTGCGAAGTCGCGGACGGAATACCAGGGCGGCGCAAAGCTGCGTGTCAGATCGTTGATTGCCTCGAAGAAGACGATCACATCTGGTCGAAAACGCCGCACGCGCAGCTCGTAGTTCACGAGGGAATGCGCAGTCGTGTACCAGGCTGACCCGGCATTCTGTACCTCGATGTTCACGCCAGGATGGCGCGAGCGGAGTTCCTGCTGCAACAAGTAGGGGTAGCTCTCCTGGTACGGGTTGGACACGCCCAGCGTCGTCGATCCGCCCAACGTGAAGATGCGGAGAGAATTCGCCGACTTGTCGAGGGTGATTGGATCACCACGAAAGCCTTGATCATTCACGTGGTCGACCTGCCCGCTGGGCATCACCTGAAGAAACGGGTGCGGAGGGCGTCGACGGACCTCCTTGTACAAACTGTCTGCAAAGGAGCGTTCGAGCAGCAGCTCCGCGATCCAGAGTCCACAGAAAGCAAGAAGCCCGACGACTGCCAGCATGGACAGGACCGCGAGCGCTCTCACCGAACGCCTATGGGTCAAGGGGGCGTGGCGATCGCGCACGTCGGTCGACGCGGCTTGGGGCACGCGGGGGATTATAGTCGGGCCGTGTCCGAGGCGTTGACCACCGACCAACACGAGCCAGTGGCTGATTCCATCCACCTCACTATTTCTGGTCTCGGGCGTCGCGCTATCCGCCCCACGGATAGCGGACAGCGGAGAGGTCCCCGATGCACAGGCTATCCCGCCGTGACTTGCTGAAATCGTCCGTGGTCCTTCCCGTGGCCGTGAGCGTCCAGCGGGGTGCGCCGCTCCGGGTCGCGGTCGTTGGCGCCGGTGCTTTCGGGGGATGGACGGCGCTGCACCTGCGTCGCGCGGGCGCGGAGGTGACGCTCCTGGATGCGTGGGGTCCTGGCAACGCTCGCGCGAGCTCCGGTGGCGAGACACGAGTCATCCGGACGATCTACGGACCGACCCGGCGATACGTCGAGATGGCGGCGCGGGCGCTCACGCTCTGGAGCGATTGGGATCGAACCGGCAATGGCGAACAGTTCTACCGGCGGACCGGCGTCCTGTGGATGACGGTGACCGACGACACGTACGTGCGCCAGTCACTTCCAGCGTTGCGTGACCTGAAACTCGCCTACGAAGAAATGGACGCCGCAACCGCGGCGAGACGCTGGCCCCAGGTCAGTTTTGACGGGATCACAAAGGTCTACCTCGAGCACGAAGGCGGCTACCTCCTGGCCAGGCACGCGTGCGATGCCGTTGCGCGGGAGCTGGTCCGGATCGGAGGGACCTACCGTCAGGTTGCCGTCGTTTCGGTCAGGGCAGACGGCCGGCGGCCGGATGTGTCGTTGAGTGACGGCACCAGCCTTCGGGCGGACCGTTACGTCTTCGCGTGCGGACCGTGGCTTGGCCGGGTATTCCCCGACGTGATTGGCTCTCGCGTGAAGGCCACGCGGCAGGAGGTCTATTACTTCGGCACGCCGGCCGGCGACGATCGATTCATCGAGTCACGGATGCCGGTGTGGGTCGAAGCCGGTGATCGTTTCGTATACGGGATTCCCGGCAACCTGTACCGCGGCTTCAAAGTGGCAGACGATGCGCGAGGGCCCGAGTTCGATCCGACTGACGGCGATCGCAACCCGTCAGCCGACGGCGAGCGCGCGATGCGCGCGTTCGTGAGCCATCGTTTTCCCGCGTTGGCGGATGCGCCGCTGCTCGGGGCCGAGGTGTGTCAGTACGAGAACAGCCCGGACGGCAACTTCATCATCGATCGTCACCCCGAACTGCCCGATCTCTGGATCGTCGGCGGCGGCAGCGGGCACGGGTACAAGATGGGCCCTGCGATCGGAGAAATCGTGTCGCGCCAGGTTCGCGAAGACCTCTCACCTGATCCGTTCTTCGCGCTCGCACGATTCGTGCAAAACCGTGCGTGATTCCGCCGGTCTTTTCTTGACAACCTCGAGCTGGGCGTATCAACTACGCACAATAGGCAGCGGCCAAGCCGCTGCCTGAATGGGAGTGACAGAAGGTTGTTCCTGTTGCTCCCATTCGCCATTGGTCATCTGACATCCTGAAAAGGAGCCCGGTCATGACCTTGAGGCTCGCTCTCAGCGTCGCGCTCGTTTCCCTCATCTCCATCTCGCAAGCTGCAGCCCAAACAGAAATCAAGATCACCGGCGTCGTCCGTGATGCGACCGGTCTCGCGATCGCGGGCGCGACGGTCACCGCGACGAATCGAACAACCAGGGATTCCAAGTCCGCCACCACAGGGACCGACGGCAGTTTCACCATTGCCATGCCGCCCGGCTCCTGCTTCGTCACCGCGGCATTCCCCGGATTTCGCAGCAGCACGCAGACCGTCGAGGTCACGTCCGGCGAGATGAAGCCGGCTGACTTCACGCTGGAGACGATGATCAGCGAGGAGATTACGGTCACGGCCACCAAACGCGAGCAGACGCTGCTCGATGTGCCGTTCTCGGTTGCCGCGGTGCCTGAGGAGACGCTCCGCAAGCGCGGAGTGGACGACATCGAAGACGTCGCGGCGAACGTTGGCGGTCTGACAGTGCAGAATCTCGGCCCAGGCCAGAGCCAGGTCGCAATCCGCGGCGTGTCCGCCGGGCAGATCGTGCGCGATCAACCCGGAGTGAAGGAACAGGTCGGCATCTACCTCGACGAGTCGGTCGTCTCGATGTCGCTCTTCACGCCGGATCTCGATCTGTTCGACACGAACCGCGTCGAAGTGCTTCGCGGCCCGCAGGGCACGTTGTTCGGTTCCGGGTCCCTGACCGGAACCGTGCGGTACATCACCAATCAACCGGAGATCGGCGTGACCAGAGCGTTCGCCGAGCTCGGCATCGCAGGCGTTACCGATGGGAGTCCGGCCGGCGATGCGAAGTTCGGGTTCAATGTGCCGATCGGGAACAAGGCCGCTGTCCGCGTGGCATCGTACTTCGATCGCACGCCCGGGTTCATCGACGCGGTTCAGCCGAACCTGTCGGTGAAGGAGAACGTCAACGACGGCTTCCGCACTGGCGTGCGCGGCTCGGCCCGCATCATGGCCAGTGACCATTTCACGATCACGCCGCGGATTGTGTACCAGCGCGTCCAGGCCGACGGCTGGAACCGCAACGACATCTTCAACATTCTCGGCAATCCCTACACGACGTCACGGCCGTCGGTGACGCTCGGCAAGCGCGAGCAGTTCACGCAGCTCGAGGAGAAGTACACCGACGATTTCGTGCTCACCGATCTGAACCTGGATTACAAGCTCGAGCACGGTCTGATCACGTCGATTACGTCGTACACCTACCGCGACATCCTGGTGATCAGAGACGCGACCGCGCTCACCGCGAGCATCACCGGCGGCAATTACGCGGTGTCGGAGCAGGCCTACACGCTCAACGCGCCGTTGAACGATGCGACGACGGCGAAGTCCTTCACGCAGGAGCTGCGCTTCTCGGGCGGCCCGAAGAAGTTCCCCTTCGTGGCCGGCTTTTTCTTCAGCCATGGAGACCGCGACTACGGCCAGGACCTGCCGGTCACCGGCTTCACCGATCTGACAGGCATTAAGTCGCAGGGCCTGCGTGCGCCCAAGGACACGCTGTTTTTCTCCGACCTCGCTTACAACCTCAATCAGTTCGCCCTGTTCGGCGAGGGCACGCTGTCGCTGACGGATAACTTCAATGTCACTGGTGGCCTGCGCTTCTATCACTTCAGCGAAGATAAAGAGCAGGTCTTCGACGGGTTCTTTGTCCTGGAAAACGACGTCGGCACCGGGGTCGTGTCGCAGCCAGGTTCGACCGACGCCAACGGCGTGGCGCCCCGCCTCATCGCCACCTACAAGCTGTCGGACGGCGCCTACCTGAACGGACAGTTGTCCCGCGGCTTCCGGCTGGGCGGGATCAACGATCCGCTCAACGTGCCCCTGTGCACGCCGCAGGATCTCGTGACGTTCGGCGGACGCGACACCTGGAAAGACGAGAAGGTGTGGAACTACGAAGGCGGCGTCAAGTCGCGCGTGTGGAACGGCATGGGTGGATTCAGCGTGTCCGGCTTTTACTTGGACATTCACGATCTCCAGGCGACGGTCACCGCCGGCTCGTGCTCGTCGCGCGTGGTGTTCAACGTGCCGAAAGCCCGCAGCGCGGGCGTCGAGATCGAGTTCGACGCCGCCCCGAACCGTAACTTCGACTTCGCGATCTCGATGGTCGCCAACAATTCCGAGCTTCGCTCGACGCTCACCTCGACAGACCCGAGCGGCGTTGTCACCGTCGTCTCAGGGATCGAGAAGGGTCGCCGATTGCCGACGGTACCCGATTTCCAGCTCGCCACTGCAGCGACGTATCAATGGGAAGTGAAGCCAGGGATGCTCGGGTACGTGACCGGGACGTATCAGCACATGGGCTCGCGTTTCACACAGGTTGGCGACGAGACGGATCTCGGTACGCTCAACCTGCTGTCGTTCGGGGCGAACACGATCGGGCGGCCGCTGACGCAAAGCACGTTCACCTACGACCCGGAGCTGCCCGCGTACGACCTGCTGAACCTCCGTGTCGGAGTCCGTCGCAATGCGTGGGATATTGCGTTCTACATCAACAACATCACGGACGAGCGCGCGCTGCTGTCGCTCGACCGCGAGCGTGGCACGCGCGCCCGGATCGGTTTTCTCACGAACGAGCCGCGCTCGTTTGGGGTGTCGACCCGCTTCGATTTCTGAACCGGGGGGCTTCGCCCCGCCGGACCCCCTATCGCCGTCGCTCGCGGGGACCCCTTCGCCCCGCTCCGCTCCTGCGGGGCGCGCCTGCCGCGATCGACTCGGTGCGACGGGTATAATCCACGGATCGTTCTCATACTTCAGGAGCATCCATGGCAGCAGGTTCAGGACCTATCAAGGTGATGCACGTCGGCCTCGGGCCGATCGGCATCGGCGTCGTCAAACAGGTGGCG
>DATAEK010000340.1:0-6565 GCA_036258055.1 Vicinamibacterales bacterium
TAATCACCATGTTTGCGAACGTGCCCGGTCCCTGCAGTCGCAGGCCGCCTTTCATCGCATCCCCCTCCAGCCTGCCGACCTCCAGTGTGGGCGATGGGGCATCGTTCACGAACACATTCATCCGTCGGCCGGATACGACCATCTTGATGTTGTTCCACCCGTTCTCCCGAAGCGGCGCCCGGTTTTCATATTGCGGAAACAGGTCCCAGAGCAGGACCCCATGCGTCTGCGGCGCGTATTGGATGCAGGCCCGGAAGGCCGGACAGTTCGGATCGGGCCTGAGGTATACGAGCTCGAAGGTATCGTCGTCTTGCTGACGAAAGGCGATTCCGGGTGCGCCCCGCCCGATCGTATTCACGTCGAACTCGATCGTTCCGTCGCTGAACGTGATGCCTTTGAGTACCGCATTGCCGTTGTTCAGTCGCATCAGGCCGTGGAAGAAACCCAGCTGCCGAAGGAACTCCGCGTTCTCCTTGGTCTGCCAGTTATCAGCGGTCATGGCGATCGTGATCGGTTCCGCCGGCACTCGCACCGACACATTTCTTGTTTGCGCCTGTCCCGACGCGGACAGTGAGAGGAGTCCGAACGCGAACACACCGACGATTGCGCGAGGCATTGTCTTGCTCACTCCGAGGGGCTTCGCCCCTCGGACTCCCTTACACACTCGCGCGCGGGGGCCCCGCGATCCCCGCTCCGCTCGTGTGGGCTTACTCGCGCGCTCGTTCGCCGTAGCGCGCATTGCTCTGCCGCGAGGTTTTGAAATGACTGTCATGGAGTGAGTGGTACGCATGCGCTACATTTTCTGGCTCGCCGGCGGCACCTGGCCATTCAAGCGCAGATACACGGCCATCTGTCCGTAGATGTCCCAGGTGTGGCCCGCGAGGAACGCGATGATTCTCGCCCGTGAGGAGGGGCCCATGAACTTGGGGGCCGAGGCGACGGACTGCAGCAGGGTCTGGTCGGTCTGCTGTTTCAGGATCGCGGCGCCGTAATCGAACGAATCGTCCAGGGCTTTGAGCGCGGCGTCTTTGCTCGTCGCCTTGGGATCGATTGTGGGTTTCGTTGCTGTCCCGCCGAGCAGGCCCAGGAAGTAGACGTTCGTGGTAGCGACGTGGACGGTGCGCTCGCCGAAGGTCTGCTGTGCCGGCGTGGGCTTGAAACCGTACTTGTCCGCGGGCATTTCGGCGGCGATCTTGTGCATCGTCTCGTTGAGCCCGATCCAGTCCTTCAGCAACTCCGCCTGCAGCGATACCTTTTCCGTTTGCGCCTGTCCGGACACGGACAGTGAGAGG
This sequence comes from Vicinamibacterales bacterium, assembly GCA_036258055.1. Lineage (GTDB taxonomy): Bacteria > Acidobacteriota > Vicinamibacteria > Vicinamibacterales > 2-12-FULL-66-21 > DATAEK01. The sequence continues at coordinate 1,293 of DATAEK010000340.1, forward strand.
AATCCGACAACGAACACGCCGACGATTGCGCGAAGCATTGTGTTGTTCATGTGTGCATGGTACGCATCGCCTTGGCACGAGACATGTGCCGGAAGTCATGAATTGGTCATCGTGCCTTGTCGAGGACTGGCGCTCGGCGGATACTGTCCGGTGTGACACCTTGGCCGTCCAACTTCACCTCGGACAGCGACGCCATCGTCGGCTACCGGACGTTCGTGGCCGTGATCGCGGCCGCGTACGTCACGCTGATCGCGCTGACGCCGCGGACCGCGATGATGCGGGAGGTGGCGTGGCCGCAGTTGCTGCCGCTCAGCAGCCTGTATCTCGTGCTCGGAATCTGGGGATTCGACTATGCCCGCCGGCGCAGCAGCGTGCCGATCTCGCTGGCGTACCTGCTGATCGAGTTCGCGATCGGCATGCGCATCAACACGCTGGCGTGGGAAGGCAGCCTGCCGCTGATTCTGCTGCCGCTGGCCGCGCAGGCGGTCGTCCTGCTGCCGCGCGTGCTGGCCGCCGGGATGTGCATCCTCGTCATCGCCGGCGTCAGCGGCAACCTGTCGTGGGTGCCGGCATGGCCGCACTGGCTGCGCAACATCGCCCAGGCGACGGCGGCCGTGGTGTTCGTGGTCGTCTACGTCGGCGTCGCGCAACGCGAACGTGAGGCGCGGCAGCGCACCGAAGCGCTGGCTGCCGAAGTCGCACAGCTCGCCGCCGCGAACGAGCGCAACCGCATGGCGCGCGAGATCCACGACACGCTGGGACATTACCTGACGGTGATTCACGTCCAGCTCGAAGCCGCGCGCGCGGTCATCGGCCGCGATCCGGAACGCGGCATGCTGGCGGTGACGCGCGCGCAGGCGCTGGCCAAGGACGGGCTCACGGCCGTGCGCCAGTCCGTGAAGGCGCTGCGCGAAGAGGGCAGCGTCGATGGCATCGCCGAACAGATCGCGTCGCTCGTCGATTCGGTGCGCGACGAGCGGTTCAGCGTCGCCTTGACGATCTTGGGCACGCCGCGCCCGGTCAGCGCCGCGGTCGCGCTCGCCCTGCATCGCACCACGCTCGAAGCGCTCACCAACGTCCGCAAGCACGCCAACGCTGCGAACGTCGAGATCGAGCTGACGTTCCGCGACGACGGCCTGGTGCAGCTCCGCGTTCATGACGATGGCAAGGGCGCGGTCGAGGAGACGGTGGGAACCGGCTTCGGGCTGCGAGGGATCCGCGAGCGGGCCGAGCAGTTGAAGGGCCGCGCGAGCTACCGCATGGCGCCCAACGAAGGCTTCACGCTCTACGTCGAGCTGCCAGCGTGACCACCACCATCATCATCGCTGACGATCAGGCGCTGTTTCGAGAGGGGCTTCGGACGCTGCTGTCGACCCGGCCCGACATGGACGTCGTCGGCGAAGCGGCCAATGGCGACGAAGCGGTCGCCCTCGTCGAGCAGTTGCGGCCGAGCGTCGTGTTGATGGATCTGCGCATGCCGAAGGTCGACGGGATCCAGGCGACGGCCCGCCTCCGCGAGCGTTGCCCCGAAATCCCGGTGCTGGTCCTGACCACGTTCGATGACGATGCGAACCTGTTCGGCGCGCTGAGAGCCGGCGCCGCGGGATATCTGTTGAAGGACGTGTCGTCGGAGACGCTCGTCTCGGCGATCCAGGCGGCCACGCGAGGCGAATCGTTCCTGCAGAGCACCGTGACCGGCCGCGTGGTTGCCGCCTTCGCGCGCTTGATGGAGGCGGGCGGCCCGAAGGCCGAAGCCTTGGTGCTGCCCCTCTCGCCCCGCGAGCGCGAAATCGTCTCCCTGCTCGGCAGCGGCGCCTCGAACAAGGAAATCGCCGATCGCCTCAACCTCGCCGAAGGCACCGTCAAGAACCACGTCACCAACATCCTCACCAAGCTCGACGTCCGCGATCGCACCCAGGCCGCTCTCCGCGCCCGTCAACTCGGCATCGTGTAGGACGCGCTAAAACCGCAGCCGGTTCTCGTCGTTCAGATCACTGCCCGGTCGAGCGTGCGCGGCTACCGAGCACGCGATTGGAAACCTCGAGCAGATTCGCGCGCGATAGGAGCGCCTGGAACACTGGCGATGCGCGGAGCTCGTCCCATTTCGGATCGACGCCGAGGAACGTCACGGCGGGATCGCGACCATCCACGGCCCGACTCAATTCTTGGAGCGCCTCACTGTCACGTCCCAGCCCGTGCAACACGAGTGCAACGTTTACCGGCCGCACCCGCGTCTCTCGGTCCTGTCGGCGAATTCCTTCGAGCGCCGCCTCGGCCTCCGCTCGTCGGCCTGCCATGGCGAGCGCGTAGGCACGCAGGGCGCTGGGAAACACACGTGCCCTAACCGAGCCGAAACGGGGAATGCGGTCTTCGAGCTCGCGGGCGATGTCGCATTCGCGAATCGCCTCGTCGTAACGTCGTAAGGCGATTAACGGGTAGGCACGCATCACGTGCCCTTGCACAAACCGGGGGGCGATTTCCACGGTCGAATCCAACTGCGCGAGCGCCGCGTCGTATCGCCGCGCCATGACGAGAAACTGACCCTCGAGCGATCGGGCGATCGGCAAGTTCGGATCGAGGCTGCGTGCCTGACCAACCGCCGAGAGCGCTTCGTCGTGCCGGCCGAGATTCGACAGCAGATGTGCCAGAGACACGTGCGATTCAGCGTTGCTTGGCTGCCGGGTGACGGCACGGCGCAGTAGTTCTTCTGCGCGCGGGTAATCCCACTCGTACCAGAAGGCGACGGTCCCGAGCACCGACAGCGCCTCGGCGTGTTCAGGTGCTAGCTCGAGCGCGCGTTTCGCCGCACTCGCGGCCTCGGTGAATGCCTCCTTCGGCTCAACTTCGCCAGCCAGAGGGAGGCGGCGGTACACTGCCCCGAGAGCGGCCCACGCGTCCGCGTAATCCGGGTCGAGCGTCACCGCACGGCGGAACGACTCGGCGGCGCGGGCCAGGTCGGCGCCCGTGATGTGTGCGGCATGGCCCCGGCCACGCAGGTAACTCTCGTACGCTTCGCTGTTGCGGGTGCCAGGTTCGATGAGCCGGCTGCGCGAGCTGGACGAGAGCTGCGGCGCGATTTCCAGCAGCACCCGTGCCACGACGGCGTCCTGGATAGAGAAAGCGCTCGTCGCATCGGCGTCGAACGTGTCGGACCAGATCGTGCGGTCCTCCGAGATCGACAGGAGCTGGACGCTCGCACGAACGCGATTCCGATCCCGCTGCAGGGTACCGGTGAGCACTCGATCGGCACCGAGCGTCCGGCCCACTTCCCGCGGATCGTCGCTGCGCCAGCGCTCGGTGGCCGAGAGTGGCAGCACGCGGACGTCCGGCAGCTGGTTCAGCCGACTGATGTAGACGTCGGCGAGACCGAGCTCGAGCAGCTGACCATCGGCACTGTCGGGCAGACTACGAAACGGAAGGATCGCCACGGTCGTGGTGACGCCGGTGGGCACGGGCGCGGCTGCGCGCCAGTAGAGCCACCCAGCGACTGCGACGACGGTCGCGAGCGTGAGGGACGCCGCGACCCACAGGGTTCTCCGCGCTACCGAGGTGTGGCGTCCCGCACGGGCATCGGGGCGTGCGCAACCCTCCGGGCCGGGGTCGGGGTCGAAACCGGGGGGCGCTCACGCCCCCCATTGGAAGCCGGCACTGCGAGCGGCGAGCAACGGCCGGCACAAAGCGCCGTCCGCCGTAACGCGCGAGGCATTCACTGGAAGTGGCTCGCGCCGTGACGGATCCGACGGCGGGACTTCCTTGCTGTTGGCGGCTGTGTTCCGCCGAGTCGTCGTCATTCAGGCTCCGATTTTCGACGACAACCACCGCGGCTGTCGCGGCTCCCCTCGCGGCGTCAGCCGTTTCCGTCGGAATCTGAAGATCGGTGCGAAGAACCGGTCGAGAAATCACTCAAGTGTGATTGATGATCACGCGTCGAAACTCTCGCGTGTACAGCGAACCGAGCGCCCCGGCACAGGTCGCCGTCGCCCTTCAACGTGGCGTGAGCGACCACGTCCGTGGCCGCAGGAGTGGCAGGCCAAGTCGCCATTTTGCGTGGTCGCTCACGCCACGGCCGCCCTGAAGTGCGGGGCTGTCTGCAGGTGAGCGACAGCGGGGCGGCATAGATCGCCGCCCGGCCAGTGTGGTCGCAAACCGACAGCGGGCAATGATTTCAGCTCACGGCTGAAATATCGCGCGCCCGACGCGAAACCATCCTCCAAGGCAGCACGCCGGCATCGGGTGGGGGGAACACCTCGCGCGAGGCCCTGTTCCCCTTCCTGTTCCCCTCGACGGTCCTCACGCCGAGCCGTCGATGGCGAGAGAGTCCAACGGCTCACCTGAACGGTCGTTCCCGGCGCGGGCGCCTGACTCCCATGTCCGCTCAGCCAAATCGGCTCCACGGCGGGTCGAAGCTGACATCGTTGCGTCAGTCAACGCAGTAGCTTCAGGAAAGCCACCATGTCGGCTTGATCCTGTTCCGTGAATATGAACCCCCGTGTACTCGGACTTGTGAGAAAGAAGAAGGCGTAGTGTTCCGCGACATCTTCGAGTGTCTTGGCAGAGTTGTCGTGGAAGTACGGAGCGGTGTCTTTGACGCCCCAGAGCGTTGGGATTTTGAACAGGTTCGCGAAGAACGACCTCGGCGGCGTCGGTACTCCGGGAGGCGCGCTCGGCGGCGGATCGTTCAGCATCGCTCCCGGGTCGGGTGTAGTGACAACGACAACAGTTCCGTCTGGATTCGTGACGATGAACGTATAGAGAGGGTTGCCGATCAGATTTCTCTCGTTAATTCCAATACCAGCGCGGCGACCACCAGGAGGACCCCCAAATGGGTTGCCAGGGGCGAACCGGTTAAGCATCGGTCCCGAGTGACACGTATTGCAGATGCCTCTGGTCGTCACGCCATCGAAAGGCACGTTGTCGAACATCGCGCGCCCGCGCTGTTCGGACTCAGTGGTGCCGGGCGGGAGTTGCGGCGGAGGACCGTCGTTGGCAAAGGCTCGCAGCGCCTCGGAGGAGAAGAAGCGCGAATCCGTTCGCTGAAACTCCTTGATGAGATCCAGCTCCAGCGCCGTGGGTTCACGTGTGTTCTGCGCGTGACCGTGGATGGCATTGAACGCCTGCAGTTCCAGGTTCGGCTCACGCGTGTCGTACATCAGCATGGGATCCAGGGCGGGCGTGTTCAGTGTCGTGGGCGTGCCGCGGTTCAAGATCACGCTCCTGCGGGTCGGATCGTCCGCCAGGATGACGTCCGGAGGCAGCGGGATCTCGATCCGCAC
>DATAEK010000415.1:0-47223 GCA_036258055.1 Vicinamibacterales bacterium
CTTTCGCCGCAGGCTCAGAGATCAGGCAAGACGGGTACCTCCGCCACTCAGCTGTTTATCTCCCAGGTTTGCTGCACTTGAAATGATGGGCTTGGGAAACGAGGTGCCATGAGCCTGTTTCGTCCGTGCCCTTCCGAGGACAGCTGTGCCGACTGCGAAGGTAGGAGCTTCCTCAAGACGTTCATGGACCGCTTCGCGATCTGGATCGAGAAGATCGCCGCGCGTTGATTCCGATGCCTATGGGGTGCTTTTCAGCGCCGGCTGCGTAAGAGCCGGCAGCATTGACTGAATCGCGGCGCGGTGTAGTTCGAGCCACGGCGGAAGAACGAGCGATTCGCCAAGGTGCGCGGGATCCTCGTCCACGCTGAACCCTGGACCTTCGGTCGCAAGCTCGAAGAGGACTCCGCCCGGCTCGCGGAAATACACCGACTTGAACCAGAAGCGATCGATGACAGGTGTGGGCCGTGCTCCCGCGTCATCTATGAGCTGACGCACCGCTGCCTGATGCGCGTCGTCGTCCACGCGCCACGCAAGGTGATGCACGCTGCCGACACCCCAGGCCCCTCGACGCGCCGAGGACGCCTCCTGCACGTCGACGTCCGTACCGGATCCGCCGCCTTCAACTCCGTACCGATGCCAGCCTCTCTCGGTCGCGAGGTGCGTGAAGCCGAGCACCTCGGTCAGGAACCGGGTCGTTACCGTCAGGTCTCGCTCTCGCAAGCGCGCGCTGTCGAGACCGCGAATCTGCCGCTCCACTGGCACCGGGCTGTCCTCCCACGGAGAAAAAGACCGCCGCAGCGCGTCGCTGCGCTCGACGAGTGCGACGCGAAGACCGTGCGGATCGACGAGCGGCAAGGCGCGATCGCCGAAGCGCGTTTCGAGGTCACCGGTTTGAGTGCCGTAATGGCGCAGTCGGTCGCGCCAGAACGTCAGGCTATCCGGCGGTACCGTCAGCGAGACTTCGACGCTCAAGCCATGACCGTCTCGGGAAGGCGCCAGTTGCGACCAGGGAAAAAAGGTCAGATCCGTGCCCGGATGTCCCTCGGCATCCGCGTAGAACAGGTGATAAGTACCCGGATCGTCCTGGTTGACGCTCCGTTTCACCAGCCGCATGCCGAGAACACCGGCGTAGAAATCCAGGTTCTCCTGCGCCGGTCCTGCGATTGCGGTGACATGGTGAAGACCTCGCACGTTGCTCATGATTTCTCCCCGTCGCGGCAGACGCCATCGTAGCGAATCTCCCGCGGAGTGTGCGACGACGCGGGGCGCCGTCGGCGCGTGATATGCTCATTGTGCGTGCCAGCGCCACGGCACGACGCTCCGCATCTGCTGCGCGCCGCTGTCCGTGAGTGGTCGCGCGTTACCGTCGCCCTGATTCCACAAGGATAGGACTCCGTCTATGGCCAACCGCACGAAGGTGACACAGCAGAAGCGGGCTCGCGAGCGCGCGAAGCAGGAGCGTCAACAAGAAAAAGTCCGGCGTCGGGAAGAAGCCAAGAGCCGCCGGTCGACGACTCCCCGGACCGCGGAAGGCGAAGACCCGGACATCGCGGGCATCGTGCCGGGGCCTCAGCCCAGCCCGTGGGGTGACGACGAGCAGAACGACGATCTACCCGAGTAGCGGCGGATCCCACTGCACGTCATCACCAACTGCGATCGATCCTCCGAGTACGACCTCGGCCCACGCGCCGCCTCCCCAGCGGCTTCGCATCGCTTCCTGAAGACCCGTCAGCGCTTCTTCCATTCGCTCGCACGGCCGCGTCTCGCCGCCGATGAGGAGCGTGCATTCACCAACGAGCAGACGTCGCCCACCGGAGTTCTCGAGGTTCAGGCCCGACACCATCAGGTTCGCGCGACGCGCGGACGGTTCGATCGACGCTCCGAGTTCATTCATCAACTCTGACCACCGCTCGCTGGCGATGATGGTGACGTGGCGCCGGCCGCCGTAATTCGCACTCTCGCGAACCCCGCGGCCCTCGACAAGCGCCGCCGAGCGGACGGCATCCATCGGCCCCCGATGCGCCCGCTTGAGCCAGATATGTTCGACACGACCCATCAAGAGAGTATGGTCCGCGAGCTGTCAGTCATGAAGTGGTTTCGTGCACGGAGCGACACATGTCTACTCGAGCTTCGGCTGCGAGAAAAATGCGAGGTGAGGAGTCTCAGAAGAGGCAGGAGGGCGAACGGAAGAGAGTAGACAGCAGGCAAAGCCTGAGTGCGGGGCCAGCGCTGCGAGCTGGGGGCCGTTCCGGCCCGGAGGTGACCGGAATCTGCACGCCTGCCACCTGCTGTCTACTGCCTCCCGCCGGACCCGGAATACGGCCGGGCATTCCGAGGCCACGCAGCGACCAACGGGCGAACAGACTGAGCCGCGTGGCACCGCGCGCGAAAGCGGAAGTGCTCACGCCCTTGAGCAACAAGCGTTCCCAATTGGAATTATGTAATGCATGCAGATTCACTAAGAAATCTGCATGGCTCACGGTCGTCGGAAGGCTCCGAATCGGCCAATTCGTTGGCTGCCGGCCAAACGATTGACCGGTCGACGGGCTGTCCTTGAACCGGTCGTCTGACGGGCGGGGTCTCCCGACCCCGCCCCGGCCGTCGATGCGCGGCCCGACGGGTCAGACCGTCCTGCGACCGCTGACCAACCCGACCACGAAGAGCACCAGCGCGATCACCAGCAGGACGTAGATGAAGTTGCCGAGCGTGTAACCGCTGACGAGTCCGAGCAGCCACAGCACGAGCAGAATCACCGCAATCGTAAAGAGCATCGTTGCCCCTCCTGCCTGACGCGGGAGCACAAGCCGTGCCGAGCTGATTTCGCCCGTTTCGATTCGAAGTATGCGGTCGAGGTTCGCACCCTGTGTCACGCGCTACCCTCAGTGTGACCATGACGGTCGAGGTAGGGCGTGCTGTTGTTGAAGCCGCGCGGCTTCGACTAGCATGACTCGATCTACGAGCCGAAATAGTGGAGGCAAACATCATGCGCCGGACGACGTTCCCCTGGCGCGCCGCGGCGGGCGTATGCGCGCTCCTGCTGGGTGCGCTGCCGTTTTCGCTTCCGGATTCACCCGCGGTTCACGCGCAGGCGGCCGCCGCCGCTGCGCAACCGGCTGCAGGGATCGACCCCGCGCTCCTCGCCGGCCTGCGCTGGCGCTCACTTGGTCCCGCGCGGGGCGGCCGGTCGCAGGCCGTCGCGGGCAGCTCGAGCCGTCCGCTGGAGTACTACTTCGGCGCCACCGGTGGAGGACTCTGGAAGACGACCGATGGAGGACAGACGTGGCGGCCGGTGTCCGATCGCTTCTTCAAGACCTCGTCGGTTGGCGCGGTCGCGGTATCGGAGTCGAATCCCGACGTCGTGTACGTCGGCATGGGCGAAACCGAGCTGCGCGGCAACGTCATTCAGGGTGACGGCGTCTACAAGTCGACCGACGGCGGTGCGACGTGGACTCACGTCGGGCTCGAAAAAACGCAGACGATTTCGCGCATCCGCATCAATCCCACCAACCCGGACATCGTGTACGTCGCCGCGCTTGGGAATCCGTATGGTCCAAACCCCGACCGCGGCGTTTTCAAATCGACCGACGGTGGAAAGACGTGGACGCGCGCGCTCTTTCGCGACGACAAGACCGGCGCGGTCGATCTGTCCGTGGACCCCAAGAACCCCGACACGCTCTATGCGGGACTCTGGGAAGTCTTTCGCACGCCGCACTCGCTGTCGAGCGGTGGACCGGGCAGCGGCCTGTTCAAAACGACCGACGGCGGCCAGACGTGGACGGAGCTCACGAAGAATACCGGCCTCCCGAAATCGATCTGGGGCAAGGTGGGCGTCTCAGTGTCAGGCGCCGATCCGTCCCGCGTCTACGCGATTGTGGAAGCTGTGGAAGGCGGCGTCTTTCTATCCGACGACGCAGGCTCGACGTGGAAGCTCGTGAACGACGACCGGCGGCTGCGTCAGCGCGCCTTTTACTACAGCCGCATCTACGCCGATCCCCAGACCAAGGACACCGTCTACATCCTCAACACCGGAATCTATCGTTCCACCGACGCCGGCAAGACCGTGCGGGGTCTTCGCGTGCCCCACGGTGACAACCACGATCTGTGGATCGCGCCGAACGACAACAAGCGCATGATCAACAGCAACGACGGCGGCGGGAACGTCTCCGTGAACGCCGGCGAGACGTGGACGGATCAGGACTATCCGACGGCGCAGTTCTACAACGTCTTCACCACCGCGCACGTGCCCTATCACGTCTGCGGTGCCCAGCAGGACAACTCGACCGCCTGTGTCTCAAGCAACGGCGACGGCGCGCTGTACGAGGTCGGGGGCGGCGAGAGCGGATACATCGCACCGGATCCGAAGGACGTCGACGTGTTCTACGCCGGCAGCTACGGCGGTCTGCTGACCCGCATCAACCGTCGCACCGGCGAACGCCGCGCGGTCAACGTCTGGCCCGACAACCCGATGGGCTTCTCGTCCGGGGACATCACCGAGCGGTTCCAGTGGACCTATCCGATCGTGATTGCGCCGACGGATCCGAAGACCTTGTATGTGACGTCGCAGCACGTCTGGAAATCCACCAATGAAGGTCAGACCTGGACCCGGATCAGCCCGGACTTGACGCGTCACGATCCGTCGACGCTGGGACCTTCAGGCGGGCCGATCACGCTGGATCAGACCGGCGTGGAGACCTACGCGACGATCTTTACCCTCGCGCCCTCTCCCATTGACGGCAACGTGATCTGGTCCGGTTCCGACGACGGCGTCGTCCAGGTGACCCGTGACGGCGGCAAGAACTGGACGAAGGTGACGCCGCCCGATCTTCCGGAATTCACCCGCATCAGCCTGATCGAGGCATCGCCGCACAACGCGGGCACGGCGTACATGGCCGGCAACCGCTATCAGAAGAGCGACCGCGCTCCCTACGTCTACAAGACGTCCAACTTCGGGAAGACGTGGACCAAGATCGTCAATGGCCTGGCGGCCGACGATATCGCACGGGCGATCCGCGAAGACAAGAAGCGGACCGGTCTGTTGTTCCTCGGAACCGAGACCGGCATCTACATTTCGTTCGACGATGGCGCACAGTGGCAGTCGCTGCGGCTCGAGCTGCCGGTGACCCCGGTGCACGGCATCGAGGTCAGGGGAGACGACCTCCTCATCGGAACGCACGGCCGTTCCTTCTACAGCCTGGACAACATCGCCGTGCTCCGTCAAATCGCGCGCGAGACGACCAACGAACCGCTGGTGCTCTTCGATCCGACCGACGCCACACGGTCCGTGTCGCGCGGCGTCGCGATCGACTACTACCTGAAGCAAGCGGCGGACAAGGTCACGATCGATATTCTCGACGCACAGGGGACGACAATCACGACGTTCACCGGCACGTCAGCGCCGGAACCGCCGGCCGGACGCGGCGGCGCGCCTGGCGGCGAAGGTGATGAGGAAGGGGGCGGGCGCGGCGGGCCGCCGCCGCGGGTGTCAGTGAAGCAGGGGATGAATCGCTTCACCTGGGACATGCGGTACCCGAACGCGCATGACTTCCCGGGCCTGATCATGTGGGCGGGCAGCACGCGTGGTCCGGTAGCGCCCCCGGGCCGCTACCAGGTCAAGCTGACCGTCGCGGGGGTCGAGAAGACACAGGACTTCATGATCAATCGCAACGCGGCGGTGGCAGCCGTGACCGACGCCGATCTCGTGGAACAGTTCAAGCTCGCCAAGGCGATCAACGACAAGGTCACGGTGGCCAACGACGCGGTGGTTCGGATCCGCAATCTCAAGACGCAGATCTCCGATCGCGTGAGCAAGAGCTCCAGCCCGCAGGTTCGTCCGGTTGCGGAATCGCTCGCCGGCAAGCTGACGGACGTCGAAGGGGAGATCTACCAGTTCCGAAATCGCAGCAGCCAGGACCCGTTGAACTTTCCGATCAGGCTGAACAACAAGCTCGCCGCGCTGCAGGGAATCGTCGAGTCGGGCGACTCGAAACCGACCGATCAGTCGTACATGGTCTTCAAAGATCTCTCCGCGCGTCTCGATAAGCAGCTGTCCCGGCTCGATGCGCTCATCAAGACCGAGCTGCCGGCGCTGAACAAATTCCTGACCGAACAGCAGCTCGAGACAGTCAAGGACGAAATCAAGAAGTAGGCGGCACGAGCATCAGGGCTTCGTGCTGGTCGAGACGCTGACGGCGATGCCACCAGGCGTGCCGATCGGCATCACGGCGAAACGATTTGGGCCGTGGCCGACGGTGACCGTATGTCCTGAGACCAGGCCGAGCGCGCTGCCGAAGATAACGTCGCTCGCGTAGTGTTTGTTCTCCGAGAGCCTGGACGTACCGGCGTACGCTGCCACCGCGTACGCCGCAAGCCCCACCTTCCATCCGAAGTGCCGTTCGATAACCGCTGCTGAGGCGAACGATGCCGAGGCATGGCCGGACGGAAACGAGTAGTTCGAGCCGTCAGGCCTCGGCCGGTTGACGGCGTGCTTGATTCCTTGCGTGAACGCGGCGTTGAGGATCTGCGCGCGCAGCAGATCGGAGCCCAACGCCTGGACCCGCGGATTGTCATTGAGGTGACCGAGAATCAGCGTGCCGACCGCGCCGCCGATCTGCGTCCACCCGTTGCCGATGACATCGCCCGCATCCAGCGTTTCTTCGAGGCTCTCCGTGCTTACGGCGTCCTGGGTGAGCCGCTTGTCAGCGGGATGGGCCCCGAGCGCGAGTCCTCCTCCTACACCGAGCGTCACCGCTGTTTCGATCGAGGGAAGGTGTTTGAGATCCCGGCCGAGGGCCACGAAGAATCCTTTGGCGCCGCCGTCGGTAGTCTGAGACGTCGCCGCGGCGCTTGTCTGTAAAGCCTCGTCGCCGGAAACCGCCGTCGGCGGCGGCTGCACACCTGGCTCCTGGGCCGACAACCGACCGCCGAACACGAACAGTGCAACCAGAACGAACGACGCAATCGGAACGCGGCGCATCAGCAGACTCCTTGGCTGGCAGGCGGTTGCTCTCAGATTGACGAGGTCAGGATGAACTGAAGATGACGCGGTCGTCTGTCAGCGCTCGACGGTGACTTCGACCTCTCCAACCGGCTCCTCGAGCGCGACGAAGAGGTCGTCCGGGTTTTCCATGCCGGCGCTGAAGAGATCCGCGGGACGATACGGGCGCTCGTGGAGCGCGAGTGTGATCTGGGAGATCTCCGGGACGGATCCGATCACGACGTCCGCAATCGCATAGAGCGTGTACTGCACCGAACGGCTCGCGTGGGCCGCGAACGTCTCGACGATGGCGGCACGGATCGCCTGTCTGTACGGTCCGAACGTCACGTCGGCGCTGCTGTACGTCCACCTGGCCGCGATCGTGGCAACGAGCAGCCGCTGCAGCCCGTCTTGGATGCCGGTGTCGTCTTCATCGCGCCGCCGGCGTGGGCCGAACCCGGACGTCCGCATGACGGTGAGTTGCTCGAGTCCGGACACGACGGCGGTCTGTTTACCGTTGCTCGTGACGGTGGTGGTACGGCGTTCGGGCGTGCCGGCCGCGAAAGCCTGACCCTGCGCCTTGCCGCCGATCTCCAGACGGCCCCACGGTTGCTCGGCGATCTCGACGCGGACGCGCGTGATCCGCGGGAACTGCTCGAGGAGTCGGTCGCAGAGCGCCAGGCCGAAGGGCTCGATCTCGCCGCTACCGTCCTGACGTGCGGATGCGTGCACCAGGTTCTTCAGCGCCTCACCGGGAACCAGACCTTCCGATCGTCCCTCGGTGAACGCCGTCGAGAAATCGCCCTCGAAGTGGCAGCGTACCGTCAGGTCGCGGGGATCGTGACGGTCTCCGCGCCGTACGATTCGCAGCATCCGCAAACGCGATTCTGCGTGGCTGCTCGTCCCGAGGCGCGGCATGTGCGGCACTGTACCATGAAGGCCGCGAGTGGGCCGCGCGCAAGACGCGGACGGTGAATGTCAGCATCTCGCCAGGACGAAACGGCGTTGCAGCGCGCACGATCCGCGGTCCATAATTTCCAGTTCATGCGCATCGCGCGGCGGTACCTGATCGGCGGACGCGTGCAAGGGGTCGGATTCCGGTTCTTCACGGAGTCGCTGGCTGCCGTTGAAGGGCTTCACGGCTGGGTACGGAACCTCCACGACGGACGCGTCGAGGTGCGGTTCGAAGGGGAACAGGACTCGGTGGATCGCGCCGAGTCCAAGCTGCGGCGCGGGCCCCCGGGCGCGCGGGTCGAGTCCTTTGCCGCGGAACCCGAGGCGCCGAGCGAACGGCCGACGGGTTTTTCAATCCGTTCGTAGTCTCGCGCCGGGTGTACCCGCGCGCCGCGCAGTCGGGCTCAATCCCTGAAGGATCAGATGGACTCACTCAAATCAAAGATTCGCCACGTCCCGGACTTCCCGAAGGCCGGCATTCTCTTCTACGACGTTACGACCCTTCTGCGCGACCCGACGGGGTTCCGCCTTGCGATTGATACCCTCTCGGCTCCGTACCGCGATCAGGGCATCAGTCTCGTCGTCGGCATCGAGAGCCGCGGCTTCATCCTCGGATCGGTTGTCGCGGATCGGATCGGCGCGGGTTTTGTACCGGTCCGGAAGGTCGGCAAGCTTCCCGCTGACAAGATCCGCGCGAGCTATCAGCTCGAATACGGCACCGACAGCCTCGAGATGCACCGCGACGCCATCACGCCGGGTCAGAGCGTTCTCATCGTGGACGATTTGCTGGCGACCGGCGGCACCGCGAGCGCGACGATCGATCTCGTGAAGCAGCTTGGGGGAGATGTGCGCGGCGTCGCCTTCCTCATCGAGCTCGTGGCCCTGAACGGGCGGGCCCGCCTTCCGGGGGTGGACGTGATGGCGGTGCTTCAGTATTGAACGAGACAGGTCCGGACGGGTCAGCAGCTGAGGTGGTACAATTCAGGTTTCCCCTGCGCCCGTAGCTCAGCAGGACAGAGCATCGGTTTCCTAAACCGGGGGTCGCAGGTTCGAGACCTGCCGGGCGCGCCAGATCAGGACGAGACGTCAGACCGCATTCAATCGAGGGATATGAAGGGAATCGAGCGGCACAAGCTGAAGGAAAACGACTTCGCGCGAACCGTGGCGCACGCGCGCGATGCGCTCGAGACGCGGCGGAGCGAATTCGGAGTCATCGCGCTCGTGGCGGCGCTCGTCGTGGCCGCCGCCCTCGGCTACTACTGGTGGCGCAGCTCGCGCAATGCGGCCGCCGACACGATGCTCGCCAACGCAGTCGCCATCTACGATGCGCCGGTAGTCCCGGTTGCGCCGCCAGCGCCGGGGAGCCCGCCCCCGGTTCCGCAGCCTGGCACCTATCCCACGGAGCAGGCGAAGCTGCAGGCCGCGCTCCCGAAGTTCACCGAGGCTGCCGACGCGTATCCGTCAACCGCACAGGGGATCGCGGCGCGATATCACGCGGCCGGCATCCTCGCAGGCCTGGGCCGATTCGCCGAGGCGGAGCAGCGGTACCAGGAAGTCGCGAGCAAGGCGGGGCAGAACAGCATCTACGGCCGGACCGCGCGCTTGGGACTGGCCGACGCGTTGGTTGCGCAAGGCAAGTATGACAACGCCATCAACGTCTACACGGAGTTGAGCCGCGACACGAATTCACAGATCCCCGTGGACGGCGTCCTCATCCAGCTCGGACGTGCCTACGCACGGGCGGGGCGAAAGGACGAAGCCGTCCGCGCGTTCAATCGGATCGTGTCGGAATTCCCGCAGTCGCTCTACGTCGCCGACGCGCGCCGCGAGCTGGAGGAAGTGCGGAAGTCCTGAGGTCGCAACCTCCGTCCCCTCCGAAGCTCTGAAGAACTAGACCGCGTCTGACGCGCTCGAAAACGTGAACTCGCGGATGCGCGCGGCCGGACACACGATCGACAGGCCGCCGCTCCCGATTCCCTCGCCGCTGACAACTCGCTCGGGCGGTGACATCGCGTCGATGTTGTTGAACGCAACGACGGGGCTTTCGTTCCACCGCATGTTCTTCACCGGGCGTGTGACCTTCCCCTTTTCGATCAGGAACAATCCATCGCGTGTAAGGCCGGTGATCAGGATCGTCTGCGGGTCCACGAGCCTGATGTACCAGAAGCGCGTCACGAGGACGCCGCGATCGGTGCCCGCGATGAGGTCGCTCATCGTGGCGCTGCCCCCCTCCATGATCGCGTTGCCCGGGCCGGCCGTTGCGTCCTTGCTCATCTTCTGGGCCCAGAACCGCGAGTAGAAGAGATCCTTGATGACGCCGTTCTCGACCCACACATGCTTCGAGATCGGCAATCCTTCACCGTCGAACGAGACAGCGGGTGCGAGCGGATGCGCCGGATCCGAGATGATCCGCACCTTCTCGCCCACGACCTGCTCGCCCGTGCGATTGCCGCCGCCTTTCTTCGAAAAGAAGCTGCGTCCCTCGTCCGCCTGACGCGCGTTGGCCGAGAACAGCAGGTATGCGAGCAGGTCCGCAACCGCCGCGGGCTCGAGGACGACCGTGTACTTGCCCGGTTCAATCGCGGCCGGGTTCTTCGACAGCGCGGCTTTCTCGATCGCGGCCGTCGCCAGTTTGCCGGGATCGAGCTGGCGGAGCTCGTTGTACGAGCGCGACGCCCACCCTGAGCCCGAGCCATCGGGTGTGCGCGCGGTCAGGTTGTAGTCGGCCGACGTGAAGCGATCGAACGCAAAAAGGCCCTTCGAGTTCGCCACCGCCCGAATCGAACCCTGCGTTTCGACGAACCCGGCCGACACGACCTCCTTCTTCTTGCTCAAATCGATCGCCGTCGCCGCCGAACCTGCGCGCCACTCGGGAGAAGCCTGTGCCGCATCGTCGAAAAATGCCGTCACCGGGCTGTAGGTCTGCGGACCGAGGAGCGGCATGGCCTCGGGATTCTCGGGCGACAGCTTCGCGATCTCTTCCGCGTTGCGCACCGCCCGTTGCAGGCTCGCGTCGTCGAACTCGGCGGTCGTGACGGTACCCGAGCGCTTCCCGAAGCTGGAAGTAATCGCGAGGCTGTAGCCCGACGTCGCCCCGGACGTGGTGACGGTGTTGCGCGCGAAGCGCACGTTCGCGCGGTCCCCTCCATTCAGATTGACCGCGGTGCTCTCGGCTTTGCTGAAGGACAGGACGCGATCCATCAGCGCTTTTGCCTGTTCTTTCGTCCAGATCATGTTGCGTTGTCCCGTCGGTGAATCGGTGCGCGTGCCTCGATACGGCGCTCAGCGCCCGGTGTTCAGAATGTTGACCCGGGTGAAACGGGTGATCGGACAGCCATGCGAAACGGAATTGATCTGGCCGGGCTGACCCTTGCCGTCGCTGAACGCGCCGCCAAGCCGGTAGGTCGATCGGCCGCCGAGCATGTCGCACGACTTCCAGAAATCGGGCGTGCTGGACTGATACGCGAGGTCGCGGAGCTGGGTCGTGATCTTGCCCCCCTTGACCTCCCAGAACGTGACCCCGCTGAACTGAAAGTTGTAGCGCTGGTGATCGATGCTGTAGCTGCCGTCGCCCTTGATGTAGACGCCATCGTCGGTGGCAGAAATGATGTCGTTCTCGGTGACATCCTTGTCACCGGGCTGGAGCGACACGTTGGGCATCCGCTGGAACGGGATGGAGCCCCAGCTGTCCGCGTAGCTGCAGCCGTGCGACACCTTCTGGTTGATCAGGTGCGCCTGGTCGCGCGTCGTCTGATAATCCACGAACACGCCGTCCTTGATGAGCGGCCAGCGCGACGTTTTCACGCCGTCGTCGTCGTATCCGCACGTAGCGATCGCGTTCTCCTGCGTCTTGTCGGCAACGATGTTCACGAGCTTCGAGCCGAACTCGAACTTCCCGAGCTTGTCGGTCGTGAGAAAACTGGTGCCGGCGTAGTTGGCCTCGTAGCCCAGCGCGCGATCGAGCTCGGTCGAGTGGCCGACCGATTCGTGGATCGTCAGCCAGAGATTCGTCGGGTGCAGGATGAGCGTCTTCTGGCCGGCGGCCGCGGGCTTCGCCTTGTGCGTAGCGACTGCCTCTTCGGCAGCCACTTTCACTTCTTCGAGAAGCGGATACGACTCGATGTACTCGTACCCCATACCCATCGGCGCGGTCAATGCGTTGCGCGCGTAGAACTTGCCGGTGCTGCGATCCACCGCGGTCACCGTGAAGAAGGGATACGAGCGAATCAACGATTGCTCGATGTGCGACCCTTCGCTCGACGCGAAGTACTTGCGCTCGTTGACGAACTGCATGGCCGCCGACACGAAGCTGGCTCCCGGCACTTTCAACGCTTCGTCATTCAGCTGGAGCAGGAGGTCCAGCTTCGGCTGGAGCGCCATCTCGAAGGGATCCTTCTTGACCGGCGTGTTCCACGAATCGTTGTACGAATCGACCGGCGCGAGCTGCACGGGCTCGGCGTTCACCGAGCGATTCGCGCGCGCGATCCCGACGGCCTGCGCCGCGACGCGCGCGATCTCCTCCTTGGTCACGCGGCTGCTGCTCGCGAAGCCCCACGTCCCGTCCACGATCACCCGCACGCCGAAACCGTAGTCTTCGGTGTTGACGATGTTCTGCACGCGACGGTCACGCGTGAAGATGAACTGATTCCTGTAGCGATTGATGCGAATGTCGGCGTAGCTCGCGCCCGCTTTCTTCGCGGCGGCCAGCGCGGCGTCCGCGAGATCGCTCAGCTCGCCGGCCGGCGGGAAACCGAACAACACTGTCGACGGGCGCGCGCCCGTGGCGGCGCCAAGCACCAGCATGGACTGGACGAAGCGTCGGCGATCGATCATGGAGAACCTCAGCGCCGCACGGGATGCGCCAGATCCGTTGGTCGCCTCCATCGCGCGAAACAGGCAAAGCCTACATCATCTGAGGAAGCGCCGAACCGAGTTGGCATCAGCAGCAATCGTCCGGGACGAACAACGACGGGCTCGTGACGAATGGGGCGGGCGCGCGGGAAGGGGAGACTCGTCGTGGGAACCAGGAGAGGGCTCGAGGAAGATAGTCGAGCCCCGGAGGATACCGTCAGGCCGTCATGAAGCTGGCATCAGGAGTACTCACGGGCGCCAGGGGAGTCGCTTGTGCCTGCGGCTCGACCAGCATTCGGAGCGCATAGTCACTGGGAGCGCCAGTCGCCTGCTGGCAGGGTCCGACCCGGAAAACGGCTGAGAGGACGCTCGTCTTGCGAAGGGCCGCCGGCAGATCGGCGCGGCCGCGGGCGTCGCGGTCAATCTGGAAATAGACCAGCCGGAAGAGCGGAATCGGCGTGCCGCCGAGGCATTCGACGCTGACGCCGTTGTCGCTGACGTCTCGCGTCACGACGGAGGCCATCCGGGTCGTGCCCCGGGCGTCCTTCCAGACGATCTGGCCTGGCACGTTCAAGCGGCGGCGTTCGGATGCCCGCTTTTCGATTCGAGGCTGACCGCCCTGCACGAGACGAAGTCGCTGTTCCATGTCCGCTAACCTCCAGGTGCGTTCCTGGCAGATCTGTAATCAAGTTGCAGGCCGAGGTGGCCGCTCGATGCACTTGGGGGAGTGGCGAGAGTATCACGCTCTATTTCAACTACTTACAATCTGTCTCAGCGGGAGTATGCTGAGGTAGTTATGGATAGCAGATATTCAAACCGGATCGAGGCTGTATACCTGGTATCTACTTCGACGCGGCCTCCACACCCAGGCGCTCCATCTTCAGGTACAGACCGCGACGAGTGAGGCCCAGCAGGCGCGCGGTCTCGGAGATGTTGCCGGCACTTCGTTCGAGCGCGCCTTCGATCAGTTCCCGTTCGAGCCGCTCGACGGCGCCGGCGAGCGTCACGCGCTTCGGACGGGAGCGCGGCGCGCCCTCATCACGTTCGAGCTGTGAACCGAAAATAGGCGAGAGCAGGTCGGCCGTAATGAGATGACCCGGCGGCGCCATCGCCACGGCCCGCTGCACTTCATTCCGAAGCTGGCGCACGTTGCCCGGCCAGGGAAACGCGTCGAAAAGATCCAGCGTTTCCGGAGCCAGCTGGCTTCCGGGCTTGCCAAGGCGCTCCGAGGCTTCGCGCAGGAAGAAGGTCGCGAGGTGCGGAATCTCTTCGCGCCGGTCCCGCAACGGCGGTACGTGAATCCGAATCACGCTCAAACGATAGAACAGATCCTCTCGAAACTTCCCGTCAGCCACGCGTGATTCGAGATCGGCGTTGGTTGCCGCCACCACCCGAACGTCGACGCGCTGCGGACGCGTGTCGCCCACTGGCAGGACCTCTCCCTGCTCCAGGAAGCGCAGAAGCTTCGGTTGGACGTCGAGGGGCAGGTCACCCACCTCGTCGAGAAACAAGGTGCCCCCTACAGCCGTGCGCAGGACGCCTGGCTGGTCGGCGACGGCACCGGTGAAGCTGCCGCGCCGGTGACCGAAGAGCTGACTGTCCGCGAGCTCGCGCGTCGCACTCGTGCAGTTGTAGGGCAGGAACATGTTCGCGCGACGGGTCGATCCGGCGTGAATCGCCCGGGCCACGAGGTCCTTGCCGGTCCCGCTCTCTCCGGTGATGAGCACGGTGAGGTCGTTGCCCTGCATCCGCTGAATCTGCTCGGCGACGCGCTGCATCGCGGCGCTCGAGCAGACGAAGCCGGGAATCAGCGGTTCGAGGGGCCGTTCGAGCAGTCCGCCCTGTGCTTCCACCGGGCGTTCCCGGGCGCTGCAGAGATCGAAGCCCTGTCGCAGCACGGCGCACAGCGTGCGAAGCCGCTGAATCACGCTGGAGCCGACCGGACGCGCGCTCGAGACCACGGCGAAACGGGGACCCTCGGGGTCGCGCCCCATCGGCTCGACGACGAGCGCCGGAGAGGAAGTCGACGATCGAACCGCGGAGAGGGCCAGCGAACGCGCGGAATCGATGTCGCAGCCGGCTGCCGCAAGGACGCGTATTTGCCCGGATCCCAGGAGAATGTAGATGACCGCGGCCTGCGCGTCGCACGCCTCGAGGAGTGCCGTCGCCCCCTCGCGCGCGAGCAGCGGCGGCAGGACCGCCGCGTCCACCAGCCGCCGCACGATGGCGTCGTCACCGTCCATGCGCGGCCCGACGTAGTCACCGGTCCCCGCGAGAGGAATGCTCGAGAGTGCGCTTCTGGCCTCGGCGAGATCCGGAGCGGCGCCGAGCGACTCGAAGATTTGCGCGGCGTCCGAGAGGTACCGTGTGGCCCGTGACCGCGCGCCGGCCGCGGCCGCGAGTCGTCCCAGCTCGAGGTAGCCGAGACCCGCCTGGTGACGCTCGCCGAGCAAGTCGAAGACGCTGACGCTCTGACCGAAGTCGTGGTAGGCCTCGGTCGATCGGCCGGCCGCGGCATGAAGGCGGCCCCGCAGGCGAAGGAACTCACCCCACGTGCCGCTCATCGATCCAGGTTGAATTCGCGCCGAGGTCGCCTCGAGCTGTTCCTGGGCGCGATCGACGTGCCCGGATGCCAGGAGCGCCTCAGCCAGGATCAGCTCGCCCTGCAGCACGTAGGTAGCCGGTGCCTCCGACGAGCCCGCGATATCCGCCGCGATGGCGTACGCCGGGCCATGCTGACCGTGCCGGAGCGCAAGCCTGGCCTCGAGCACCTGCAGCGACCACTGATACCAGCGGCTCGTCTGGGTGCCGTATTCGCCGTACGCCTCCCGGGCTTTCTGCAGGCAGCGGCTGGCGGCATCGTGCTCGCCGCGCGTCAAATGGATCTGCGCCAACGTGTCGAACACCGCGCCGGTCGTCTCCCGCATGAACTGCAGCGGGCTTCTGACGTCCAGGGCGCGGTTCAGTGCTTCTTCCGCGCGCTTCAGGTTTCCAAGCCGGACGCAGATTTGGCCCAGGGACGCGAGCGCGACGCCAAGACCGTGCGGCGTTCCGCCCTGCTCCTGGAGCTCCACGCTCCGCTCGGCCAGGCTGAGCGCCTGATCGTGGCGGTGCTGCATCAGGGCCACGTTGGCCTGGTTACCGCAAACGGTCGCAAGCACATCACCGGCCTCGACGATCACGGCAAGCCTCTCGGCTTGTCTGAGAGCGGCCATCGCCTCGTCGAGGCGACCTTCCTGGGCGAGGGTGACCCCTGAAAGCGAGTGCACCATCGCGAGGTGACGCCGGTCGCCTGCCGCATGGAGCGCAGATGCCGCCTGGGCGATGTGCTCGCGGACGATGGCGGTGTCGCCGACCTGGCGGTAGCAGAGACCCAGCTCGTAGTGTGCGAGGCCGATGGCGCGCGAATCGTGGGCGCGCTCGGCCTGCGCGAGCGCCTTCGTCAGAAACGCGATGCCACGCGACGGCTCTCCGCGTGCGGACGCCAAGCGGCCGTGCATCCGCCAAAGCTGAGAGAGGCGAGCCGGCTCGAGCCGTTCGCGCGCTTCGGGCGGACGGCCAAGCGCCTCGGTGGCCTGGCGCAAATCATCCTGGAGGAGCCACGCCTCGGCGAGCGCGCAGCGGATCTGGATTTGTTCGTCGCGAGGGAGACCGGGACGTTTGAGCAGGCGAACCAGAAGAGAGGCCGCCTCCTCACCGCGGCCTCGTTCGAGCGCTTCCAGCGCCTGAGTCAAACGGTCCGGGGATGACACGTCGGCGAGCAGTATACCTCGTATACACCCGCCGCCCTCCGAAAACAGGCCGGTGGCGGCAACGAATCCGCGCAAGAGCGGGCAATCGCGGTCAGCGCGTGCCGATCCGCTCCGCGAAGCGGTAGCCGAGGATCTTGTAAACCAGCTTCGCGCAGAGGAAGTTCGGCGCCATGATTCCCGGCAGCGGGCTCAATTCGACGAGGTCGCAGGCCACGACCGTCCGGCGGGCCATCGTCGCCCGAAGAAGCGCCAGGATTTCATACCAGGAGAGGCCACCCGGTTCCGGCGTGCCGGTCGCCGGCATGATCGACGGGTCCATTCCGTCGACGTCGATCGTGAGGTACACCCGGTCGGCGAGCGAATCCACGACGCGATCGACCCAGGCCGGATCGCGGCGCATCGAGACGTCGTAGAAAATCGTCGTATTCAACGATCCCGCAACGTTGGCTTCCTCCGAAGAGAGGCTCCGAATCCCGACCTGCGTGAGCCGCGCGAACTCCAGGCTGCGTCGCATCGCGCAGGCATGATTGTGCGGCGTACCCATGTAGCAGTCACGAAGGTCGGCGTGCGCGTCGATCTGAAGGACCGAGAGCCCGGGGAATCGCTCGGCCGCCGCGGCGACAAGCGGCGGGGTAATCGAATGTTCGCCGCCAAGGGTAACCAGAAACTTGTCGCGCGAGAGGACCTCGAAGGCCACCCGGCGGATTTCCGCCATGAGCGGCGGCAGTTCCCCGAACGGCAATTCCATTTCGGGCAGCGTGTAAATGCCAATCGGATGGACGTCCGTTCCGAGCTCCTCGTCCCACAGTTCCATGTGCGACGAGGCCTGAAGGATCTCGCGGGGGCCGTTACGTGTGCCGGGAACGTAGGACGTGGTGCGATCGAGCGGGATCGGGAGCACCACGGCCTTCGACTCGTCGAAGGACCGGGTCACGGGCACCGCGCCGCCGAAGGCATGCGGCACGCCGTGGTCGTAGTCGAAGGGAAAGCTCATTCGCGTACCTCGAAACCTGGTGGCAACGGACGTCCTTCGACCGCCATCGTTCGGCCCGAAAGATCGAAACAGATCGGCTTGCGGCCGGCGAGCGTTTCGACCGCACTGTCCACGAGGGCGCTGGCGAGGAGCGGCAAAGCCAGCGTGACGTCGGCGTGTACCGTGACCTGCTCGGCGTCCGCGGCCAGCTTTCCCCAGCTCTGCGCTTCCTCCAGGCTCGCGCCCGAGGCGCCGCCGTAGTGCGGAACGTCGGTGATGATTTGAAGCGCAAACCGATGCCCTCCGACGCGGTCGTCGTAGAACTCGGCCTGCACCGTCGCCTGGTTGATGAAGTTCTTGGGGGTGCCGCCCCCGAACACGATCGACGCCGTGCGTGGGCGCCGAATCACGAGGTTGGCCGATTCGACGACATCGGCGATCGTGTCGAGATGGCCGGCGTCGGGATCGCGGTGGCGTGCTTGGGAGAGGCCCATTCCAATCGACGAGTCCGCAATCGCCGGGCAGAAGATCGGGACCCTCGCGCGGTAGGCCGCAGTCAGGATCCCTTCGCGCCCGGTCTCCTTCCAGAGATGCTCGCCCAGCCGGTACAGGAACTCGCGTGACGAATACGGCCGACGTTCGAGTGTCATCACGAATTCGGCAATCCACTCGTCGTTATCGATGAATTCCTGCTCGCTGGCGTAGGTGTCGTAGACACGATCGATGCGATCGGCCTGCAGGGCCGCATCGTTCTCGCGCGGCGATCCGACGTAGTGACGACGACCACGGGTCTCATGGAGGTCGTGGTACAGGTTCGCACCCGTCGACACGAGGCAGTCCACGTAGCGGTGGGCCAGGAGGTGCGCGATGATCAGCCGCATCCCCCCCGCGCTCAGCGCGCCAGCGAGCCCGAGGAAGATCGTGCAGTCCCCGCCCAGCATTTTTTCCCAGATGCGCCGTGCCGTCGCGAGGCTGCGCCCCTGGAACGACACGCGCTCCATGCGCGTGAGCACGTCGTCGGCGCGCAGATTCGGCGCCAGTTCGAACGGCTCGACAGGCACGCGCAGAAAGCGTGATTTGTGGCCCATGCGGCTTCGTATTCTATTTCAGAAGGCAGTGCCGATCCGCCCGAACAGCGCCGCGCCGCGCTCGCGGCCCGACGGATCGTGTCGCCATGAAGCGCCGCCAGTGAACGTCAAGGGAAGCGAATAGCCGAAGACGACGTCGAGCGAGAGTTCTCCGCCGATCGCGACACGCGCGTCGCTCGCACGAAAGCTCTCGTCCCACACGTGTCCGGCGTCGACGAAGACGGTACCGTGTAGCGTCCGCGCAAACGCCGGGAGCGTACCGGCGCCGCGTTCGATTCGAAGCAGTGGCACCCGATAGTCAAGGTTGATCACTGCAGCGTGCGGTCCGAGCGCGTCGTCGTCCGGGAACCCGCGCAGCAGTCCGATCGCATCGAATCCGAACCGGAACCCTCCCGGTTGCGGACCGGAGCCTGACGCACTGAACTCCCGCCGGACATCCCGTTCGCCCCACGAGGTCGCCGCCGCGACGCGCGCGGCAATGACGCCGTGCTGGGGCCAGGCACCGATGTACACCCGCCCGTCGATCGTGACCGCGTTGGCATCGCCGTCAGCGCCCAGCGCGCGCCGGGTGAGATCCGCCGTCGCGATCACGCCAGCGCCGTCTTCGGGGCTGATCGAGTAGCCGTACTTGCGCGCCGACGAAAACGCCCAGCCGCCGCGGACCCCTGCGCGATCGGCCTGGGAGCTTCCGATCTCACCACAATCGGTGCAGACGAGCCTGTCTCTGGCCGCATGAAATGAGGCGAGCACTAGCTGCGACCAGCGGACGCGTCGAAACGGCAGCAGCATTCCGCCGTTGACCTCGCGCGATCGGATCTCTCCGTCGCGAAAGGGGTCGGTGTCGTCGGATGCATCGACGAAAAGAATGGGCCGCCAGCGATCGTAGGCGTAGGCCACATCCCAGTCCGGCCGGCCCCGTGATCCGCTCCACGCAACGTTCGCCGCGTAGCTGTGATACCCGAGCGCATCCGCCGAGCCCACAGCCGCACCGAAGAGAATCTCGCCCGCGTCCGACTCAATCACCGGCGTCCAGAAGCGTGGCGCGATCGTTCGGAAAGGGGAGTACGAACGGACGTCCGATGGCGGAGATGCGCCGGGACCCTCCTGGGACCTCGCTGCTGGGGCTGGCGCCGGCGGGTGTTCGACCGGCGTCCATCGCGCGGACGTCAGTGGCAGCGAGAAGAGATCGTAGCCGTCCAGCGTGTACCCGACGAAGACGATCGAGGAGCCGTCGCGCGCGACGTCAGGCATCTGTGCGCTGCCGCCGGTGTCCTCGAGACGTCGAAGTCCAGCACCGTCGACATCCACGCTGAACAGTCGAAACGGGCCGCCATCGCGATCGGATGCGAACACAATCCGCTTACCGTCGGGCAGCCACGCTGGTGCGACGTTCCGCCCCGTCGCCGACGCGGCGAGGGTTCGTACCGCCGCGGTGTGAGGGTCGATCAATACGACTTCGGACAACCCTCCAAGGCGCTGGCGTTCCGCCGCAATCAGCCTTCCGTCGGGAGACCATCGCGGCGCGCTGAAGTCCGTGCCGGCCTCGGAAAGGAGGGTGACGGGAAGAGACGTCCTACCCTCGGGCGGGATCTCCATCGTCGCAAGATCGCGCCGGTCAGGCTGCTGCACAGTACAGGCAATCGTCCGGCCATCTGACGAAACATCGGGATCCGCAGCACGTGCGCCGTGTGTCAGCCGGCGGCGGTCGCTTCCGTCCAGACCCGCCCGATAAAGATCGGACTGAAGGGCAACGTGGTGCACCACCTCGATCGCATCGAACACGACGGACCGCCCGGCAAACGCAATTCGATTCCCCAGGTATTTGTCCGCCAGCTTCTCCGGTCGTTGTCCAGGACTGACGCTCATGAGGGCGGGAAAGCCGTGCGGGTTCGTCGTCGAGTAGTAGATTCGACCGTCCGGCGAGAAGCGCGGCGCGCCGACGTCGAACCCGTGATGCGTCAGCCGTGTCGGCAATGTCGCCGTCGGCGCCGCGCGGGTTCGAACATCAGCTTCATAGTCAGCCCACAACTTCCCGAGCGATCGGCCGAACACCTTTCGATACGCGGGAGATCCGAAGTACGGGACGCGCCGGCTGGTTTCATCGGTCAGTCGTCGAATTGTGTCGGGTCCGTACCGAGTAGCAAGGAATTCGTGGAAATAGGCACCATACACGTACGCCGCATTGCCCCCGGGCCAGTCCACCAGGCCGCCGCTGGCCCGGTCGAGGGGGTCGAAGGCCGACGCGCGCACGGCGCTGTCGACAATCATCCGGAACTCGCCGTTCGGCATGCGTCCGTGGCCGGTCAACGCGCTCTCTTCGAAGACCGCCAGCCCTTCGATCTGCCAGATTGGCGTGAACAGGTTCGGATAGAGCACCGGCAGCCGTCCGAACACGCGCTGCAGGCCATGAATCCAGCCGCCCGATCGGCTCAGGTGCACGACGTGCGTGTACTCGTGCGCGAAAACGAGGCGAAGCCAATCGTCGGTGTTGCCGATCTCGCTCTCGCCGCTGGGCGCTGCAGCTGCGATCTCGATCAAGTTGTAGGGGACAGGTGTCGCCCAGCCGTTCGGCAGATCGCTCTGAGCCACGAGGATCACGTGCACGCGGCCCGCTGGCGGACCGAGCGTGCGATCCAGCCTCGCGGCGACCTCTTCTGCGATCACCGCCAACCGTCGTGCCTGGGCGTCTTCCCCCTGATGGAACAGGATGTCAAAGCGCGGCGTCGAGATGACTCGAAACCGCAGCCGCGGGTCGTAACGGGTGGCGCCGGCGGCTGTCGTCGCGAAGAGCGCGACTGAGATGAAAAACGTAAGGACGCGAGGAACCCGGGAAACCTGGGCCGAGTATCTGCTCACTCCGCTCCTCCGGCAGTCAGAGGCGCGCCGGAGCGATGAACGTCCTTCAGGAACAGGAAATCAGCAGTGGGTGACAGGCGAACACCCTGCAGATCCGGTTGGAACACGGCGACGTTGGTCTTGTACCAGAGGCTGATGTACGGCACGTCGCCGGCAATGAAACGTTGCGCCTGCGCGTAGAGGACACGGCGCTCATCGCCGCTTGCCGACGACGCGGCAACCGAACCAAGCAGTCTGTACGCGCCGGAGCGACCGCGGAAATCCGGATCCGGGAAGCTCCTGAACGTGTACACGACGTCATCAGCTGTCAGCTCTCGTCCGTTGTGAAACAGCACGCCGTCGTGCAGCCGTGCGACGTAGGTCAGGTCGTCGGGGTGTTCCAGCGATTCGGCGAGCTCCGGAACAATCTGCAACGAGTCATCGACGTGGACGAGGGTGTTGAAGATCAGCTGTTGCGCTTTTTGCGAGGCTTCATCCGCGCCGACGCGCGGATCGAGGTTGGCGGGGGAGTTGAGCATGGCGACGACGATGGCGTCGCCCTCCGGCCGACGATCCGCGCAGGCCACGCCCAGCAACAGCAGCGCGAGCAGGTCTCCGGCGCGCCGTGTCATTCCGCCTCTCGTTTGAGCTCGGCGAGTATCGTGAGGGCCTGCAGCGGCGTGAGGTTGTCGATGTCGAGCTCGCGCAAGCGAGCCGACACCGGGTTCTCGCGATCAACCGGAGCCTGAAACAGCCCGAGCTGGCGCTTCTCGTCGGCGGGGGCGCCACTGAGCGATGGCCGGCCGCCGCGCGACAGCTCGTCGCGCTCCAGGCCGTTGAGAATCTCCCGTGCCCGGGTGACCACCGCCGGCGGCAGCCCGGCCAGACGCGCGACCTGGATGCCGTAACTGCGATCCGATCGTCCGGCAATCACCTTCCGGAGGAACACGATCTCATCCTTCCACTCCCGTGCGACGACGTGAAAATTCACGACGCTCGGGAGCGCGTCGGCGAGATCCGTCAGCTCGTGATAGTGCGTGGCGAAGATTGTCTTGGGACGGGCGCGCGTATTGGACGCCAGATGCTCCGCGACCGCCCAGGCGAGGCTGAGCCCGTCGAAGGTGGCCGTCCCGCGGCCGATCTCGTCGAGGATCACGAGGCTGCGGGACGTTGCGCTGTGCAGGATGTTCGCCGTCTCCTGCATCTCGACCATGAACGTCGATTGACCGCGGGCAATGTTGTCCGAGGCACCAACGCGCGCAAACAGCCGGTCGACGACCGGCAGCTTCGCCGATCGTGCGGGCACGAAGGATCCTGCCTGCGCCATCAGGCAGAGAAGCGCGGTCTGACGCAGATACGTCGATTTGCCTCCCATGTTCGGTCCCGTGAGGATGACGACCTGATGGGCGGTGCCGTCCAGCGTGACGTCGTTCGGCACAAAGGCATCCGTGACGTGTCGTTCGACCACGGGATGACGCGCATCGACCGCGGTGAGCTCGTCGCCGCCGTGCATCTGCGGCTTGGTGTAGTTGCAGGCCGTTGCGGTGTCCGCCAGCCCCGCGATCACGTCGAGCGAGGCCAAGGCGCGCGCCGTGTCCTGCACGCGCGGCGCGGCGGCCGCAACATCGGCCCGAACCCGTTCGAAGATCGCGATCTCGCGCTCGAGGATGCGCTCGTCGGCGCCGAGCACCCGCTCCTCGTACTCCTTGAGCGCGGGGGTGATGAAGCGTTCACCGCCGGCAATCGTCTGCTTGCGGTGGTAGTCGTCGGGGACGTTCCCGAGGTTCGACTTGGAGACCTCGATGTAATAGCCGAACACGCGGTTGTAGCGGATCTTCAGCGAGTTGATCCCGGTCCGCGCCCGCTCGGCCTCCTCCATCCGTGCGATATTGAGCTTTCCCGATCGGCTGATATCGCGAAGGCTGTCGAGATCGGCGTCCACGCCGTCCCGGATCATGCCGCCGTCGCGTGCGACGGCGGGCGGTTCCTCCACGAGCGTCCGTTCGAGCGCGTCGCGCAGATCCGCCAGGTCGTCGAGCTCCGCAACCAGGCTCTTCACCAGCGGCGCCTGCAGGTCGTCGAGGAGCAGGCGAACGCGCGGGATGACGGCAACCGATTGGCGCAGCGAAACGAGATCGCGCGGCCCGGCGATGCCGAGAGCCGCACGCCCGACCAGGCGTTCGATGTCGTGGACGCCCTTCAACGTGTCGCGCAGCTTCGCGCGCTCGATGCCGCGAAACGCCAGTTCTTCGACGGCATCCAACCGGTCCTGAATGCGTTCGAGCGAGAGCAACGGCCGTAACAGCCACGTCCGTAGCAGACGCCCGCCCATCGGCGTCACGGTGCGATCGATTTCGTGTAACAGCGAGCCGCTGCGACCGCCATCCGAGGCACTCACCACTTCGAGATTCCGCAGCGTCGTCGGATCAACCAGGAGACAGTCGGCACCGGTGCGAAAGGACACCGCGCGCACATGCGCGAGGTCGGCTTTCTGCGTGTCCTTGAGGTACTGAACCAGAGCGCCCGCCGCGCGAATCGCAGGGATGTGCCCTTCGAGACCGAAGCCATCGAGGCTTTGCGTCCTCAGCTGATCGAGCAGCGTCCGGCGCGCGGATTCACTCTCGAACGTCCACTCATCGGCCGGCGTGACGCGAGCCGTGAGCCGCAACTCCGACGCGAGCGCTGCGGGCTCCTCGGACCCAGTGGGTACGAGGATCTCTCGGGGCTGAAGAATGACCAGCTCGTCGGCGAGCGCCTGTCGTGCGTCAGGGCCGGCGTATTCGGTGGTCGTGAACTCGCCGGTCGACAGATCGAGCAGCGCGGCACCGTAGCCGGATTGGCCCGAATCCGGCGCAATTGCCATCAGGAAAGCGGACTCGCGCGACTCGAGATACCCGGCGTCCGTCAGCGTCCCCGGGGAGACGACCCGCACGACTTCACGCCGGACGAGCCCTTTCGCTTTCTTCGGATCCTCGGTCTGCTCGCAAATCGCGACGCGAAACCCCTTCTTCACCAGCCTGGCGATGTAGCCATCCGCGGCGTGATAGGGAACTCCGCACATCGGGATGGCGCCGCCGCTCGAATCCTTCGAGCGCGACGTGAGCGTCAGCTCGAGAGCACGCGCGGCCGTGAGCGCGTCCTCGTAGAACATCTCGTAGAAATCGCCCATCCGGAAGAAGACGATGGCGTCGCGATACTGGCGCTTGGCCTCGAAATACTGCCGCATCGCCGGCGTGGCGCCCGCGGGTTCGGATGAGACGGGGGAGGACATGGGTCGAAGTTCGTGCGGGCGAGCCGTTGGCCGAGTATAACATTGAGCCAATTGGCTTTCCCGTGGTAGTGCTGGCGCTCGACACCACGACCCGTGCAGGCAGCCTCGCGATCGTTCGCGACGGCGTGATCGTTCACGAACGCGACGGCGACCCCTCGCGTACGCATGGCGAACGCCTGCCCGACGATATTGCGCGCCTCCTCGCGGACGCCGCAATCGAGCTGCAGGCCATCGATCTCCTCGCCGTCGCCGCCGGACCTGGATCGTTCACGGGCCTCCGTGTCGGCATCGCCGCGGTCCAGGGTCTCGCCATGGCGCTCGACCTCCACGTCGTGCCGGTCTCATCGCTCGAAGCGCTGGCGCGAGCGGGGACGACGACGCACGCGCTCATCGCGCCGTGGATGGATGCGCAACGCGGCGAAGTGTTCGCCGCGCTCTACGACGCGGCCGGACGCACAGTCATCGTGCCTCCAACCTCACTGGTGCCCGACGCAACACTCAGGCGACTCGAAGAAGCCGGGGTACAGTGGCCGATTCAATTCATCGGTGACGGTGCCGCGCGCTACGCGGAGCTCATTGCCGCGCACGAAACGTTGTCGTCCACAGTTGTGCACACGATTCCCCGGCTGGCTGGCGTCATCGGACAGATTGCCTGGGACGCGCCGCATCGTGCAGTCTCCCCGCATGCCGTCGCGCCGATCTACGTTCGCCGCCCGGACGCGGAGCTCGCCCGCGACCGACGTCATGGCAGCAGCTGATCCCGTGTCACGCATTGGGCCGATGCCCGAACCCTCTGGTTGGGAGATCGTCCAGACGACCGACAGCGACGACCTCGATGCCGTCGCCGGCATCGAAGCGGCGTCGTTCACAAACCCGTGGACCCGGGAGATGCTGGATCGCGAGATCGTGCAGTCAGAAGTGGCCCACATCTTCGTCGCGCGTGGAGCCGGTCGGCGGGTGGCTGCCTTCTGCACCTGCTGGATCGTGTCCGACGAGCTCCACATCAACTCGATCGCGGTCGATCCCGACCTGCGGGGAGGCGGCCTGGCGACAATTTTGATGCGGGCGGTTCTGGCGGAGGCGGAACGGCGCGGCGCCCACCGGGCGACGCTCGAAGTGCGACGGTCGAATACGCCGGCCCGGCGGCTTTACGAAAAGCTCGGATTCTCAGTCGTCGCCGTCCGCTCGCATTACTACACGCAACCCGAAGAGGACGCGCTCATTCTCTGGCGGGACGCACGCCATCCTGGTGACGCGAATCGAACGCCGACCGGTTCAAATCCTTGAAGGCGCCTCGTTCTTGTGTTACCTTGCCGTCATGAGTGTCTCCCACTAAATCCATGCGTGTGAAGTCCCCTGTCAAAGGAGGCGCAGATGCCGACAGACTTCGAAGAGCTGAAGCGTAAACTGCTGCAGACCGACGAGGAGTTTCGCCAGCTCGCCACCCAGCATCAAGACCTCGACGAGAAGATCCACAACCTGGCCGCCCGCCATTACCTGTCAGAACCCGAACAGCTCGAAGAGACCCGGCTCAAGAAGCGCAAACTCGCGCTGAAGGATCAGATGGAAGACATCCTGCGTCGGTATCGCACCGAACCGGGTGTCGCGCACGCGGCTCGTCCCTGAGAACGCAGCCTCGTCGATTCTTCAGGGCCAGTAGCCGGCAACTCGTCCGCGCGCGCGGCCGGCCGGTTATTGGCCCTGTGCCATTTCTCCCGCATCTCACATGAAAATCGATCGGGCCGGCTATCCGTTCATTGCGGCGGCGCTCCTGCCAGCGCTTGCCCTCGCCGCCAGAGGACGGACCCGCTGGGCCGCGGGCTTCGGTGCCCTTGGTGCGTTCCTCTCGTATTTCTTTCGGGACCCCGAACGCGTGGTGCCGTCGGGCGTAGGCCTCGTCGTGTCGCCCGCGGACGGACGGGTGATGGGAGCGGGGCCTGCTGACCCGCGTTGGTCACCGCCCGGCGACTGGGTACAAGTCACGATCTTTCTGTCGCCGGTCGATGTTCACATCAATCGATCGCCGGTCGACGGGCGAGTGACCAAGATCGAGTACCGGCCGGGCCGTTTCCTGCCGGCGTATCAGGAATCGGCGAACGGCAACGAGCTGAACGAAATCTGGGTCGATCACCAGGGCGTGCCCATCGTGTTCCGGCAAGTGGTGGGCGTGCTCGCACGGCGCATCGTGTGCCGCGTGGCGATTGGCGACCACCTCGAGCGTGGGCAACGGATCGGTCTGATGAAATTCGGCTCCCGGATGGACGTGTTCCTGCCAACGAGCGCAGAATTGGCCGTGCACGTCGGCCAACACGTGGTCGGCGGAGAGACCGTGCTCGCGAGGCTGGAGGTACCGGGTGCTCGATAACCTGCCGCTCAAACGCCGAAAAGACGACCGGCCGCGCCGGCTCAGGCGCGGTGTGTACCTGCTGCCGTCACTCTTCACCGTCGCAAATCTCTTCTGCGGTTACGCGTGCGTGGTGTACTCGACACGCGCCGACTTCGACACCGCGGCGCTCTTCATCGGGATCGCGATGGTCCTGGACACCCTCGACGGCTTCTTCGCGCGGCTCACGAACTCGTCCACCGCCTTCGGCGTCGAGCTGGACTCGCTCGCCGACGTCGTCTCGTTCGGGCTGGCGCCGGCGATTCTCGCGTTTACGTGGGGGTTGTGGCCGTTGAAGCGCCTCGGCTGGGCCGCGGGGTTCATCTACGTCACCGCCGCGGCGATGCGGCTGGCGCGCTTCAACATCCAGACGAGCAGCGCCTCGGACAAGCGCTACTTCGTCGGCATGCCGAGCCCGGCCGCCGCGTCCGTCATCGCATCGACGGTCTACCTCTATCCGTTCGGACTTCAGGATCGCGAGACCGCGTTGCCCGCTCTCGCCATGGTGCTCGTGCCGGCGTTTCTGATGGTCAGCACCATCAGGTTCCGAAGCGTCAAGGCAATCGACGTCGGCTGGCGGCGCTCCTATCTCGCGCTCTTCCTCGCGGCCGTAGCGCTCGCGCTCATCGCCTCCCATCCGCGCCTCGCGCTCGTCGTGCTCTCGTACGCCTATGTCGTATCGGCTTTCGTCGGCTGGGCCTACTCGCGGATGAAGCGTCGCCACGAATACGAGACGCCGCAGGAGCCTGCTGAGGAGACATGGAAGCTGTAGTTGGGGCAGGTCGTGCAGGTGGGGCGGGTGGGCAGAACCGCTCCAAGTTTCGCCCCAGAGCTACTAACCAGCGGCGCGAGCAACGCGAGCGCTGGCAGGTCGCGGGGGTGGGGCCCCGCGACAAACTAAAGAAAGCCACAACCGGCTAGGTCACACTCTCTTGCGGCAGCGTAATCCGCACGGTCGTTCCCACGCCCTTCTCGCTTTCCACCTCGATGGTTCCGCCGCTCAGCTCGATGTTCCTCCGCGCGATCGGCAGGCCGAGCCCGGTGCCGGTAGTCTTCGTCGAGAAGTAGGGCTCGAAGACTCGCGCGAGCGCGTCCTTGTCCATGCCGACCCCCGTATCGCGAACCTGCACCGTGACGTGACCGTCGGTGGCCGCTGCGTCGATATCCAGCCGTCCCTTCCCGGGCATCGCGTGGAGCGCGTTTTCGACGATGTTGGCCAGCGCCCGGGCGACGAGCGTGCGATCGACCTGGACTCTCGGCAGCGGACCGGTCGCACGGTTGTCGATCTCGATCCGGCCAGTGAGGCCGGTGCGGTACGGATCCACGACCTCCGCCACGAGCGGCGGTACGTCGACGGGCGCCAGACGTGCGGTGGGGGAGGACGCAAAGCTCGAGAACTCCGCGGCGATCTGACGGAGGAGCCGGACCTGCCCCAGGATCGACGAGACACAACTCTCGAGCACGGGCCCCAACGGCTCGCCGCGGTCCGCGTGCACGCGCTGCAGGTGCTCAGCCGAGAGCTGAATCGGCGTGAGCGGGTTCTTGATCTCGTGTGCCACCTGTCGCGCCATCTCGGCCCAGGCTTCGAGCCGATGGGTGCGTTCGAGCTGCACCCGCTGCTTCGCCAGCTCCGCCGCCATCGCGTTGAAAGCATCGACCAGGCGCTTGAGCTCGTCAGCCGATCGGACCGCGATGCGCGCGTCGAAATCGCCGCGCGCGATTCGGCGGGTGGCGCGAGTGAGTCGCCGAACCGGATCCGCGATACGTTCGGCGAGGGACAATCCGATTGCCGCCCCCAGCAGGATGAAACACAACGCCGCGAGGTGGACACCGCGATCGAGATCCGCGATCTGCCGTTCGATCTCCCGCTGACGGTTGGCGAGTGGGACGGTCAGGATCATGTCCTTCTCACCCGCGCGAACCGGCGCGGCCGCGATCATGTACGGGAACGCGCCAATCTCGTCTTCCCCGACGAAGCTGGGAAGGCGCTGCAGCGTGATCGCCCGGTAGACGTCATCCGGCGTGCGCGTGGGCAGCAGCCCCGACGAGAACAGGTCACGTTCGCTCGTGGCCACCAGCTGCGCGCCGTTGAAGATGTTGACGTCCTGATCGATGACCTGACTGATCCACACCATGATGTCATCGCTCACCGGGGCGAGGCGGTTTGCGCTCCGCCGTTGCAGCGCATCAGACTCTTCGATCACGCGCTGCGCGACGGCGGCCGTGCGCGCGGCCTCGGCCTGGACGTCGTTGCGGAGGAGATCGGCAAAATACGCGCGGATCACCAGGGCCAGCGTGAGAACCGGGATCACGGCGGCGAGCACGAACGCGAGGAACAGCTTGCGATAGAAGCTCGCCCGGATCTCGCGCAGGAGGGCCCGGCCGACGCGCGGACGCTCCCGTCCGATCCGCGTGAACACGGCCGTGCCGAGCAGCACCACGACGAACGCAATCCCCGCGAGCGTCGTCAGCTCCGCGATGTGGACCAGGCGATCGAAGAGCGTCAGCGACGGATAGCCGAGCGCGTAGATCGCCGCGCGATCGTTCGAGAAGTACACGTTGTAGAGCCGACCGCCGAGCGGAATCTGTTCCCAGAACGGCGTGCGATCGGGATCGTAGATGCGGCGGAAGAGCGCGTCGGTGATTGGCCACGCCGAACGTTCGGAAGCGTAGAGCGTCTGCAGTCCCCAGCCGTAAATGGCGACGCTGACGTCGCCTCCTGCAGGCGTGTCCGCGGGGACGCCGCGGTCGGTCGCTCGAAACAGCTCGAAGTACGGGCTCTCGGACGTGATGAAGGGAAGCGTCCGGTAGTCGCGCAGCAGCACGTGCACGACGACGGTCCCCACGACCGTCTGCGCGCCGCCGCCCGGACTGTCATCGCAGATCCGCCGTTCCGCGTGCAGCATGTTGCGCTCTTCCGAACCGAACGGCTGCGACTCGCCGAACAGATCCCAGGTGCACGAGAGTGTCGGCTGCGGCTTCTGCGCGGTGCCGGTGTACTCAGGAAAATTGAGCGCGAACCGGCTGACCAGATCACCCTTGCGATCGTAGAGCTCGACGGCCGACGTCAGGCGCTCCCTGGCCAGCGTCGTCTGACTCCAGACGAGGAACGCGCTCTCCGTTCGGGGGCTGGCCAGCAGCACGTCGGGGGCGCCGGCCACGAGATCGGGCAGCTCCGTGAGCGCGTTGATTTCGTTCATCGCCTGCGACATGGCATCGCGCAGACGTTGATCGTGCTTCTGCACTTCCACGGCGTACTGCGTCGCCACGAGCCGGCGCGTCGCGCGCTCCGCGAAATAGTTCACCGACTGGTACAGCAGCAGCGCGGGAAACAGGAAGGCCAGGAAGAGCGCGAAGATGCGTGCAGCTACGGTCGTGTGGCGATACCAGGTCGCGAGCCGCTGCCCGAAGAACGCGGCAAAACCGCACGCAAACGTCGCCATCATCATGGCGCCCGACGGCAGCGGCCAGCCCCGCGACGCGGCGACGCTGACCACGATCACGATCGGCGCCGCCCACAGGGCGAGCAGCAGGGCTCCATTCGACAGCGAGCGCCGCATCCGCCACGCGGCGGCGGCCGCGACGAGAATCAGGCCCGCGGCCCAGAGGACGGCTATGTTCAGGCCCAGAATTCCCGCGAGCAGGCCAATCCGATCGGGGTTCCACGGGTAGAGGGAGAAGTGCCGCAGATCGACGGAGTTCGGATCGACAACCGAATCGAGCAGTCCCTCGTAGAGTGCGAGCAGGCCGCCGACTGCGAAGCCAGCGGTCAGCTGCATCAGCGTGAACGCGACTGGAGCGTCAGCCGGGAGGCGCCGCGCTTTGAGCGCGAGCCGTAACCGGACCGCAGGGCTCGCCCACAACGCCGCCAGTGCCGACGCGCTGATTCCCGCGAGGATCAACGTCGTCGACGTAGACGGCCATGCCCCCGACGCCAGTCTCGATGCAAGCCAGATCACGCCGGCGCCCGAGAGCAGCAGAAGAGAGGCCTCGAGGCTGACGCGGACGAAGCTGGCGGAATCGCCGAGACGCAACCGGCGATCTAGCAACGGACCGATCAAGAGGAGCAGAACCACACCGCCCACGGCCAGCACGACGCCGGCGATGCTGCGGCGCCACTCGCTGCGCGCGCGACGCAAATCCGCATCGTTCACCGTTGCTTCGGCGAGCGGCTCGCCGGAAGGATCGCGAAGGACGAAGGCACCGGGCGCAGGATTCTCGCCGGCGCCGGCCCACCGCATACGAAGAGACACCGGCGCGATCGGCGT
Source organism: Vicinamibacterales bacterium (assembly GCA_036258055.1). Lineage (GTDB taxonomy): Bacteria > Acidobacteriota > Vicinamibacteria > Vicinamibacterales > 2-12-FULL-66-21 > DATAEK01. The sequence goes on from DATAEK010000415.1 coordinate 31,349, forward strand.
GACCAGCGTGAAGTTCTCCGACATCATCGTCGTCGGCGCCGCGGCAGGAGAGAGGTCGTGCTCGGCGGCGACAGAGCCCATGCGCCGCCCGTCCGTTCCGACGATCGGACGGATGTGGACGAGGCGAAGGCCCAAGGGAGACGGGGAGACAAAGAAGACCGCCGGGCCGGTGGTTCGATCGCGCTGGAACGTATCCGACGGCCGACCGAGCCACGCGCGGGCAACGCCATCCTTGCTGTAGATGGTGATCGCGATCGCGTCGTTCGGCGAGCTCGCCGGGCGCGCCGCTGCCACCAAATCGAAGAGCGTGCGGTCGCCGTCGGTCTCAGCCGCGAGCGCCTGCGCGGTCGCCGGGTTGGACGTGAGTTTGTCGGCGACGCCCGAGAGCGCTGCCGTCATCTCATCGAAGCGGCGCCGGACGCCCGCCTCGACGCGAGCGGCGGTCGCGGCGTCGTTCGGCCCGAACCGCCAGAAATCGAGGAGTCCCCCGCCCAAACCGACCAGTGCCGCAGCCGCACACCCGGCTGCCAGAAGCCGCCGCCAGCTCACGTGCCGCTCTCGAGGAAGATAGCGAGGCACTCGTCATGCAGGATACCGCAAAGGTAAACTGTAACTATCCGATGTCGCAGGCTCCGGGGCTCAAGGTCGCGCTCAAACGTGGGGCGCTCATCACTGCCGCCAATTGGCCGCTCGTAGTGGTCCAGTTCATCGCGGATGCCACCTTCAAACTGCTCCTGGCCGTACCAGTGCTGGGCGGGATCTTCCTGGTGGTCCTGCTGCTCAACGCCGACGTCGAAGAGCTGCTGCGCGGCGATCCGCGGGAAATCGTCGCCGCGGTCGTCACGGCGCTGCGCGCCAGCCCGGCCGCGCTGACGGCGTTCTCGGGGGCCTTTCTCCTGGTCCTGCTCGGTGGCTCCACGCTGACCTTCATCGTCAAAGGCGGAACTGTCGCGGTCTTCGCACAGGCCGATGCGTCGGCGGGGCCGATCGAACGTCCACCGCTGCGGTTCCAGGCGCTGCGCCGCGCCAACGCCACCGAGATCGAAGCGTTTCTGGATGGCTGCCGCCGGCTGTGGGTCCGCTACGTCAAACTCGGTGCGGGGCTGCTGCTGGTCTACGCGGTGACCGCCATTGCGTATCTGGGCCTGATTTTCGGCGGACTTGCGCTCGCGGGGAATCCGGGGATCCTGCTCGGATGGACGATCGTGGCCGTCGCTGCGTCGAGCGCGCTCATCGTGTGGCTGACGCTGGTGAACCTGTTCTATCTGCTCACGCAGATCGTCATGGCAGTGGACGATGTCGGCGTCCGTGCGGGGCTCCGTGGAATGTTCCGGTTCGTCCGCACGAGCCTGCGCGAGCTCGCCGGCATCTTCGGCGTGGTGCTCGTGCTCGTCGTCCTGGCCACGATCGCGTCGATCCTCGCGACGGCGGGACTCGGCCTGATTGCCTTCGTGCCCTTGGGCGGACTGACCGTGCTCGTGCTGCCGCTGCAGTTTGCCGCCTGGCTGCTGCGCGGGTTCGTCTTCCAGTACCTGGCGCTCACCGCGCTCGGCGCTTATCTCACGCAATATCGTCACTATCGTGCGGCTCCGCTGGCCGCGATTCCCGGAAAGCGGCTGGCATGATCAATTACGACGTTTTTTTCTCGAGATCGGCCGAGCGGATGAAAGAATCGGCCATCCGCAAGATGGGGACGGTGCTCGCGCAGGGGCGCGACATCATCTCCTTCGCCCCCGGCTATCCGGCCCCTGAAACCTTCCCGTGGGCCGACTTTCAGGAAATCGCGGCGGCTCTGCTCTCGAGCGCAGATGGCAGCGTTCTGCAATACGGCCCGACGCGCGGGTACCGGCCGCTGCTCGAGGTCATCGCATCGATCATGGAGCATCGCGGGGCGAAGCCCTCGATGGACCGGCTCCTCGTCACCACCGGATCTCAACAGGGGCTCGATCTCGTCGCCCGGGTACTCCTCGATCCTGGTGATGTCGTCCTGGTGGAGCTGCCAACCTACACCGGCGCGATCACCGCCTTCCGCAACGCACAGTCAGAAATGATCGGGGTGCCCCAAGAAGCCGACGGCATCATCCTCGACGCGCTCGACGAGATCTACCAACGGCTCCAGCGCGAAAAGCGCCGTGCCAAGATGCTCTACGTCGTCCCCAACTTCCAGAACCCGACGGGGCTGCTGATCGGCCTGGAGAAGCGGCGAGCCTTGCTCGAGTGGGCCGCGAAACGAAACGTCCTCCTGGTCGAGGACGATCCCTATCGCGAGCTGTACTTCGAGGATTCGGCAACCGAGGCGGATGTCCGTCCAATCAAGGTCGACGACGCGGAGGGACGCGTCGTCTACTTGAGCAGCTTCTCGAAAACGCTGGCGCCCGGCTATCGCGTCGCGTGGATCGACGCACCTGCCCCCATCGCTGCCAAGCTCGAGATTGCGAAACAGGCGGCGGACCTCTGCTCGGGAGGCTTCGACCAACGGGTGATCTTCGAGGCGTCACGGCGCGGCGTGCTGGATCGTCAACTGCCGCTGCTTCGCGCCCACTACCAGAACAAGCGGGACGTGATGGTGGACGCGCTGAAGCATGCGTTCGGCAGCACGATGACCTGGCCGGATCCTCGCGGCGGATTCTTCCTGTGGGCGACGCTGCCGGCACAGCTCGACGCGAATGCCCTCATCCCGCGCGCGGTTGAACATGGCGTCGTGTACGTCGCGGGCGACGCGTTTTTCGTCAACGGCGGTGGACAGCATCTGATTCGGCTGTCATTCTCGGCGCCGACGCCGGAGCGTATTCGCGAAGGTGTCACGCGGCTAGCCGATGCGGTGCGCGACGAGATTGCGGCCGCAAGGCCCGCTAGCGCTTCTGTCCCTGCGATTCCGTGACGCCAGTCTTCGCGACCGGGGCGGCTGCGGGCTCAGGCGTCAACGCAAGCGACAACTTCGACGGCTGACCGGCCTCCGTCGTCACCACCACCAGACCTGCGGGCGCGGCGTTCGGTACGGGGTTGGCCACCGCGGGCGCGACCGCCAGCCGCTGATCGAGCGTCAGTTTCCCGGCGGGCTTGCCGGTCTTCTGATCGAACCCTGGGATCTCGGCGGTCAGCCCCGCCAGCAACACGTGCGGACCAACGACCAGCGGTCCCGAGATTGGGCGAAACGTCACCCCTTGCTTCCAGCGCAACGCGCCGTTGATCCGGTCATAGGCGCGGAGCGTATTGTCCACGCCGGTGATGTACAGGTGCGCGTCATCGACATCCGCTCGGCCGAGCGTTCGGTAGCCGATATTCAAAACGAAGTCTCGCTCGCCGTTTTCCGCCTTGAGGCAGAAGAACTGCTTCGAATCGTCGCCGACGTAGACCCGATCGCCGATGACCAGCGGTTCGGTAGGCGAAGAAGCCAGTTGCCGATCCCACAGAGGCTTGCCGGACTCCAGATCGAGGGCGACCAGCAGGCCAGGCTTCTGGGCAACGAACAATCTCCCGCCATCGATCGCCGGCCGCTCAACGACCTCCCCGGAGTCGCGTTCCCAGATCCGTGCGCCGTCCGACGCACGAAACGCTGCGAGTTTCCCGGCCCCCCCCAGGACCACCCAGCCACCGCGCACGAGCGGGGGCGCGGTCAGCTTTCCACTCGGGATCTTCCAGATTTCCTTGCCATCGGATATCTCGATCGCGGCAACCTCTCCGTCGCCTGCAACGATGATGAGTCCATCGTCGACTGACATCGGCATGGCGACCTTGCGCGTGACGCTCCAGATCTCTTCGCCGTCTGTCAGGCGTCGCGCCATCACCGTGCCCGAATCCAGCGCGATGACGATCCGATCTCCCGCAACGAGCGGAAGTGTCGAAGGCTCGGCAGAAAGTGCTTTGGACCAGGCCACCTTGGATGGAAAAGGGTGCGACGGTTTGGCGGGAGTCTGTTGAGCTGAGAGCCCCGCGGAGAAAAGCATCGCGTGGATCACAGCCGTTCGGGCGATGAACCTACAAGATATTGTGGTGCCGGCCCGACGCACACCTTATAATAGCGCCATCGAACAGTCGGCCTGATTCTCGCAGCTCGGCTTCTTACGCTGCCCGTTCTCATTTTCCCCGTGTCGCATCAGACCCTCGTCGTCCTGGATTTCGGCTCGCAATTCACGCAGTTGATTGCGCGCCGGCTCCGCGAGCTGTCCATCTACTCGGAGATTCTGCCGTTCGACACGCCGGTCGGCGAGGTCATGGGGCGCCGGCCCGTGGGCATCATTCTCTCGGGCGGCCCCAAGAGCGTGTCGGAACCCGGTGCGCCACACTGCGAGCCGGGAGTGTTTTCGGCCGGCGTACCCGTACTCGGCATCTGCTACGGCATGCAGCTGATGACGCACACGCTCGGTGGGGAAGTCGCGCCCGCGCCACATCGCGAATTCGGGCATGCGCTGATCAACATCACCCCCGATGCGCCGCTGCTGTCAACTGTACCGTCCGAGCTGCGGGTGTGGGCGAGTCACGGCGACTTCGTGAAATCGGCGCCCGCGGGTTTCACGGTCACAGCCACCAGCGCCAACGCGCCGGTCGCGGCGATGGCCGCGCCCGATCGCCGGCTCTACGCGCTGCTGTTCCACCCGGAAGTCGCCCACACGGAAAAGGGCACTGAAATCCTGCGGAGCTTCGCGTTTGGCGTCTGCGGCTGCACGGGCGACTGGACGATGTCGTCCTTCGTGCAGGAGGCTACCGACAGAATCAAGTCCCAGATCGGCTCCGGCCGCGTCGTCTGCGGACTCAGCGGCGGCGTCGATTCGACGGTGGCGGCGATGCTGCTTCACCGGGCGGTCGGCGATCGGCTGACGTGCATCTTCGTGGACAACGGCGTGATGCGCCTCGACGAGGCTCAACAGATCCGCAGCCGTTTCGAGCGTCTGCATTTGCCACTGGTGTTCGCAGACGCCGCGGATCTGTTCCTCGATCGGCTGGCGGGCATCACCGAACCCGAACAGAAGCGCAAGATCATCGGCGCCACGTTCATCGACGTCTTCGAAGCAGAGGCGGCAAAGCTCGGACGCTTCGATTTCCTCGGGCAGGGCACTCTGTACCCGGACGTGATCGAAAGCGTCTCGGTCGTCGGCCCGTCACACGTGATCAAGAGTCACCACAATGTGGGTGGGCTCCCGGAGCGCATGCGATTCAAGCTGGTCGAGCCGCTGCGGCAACTCTTCAAGGACGAAGTGCGGGTTCTGGGCAAAGAGCTCGGACTCGAAGACGAGTTCGTGTGGCGCCAACCGTTTCCGGGGCCCGGGCTGGCCGTGCGCATCCTCGGCGAGGTCACCGCTTCGCGCCTGAACCTGGTTCGCCGCGCTGACCAGATCGTCGCGGAAGAAGTGAAGCGTGCCGGCTGGTATCGCCGGCTGTGGCAGTCGTTCGCGGTGCTGCTGCCGGTGCAGAGCGTCGGCGTCATGGGCGATGCCCGGACCTACGAGTACACGCTCGCGCTGCGGGCCGTCGAGAGCAAGGACGGGATGACCGCGGATTGGGCGCGGTTACCCCACGAGCTGCTGGCGGCGATTTCGTCGCGCATCGTGAACGAGGTCAAGGGGATCAACCGCGTCGTCTACGACATCAGCTCGAAGCCGCCGTCGACTATTGAATGGGAATAATCTGCAATGATCATTGAGGATTGTTGACTGAAGATTGATGCTCGTGGGTTGTGGTTTTGAGGAATTGAGGCTCGAGTGCTTATTGAGGATTGCGGATTGCCGGTTGGTGTCGTGAGGGGTCGTGCCAAGCGCAGCTGTCGCCTGCCGCATCCCAATCACCCATCTACAATCCACAATCCACAATCCACAATTCCCAATCCCCAATCCCCAATCCACAATCCAGCGATCAGCAATCCTCAATCCCTCAATCCACAATCAGCGATCGGCAATCCTCAATCCTCAATCCGCAATGACTGAATTCGTCCACCTTCACCTGCATTCGGAGTACTCGCTCCTGGATGGCGCGTGCCGGATCGAGGAGCTGCTCGACCGCGCGGTGCAGTTGAAGATGCCGGCGCTCGCGATTACCGAGCACGGCAACATGTTCTCCTCGATCGTCTTCCACGATCAGGCGAGGAAGCGCGGGATCAATCCGATCCTGGGGTGCGAGGTCTACGTCGCACCCGATGATCGCCGGAGCCGCAGCGGCACGCCGGGGGAGACGGCGAATCACCTGGTTCTGCTCGCCGAGACGCGCGAGGGCTACCACAATCTGATCAAGCTGGTCTCGGCCGGCTACACCGAAGGCTTTTACTACAAACCGCGCATCGACAAGAGCCTGCTGGCGCAGTACGCGAAGGGGCTGATCGGATTGAGCAGCTGCCTCAAAGGGGAGGTCGCCAGCGGCATCCGGACCGAGCAGCACCAGAAAGCCCTCCACGCAGCGGCGACGTACCGCGACATCCTGGGTCCGGGAAACTTTTTCCTGGAGATGCAATACCAGGGCATCGACGATCAGCGGGTCGTGAACATCGGGCTCCCGCCGATCGCGAAAGCGCTCGCCCTGGATCTGGTCTGCACCAACGACGTGCACTACCTCCAGAACTCGGACTACCGGCCGCACGACATTCTGCTCTGTATCGGTACCGGCAAGACGGTCACCGATACCGAGCGCCTCCGCTACCACGGCGACCAGTTCTACCTGAAGACGCCGGAGGAGATGGCGGGCGTGTTCGCAGAATTCCCGCACGCGCTGGCCAACACGGCCCGCATCGCCGAGCGCTGCCACGTCGATCTGTCCGGGACAGTCAATCACCTTCCCAACTTCGACGTGCCAGCGGGCTTCACTCTCGACGAGTACTTCGAGCACGTCGTCCGCGAGGGATTCACACAGCGACTCGCCCGGCTCAAGGGCCTCGCGGCGCGTGGGGTGCTCGCGCACACCATCGACGAGTACGAGCGGCGCCTGACCTACGAAGTCGAGATGATCAAGCAGATGAAGTATCCCGGATACTTCCTGATCGTCTGGGACTTCATCCGCTACGCGCGCGAGCAGGGAATTCCCGTCGGCCCGGGGCGCGGCTCGGCTGCCGGCAGCTTCGTTGCGTACTGCCTGCGGATCACCGATGTCGATCCGATCGAGTACGACCTCATCTTCGAGCGCTTCCTGAACCCGGAGCGGGTGTCGCTGCCTGACATCGACATCGATTTCTGCGAACGTCGCCGCGGCGAAGTGATCGACTACGTCACGCGAAAGTACGGACGCGAGAACGTCGCGCAAATCATCACCTTCGGCACGATGAAGGCGCGGGCCGTCGTGCGCGACGTGGCGCGGGTCATGGACATCCCGTACGCGGACGCGGACCGCGTCGCGAAGGCCGTGCCGCCCGCGTTGGACATGACGCTGGCGAAGGCGCTCGAAGAGAGCCCGGCGCTCAAGGAGATGGAGCAGAAGGACGAGCGGGTCAAGGAACTGCTCGCCATCGCGCGGCGTCTCGAGGGCATGACGCGCCACGCCTCGGTCCATGCCGCCGGCGTCGTCATCGCGCCGCGGCCGCTGACCGAGTTCGTGCCGCTCTACAAGAGTCCGAAGGACGAAATCGTCACTCAGTGGGCGATGAAGGAGGTCGAGCGCGTCGGCCTGCTCAAGATGGACTTCCTCGGGCTCAGCACGCTCACCCTCATCCGCGACGCGCTCGAGGAGATCAAACGGACCGAAGGCATCGAGCTCGATATCGATGCGATTCCGCTCGACGACGCGAAGACCTACAAGCTGTTCTGCGAAGGACAGACCTACGGCGTGTTCCAGTTCGAGAGCTCCGGGATGCGTGAGCTGTTGCGCAAGGCGAAGCCCGAGCGCCTCGACGATCTGATCGCGCTGAACGCGCTCTATCGGCCCGGACCGCTGAAGAGCGGCATGGTCGACGACTTCATCGCGCGAAAGCAGGGAAAGACCGAGGTCAAGTACGAGCTGCCGGCCCTGAAGCCCATCCTGTCCGACACCTACGGCGTCATCGCCTATCAGGAACAGGTCATGCGAATCGCGGCGGTCCTCGCCGGCTTTTCGATGGGCCAGTCTGACGTGCTGCGCAAGGCCATGGGAAAGAAGGATCCCAAGGTCATGGCCAAGCAGCGCGAAGCCTTCATGACCGGAGCGCGGGCCAACAGCATCAACGAGAAGAAGGCCGCGAAGATCTTCGATCTGATGGAGTACTTCGCCGGGTACGGCTTCAACAAGTCGCATTCGACCACCTACGCGTGGGTGGCCTATCAGACGGCGTTCCTGAAAGCGAACTACACGCGGCATTTCGTGGCGGCGCTGCTGACGATCGAAGCGGCCAACACCGACAAGCTCGCGATGTACCTCGGTGAATGCCGCGAGCTCGAGGTGCCGATCCTGCCGCCCGACGTGAACTCGAGCGAGCTTGCCTTCACCGTCGTGCCGGAGGGGGTTCGCTTCGGGCTGTGCGCGATCAAGAACGTCGGCGAGGGAGCGGTCCTGTCGATTCTCGGCGTGCGGCGCGAACTGGGACGGATCGATTCGCTCTACACGTTGTGCGAGCACGTGGACCTTCGGCTGGTGAACAAGCGCGTGCTCGAGAGCCTCATCAAGGCGGGCGCTCTCGACTCGATCGCGGCCGGATCGGGTGGAGCGGCCGCGATCCGCGCCCGTCTTTTCAACGCTGTGGACAGAGCCATCGAACACGGCAGCCGGCATCAACGCGACCGCGACAAGGGCCAGCATCAGCTCTTCGGCGCGTTCGGCGACGACGAGCCTGCGGCCACTGTCAGGCTTCCAGACGCTCCGGCGTGGACAGAAACACAGCAGCTGACGTTCGAGAAGGAAGCTCTGGGCCTCTACATGAGCGGGCATCCGCTCGAGCGTTTTGCAGAGGAGCTGAAGATCTTCGGCGCGCGCCGCATCGCGGAGCTGACGAGCTCCGAAGCGGACATCTGGGTGGGTGGCGTGGTCTCGGGTCTCCGTCCGCTCAAAACGCGGAAGGGTGACCGCATGGCGGTGTTCATGCTCGAGGACATCGCCGGCGGGATAGAGGTCGTCGTCTTCCCGGAGACGTTCGCGAAGCATGCGTCGCTCATCGAAGCGGATGCGATGCTGCTCGTCCGAGGCAAGCTCGAAAAAGACGAGGAGTCGGCGCGGCTCGTCGCGACGGAGCTGATGCCGATCGCGGCTCTCAGAGAGCGCACGACGCGCGAGGTCGCGATTCACCTCTCAGCCCCGCCGCACGGCCGGCCGACGTTCGAAGCGCTCGCGGAGCTCCTGGCCCGTCATCGCGGAGATCGCCGCGTCTACCTCGAGCTCGACGTACCCGGTCAGCCCAAACCGTTGCGTGTCCGGGCGGATGTCGCCCAGCGCGTCAAGCCCTCTGAGCGCCTGGTCACCGAAGTCGAGCAACTCTGCGGCGCCGGCACGGTAGAGTTACGCTAGCCCATGCCTGACCTTCTCGAATTCGAAGAGCCCATCGGCGTCCTGCTGAAAGAAATCGAAGCGCTGAGCATGATGCCGCGCACGCCGGAGCGTGAACGGTCGATCGACAGCCTGCGCAAGCGCGCCGACGAGATCCGGGCGGACTTGTACGCCAACCTCACGCCCTGGCAGCGCGTCCTCGTCGCCCGCCATCCGAACCGGCCGAACACGCTCGACTACGTCGAACGCCTGTTCACCGGATTCGACGAGCTGCACGGCGATCGCCGGTTCGCCGACGATGCGGCGATCGTGTGCGGGTTTGCGGACTACCGGGGTCAGCCCGTGGCCGTCATGGGCCATCAGAAGGGCAGCGACACGAAGCAGAAAATCTTCAGGAACTTCGGGTACGCACGGCCTGAAGGCTATCGCAAGGCGCTCCGGGTGATGCTGCTCGCCCAGAAATTCGCCCGGCCGATCGTCGTGTTCGTGGACACGCCGGCCGCGTACCCTGGCGTCGAATCCGAAGAACGTGGCGTCGCCGAAGCGATTGCGTTGAACCTTCGCGAGATGATCATGCTGACGGTGCCCATCGTGGTGATCGTCTGCGGTGAGGGGGGCAGCGGGGGAGCGCTCGGCATCGCGATCGGCGATCGCGTGCTGATGCAGGAGTTCTCGGTCTACAGCGTCATTCCTCCGGAAGGGTGCGCTGCGATCCTGTGGCGCGACGCGAATCGAAAGGTCGAGGCGTCGGCCGCGCTGAAGATCACGGCACCCGATCTGCTCGAGCTCGGCCTGATCGACGCGATCGTGCCGGAACCCTCCGGCGGCGCGCACAACGATCACGATCGTGCGACCGCGCTCGTCGATCAGGCGCTGACGCAGTCGCTGGCCGAGCTGCAGGCGATCCCCGTCGAGGTGCTGCTCGAGGCCCGCTATCAGAAGTTCCGTCACATGGGCGCGGAGGGCCAGGCATTCATCGACATCGAGCGCCCGGCGGAATCCTCGCCGCCGCACGGTTCATCGCGATGAAAGCGCTCGTCTGGCAGCATCTGCCGTGCGACGACGGACAGGCGACCGCGCTGGCGGCTGCGCTCGCCCTTCATCCGACCGTCGCGCGGCTGCTGTGCCTGCGAGGCCTCGGCAATCCCGAAGACGCGTACCGGTTTCTGAACCCCTCGCTCGACCAGCTCCACGATCCGTTCCGTCTCGCGGACATGGACCGCGCCGTCACGCGCATCGAAGAAGCGCTGGCAAAGAAAGAGCGCATTGCCATTCATGGTGACTACGACGTCGACGGAATCACGTCGACCGTGATTCTGCGCCGCGCGCTGGAAATGCTCGGCGGCTCGGTCGTGCATTTCATCCCCGAGCGGATCCGCGACGGCTACGGGCTCCAGCCCGCCGCCATCGAGCGCCTGCACGCCGACGGTGTATCCCTGATTGTGTCGGTCGACTGTGGGATCCGCGGGCTCGACGCCGCGCGCACCGCCCGCGAGCGCGGCGTGGATCTGATCATCACGGATCACCACGAGCCCGAAGGTACGCTGCCACCGGCGCTCGCGGTGATCAACCCGAAACGCCACGACTGCACCTATCCGGACAAGTACCTGGCGGGTGTCGGCGTCGCGCTGAAGCTCGTGCAGGCGTTGTGCGCGCGGGCCGGCCGTGAGAAGTGGTTGCCTGCCTTCGTCAAGATCGCGGCGCTCGGCACCCTCGCGGACGTCGTTCCGCTGGTCGGCGAGAACCGCGTGATCGCGCGCCTGGGCCTCGCGTCGCTGACCCGAGGGCCGCATACGATCGGGCTGCGTTCGCTCCTTGATGCCTCTGGTCTGAGCGGCAAAACCATCGACAGCTACCAGGTCGCGTTCATGATTGCCCCGCGCGTCAACGCTGCCGGGCGTATGAGCTCGCCGGACATCGCGACGCGTCTGCTCCTCGCGACCGACGAAGCGATGGGCGACGAAGCCCGCGACCTGGCGCAGCAGCTGAACGACGAGAACTTCCGGCGGCAGCAGGAGGAGCTCGAGCTCGTCACGCAGGCGCGCAAGGCGATCGAAACCGACCCCGCCATCGGCGCCCACAACGTGCTCGTCATCGGCGGCGACGGCTGGCACCGCGGCGTCATCGGCATTGCCGCATCGAAGCTGGTCGACACCTATCATAAGCCGGCGATTGTCCTCTCCGTCGACGGCGACATCGCGCACGGATCCTGCCGCAGCATCCCCGATTTCGACATGCTCGGCGCCCTCGAACGCTGTGCGGATCTCTTCATCCGGTTCGGCGGCCACCGTCAGGCTGCGGGGCTGACGATGGAGGCGGCGCGCCTTCCTGAATTTCGATCGCGCATCAACGCGTGGGCCGACGAAATCCTCGAGCCCGATCAGCTCCGTCCGCGGCTGTTCATCGACGGACCGCTGCACCTGAAAGGCATCACCCACGATCTGGTCCGCGGACTGGACGCCATGGGGCCATTCGGCCTCGCGAATCCGCGCCCGGTGTTCCACGCCGGCCCCGTCGAGATCGTCGAGGGTCCGAAAGCGATCAAGGAACGCCATTTGAAGATGACGTTCAACCAGGATGGACGGCGCTTCCGCGCCATCGCCTGGCGGGCCGCCGAACGAGCCGAATTCCTCGAAAAGAACCGCGCCGCCGTCGACCTCGCCTTCTCACTCGATCGCAACGAGTACCAGGGCGAGACCTACCTCGAGCTCAACGTCGCTGATATCAAGGCGGTAGAATAAGAACATCGTGCGGTGGCAGCGAACCGCTCGTTTCGCGATTGCGGCGTTCGTGATCATTTTTGCGGGAATCGTCTTCGTCGCCATGCGACGGACGCCTCCCGTCAAGGTGACGCCTGTGGCGACGCCTACCGATCCGACAGCGGTGTACCAGGCCCAGGGACGCTCGGATCTCCGGCGCGTGGACAAGACCGGCAAGCTGCTGTTTTCGGTCACGTCCACGGGGCAGCGTCTGTATCCCGACGGGCGGTCGGTCCTCGAGCACGCGACGCTGATCCTGCCCGACCGCGACGGCCGTACGATCACGATCGTCGGTGACGAAGCGGAGACGCTGGCGCCGACGGACGGATCGTCCGAGCTCTCGAAGGCCAATCTCAAAGGCAACGTCCGGCTGACAACGAGCGACGGCCTGACCATCATGTCGTCCGAGACGACCTACGACGACAAGGAAGGCCTGGTCAACGTCCCCGGACCGGTGACGTTCACGCGCGGCCGCATGACCGGCAAGGGCGTGGGGGCCACCTACGATCGAAAGAAGGACGTGATCTGGCTGCTCGCCCAGGCGCAGATTTCCGTCACGCCTGACGAAACGGGCAGTGGAAAACTGGACGCCACCGCCGGCACCGCCGGATTGGCACGCGCCGACCACTATATCCGGCTCACGAAGCCGGCACACATCGTGGCCGACACGCGCACCATCGACGCCGACGACGTCACCGCGATGCTCACGCCTGACGACAAGAACGTCCAGTCGATGCAGCTCAGGGCCAACAGCCGCATCGTGGGAACGGGGGACAACGCGCAATCGATGAGCGCGCAGGACATCGACCTGACCTACGCGCCAGATGGCCGTACCCTGCAGCACGCGCGGTTGATGGAACGGGCCGTGGCGCAACTCGCTGGAACAGGCAACGCACCGGGACAGCGGATTGCAGCCCGGACGATCGACATGGGTCTGGGCACCGACGGCACGACGCTCACCGACCTCAACGCCGTCGAGAACGTCGTTGTCGATCTGCCAGCACAAGGGGACATGCCCGCCAAGACGATCAAGGCTCGAAGCCTGGTCGGAGCAGGTACTGGCGGTGCAGGGCTCCAGTCGGCGACGTTCGAAGGTCCGGTCGAATACCGGGAGTCACGGGCCGCGCGTGGAGACCTTGCCGCGATCGACAGAACCGCACGGGCCGCGCGGCTGACCGTAGAGACGAAACCCGGCTTCGGAGATCTGCAGCAGGCGGACTTCCGGGGCAACGTGAAGTTCATCGACGGCGAGACCACGGCAGAAGCGCCGCGCGCGGTGTATCAGGTCGAGAAGGATCGCCTCGACTTGTCACCGTCTGACGAGCCGGGCCCATCGCCGACGGTGAGCGATCCGCAGATGGTCGTTCAGGCCCGGGCGATCGAGCTCACGATGAGCACGAACGCGCTCAAGGCCGACACGAACGTCCGCAGCGTGCTGCAGCGAAAGAATGCCCAGAGGGGCGGACGCGGCGGCGACACGACTCACTTTCCGTCGATGCTGAAGCAGGACGAGAACGTGACGATTACGTCGAACCGTCTCGAGTACGACAGCGCGTCGTCGCGAGCGCGGTACGTCGGCGCAGCGCGGTTGTCGCAGGGCACGACCGAAATCAAGGGGGACACGATAGACATCGACGACAAGTCAGGCAACCTGAGCGCGCGCGTCGGCGTGCGCACGAGGATGAAGCTCGAGGACGTCGACCCAAAGACCAACCAGCATGTCCTGACCGACACGAACGGCACCGGCGACAGCTTCGCCTACGACGACGCGAAGCGGCTTGCGGTGTACACGGGCACGCCCACGGCCCAGGCCCGCCTGGTGGGCGCGCAGGGTGACGTGACCGGCGACCGTATCGAACTCTACCTGAAGGAGGACACGAGCGAACTCGACCGTCTGGAGGCCGAGGGCAAGGTGGTCATCGTCGAAAGCACGCGAACTGCGTTCGGGAAGCATCTCACCTACACCGCGGCAGACGATACCTACGTGCTGACGGGCCCGACGGTGGAGCTGTACGAGCCGCAGGACAAGGGGTGTAAGAAGACGCGGGCGCAGTCGTTCAAATTCCGGCGCGCGGTCGATAACATCGAAACGACCGGGAAGCCGGTGGATACGCAGGCCGGTGTGGCGTGTCCAGCGCGGCGCGACTGAATGGCGACGCTGCGGACGAGTGAGCTGACGAAGTCCTACGGCGGACGCACGGTCGTCAGAGGCGTGAATCTGGACATCGCCTCCGGCGAGGTTGTCGGACTTCTAGGTCCAAATGGCGCGGGCAAGACGACGACGTTCTCGATGACGGTCGGCCTGACCGCGCCGGACTCGGGACGGGTGCTGCTCGATGGGGCAGACGTCACCGACGACCCCATGTATATTCGGGCCCGCAAGGGTATCGGGTATCTGCCCCAGGAACCGTCAATCTTCCGCGGCCTGACCGTCGAACAGAACATCCTCGCGATCCTCGAAACGCTGGATCTCGATGGCGCCGCCCGTCGGGCGCGGCTTCGTGAGCTGCTCGCGGAACTCGCGTTGACCCCCCTCGCGAAGGCACCCGCTTACACGCTGTCTGGTGGCGAGCGACGGCGGGTCGAGATCACGCGCGCGCTGGTGATGTCCCCGCTCTTCATGCTGCTCGATGAACCGTTCGCGGGGATCGATCCGATCGCCGTCACCGACATCCAGAAGATCATCTTTCACCTGAAAGACCGCGGGATAGGAGTGCTGATCACGGACCACAACGTCCGGGAAACACTCAGGATCACAGACCGGGCGTACATCGTCCACGACGGTGTGATCTTCAGGAGCGGGACGCCAGACAGCCTGGCCGCCGACGAGGACGTGAAGCGGATTTACCTCGGCGCGGACTTCCGATTGGACTAAGATTGGGAAGAGCGGACCCGTTACCGACCAATGGCGATCCAGCAGAAACTACACACAAAACTCGTTCAAAAGCTCATTCTGACGCCGTCGCTGCAGCAGGCGATCAAGCTGCTGCCGATGTCCACGCTCGAGCTCGCGGACCTGCTGAATCAGGAGATGGTAGAGAACCCGCTGCTCGAGGAAGTCGAGACCGAGGAACTGCAACCTGCCGAACAGCAGCAGACCGAAAAACCCGAAGCCGAGAAGCCGGCAGAGAAGACCGACTCCTGGGATGACGCCGACTACGAATACTTCTTCGGCGACTACCTCGATGACGGTTATCGATCGCGCACGCCGTCGGAGGTCAAGGAGCTGCCGCCGATCGAGAACACGCTTTCGACGTCCGGTTCGCTCTCCGATCACCTGATCTGGCAGCTCTCACTTCAGACCGACGACGACAAGCTGAAAGAGATCGGCAGCGCGATCATCGGCAACCTGGATGACGACGGCTATCTCGTCGCGTCGGTGGAAGAGATCGCCGCGATGGGGGACTGGCCGGTCGCGGATGTCGAGCGCGCGCTGCAGCACCTGCAGACGTTCGATCCGATCGGCGTCGCCGCCCGTGACTTGCAGGAATGCCTCTGGCTGCAGATCCGTCATCTCGGCCTCGAGGGGACGCCCACCGAGAAAATCGTCACCGAACACCTTCGGCTGCTGCAAAACCACCAGGTGCCGGAGATCGCCCGCAAACTCGGGATGAGTATCGATGACCTCAAGGAACACATCGAGATCATCCGGAACCTCGATCCCAAGCCGGGCAGCCGCTACAACCCCACGCAGTCACAGTACGTCATCCCCGATGTCTACATCGTCAAGGTCGAGGATCAGTACGT
>DATAEK010000349.1:0-6796 GCA_036258055.1 Vicinamibacterales bacterium
AATACCAGCATCTGATTCGTGTGCGTGCCGTCGACGGCCGCCTGGCAGGCGGCGACCCCTTTGCCCGGCACGACGACCGCCTGGACCCCCGGCAGGAACATGTCGTCGTTGTTCACGCACGTCGCCGACGCGATCACGATGCGCCCCGTGGAGCGATCGACGGCAATGACGGACCAGGTGGCAAACGCAGACGCTGGAAAAAAGAGGAGAAGAGCAAGCACTGCGAGCGTGAAGCGGTGTCGCATTGCGGGATGGTATCAGACTCCGTCACTCGTCCCAGGACATGAACCGGCAGCGCCGAAGCAGCGTATTGTCGTGGAGATGACCGGATTCGGCCTCGCTCGCAGTCGCCTTGTTTGGTCTCGGAGGATGACGAACATCCTCATGGCGGCGGTCACCGCCGCGATCCTCTGGTCACAGAATGTCTCCCCGATTGCCGCGTGCACCACGTTCTGCGCGATGACCGGCGATGCGGTGCTCTTCGGCCGCAACTACGACTTCGAGATCGGCGATGGACTGCTGTTCGTCAATACGCGAGGGCTGGCGAAGCAGGGCTTCGGCGCGCGAGGTCCGCGGTGGGTCGCCAGGTACGGCAGCGTCACGTTCAATCAGTTCGGCCGCGATTTCCCGATGGGCGGCATCAACGAGAACGGGCTGGTGGTCGAGCTGATGTGGCTCGACGCGACGCAGTATCCCGCCCCGGACGATCGGGCGGAGCTCGGCACGCTCGAATGGATCCAGTATCAGCTCGACACCGCGGGCAGCGTAGCCGACGTCGTCGCCAGCGATGCGCACGTCCGGATCGCCGGAGACGCGCCGCTGCACTATCTGGTCAGCGACCCCTCTGGTGCGGCGGCGACGATCGAGTTCCTCAACGGCCGCCTCGTCGCGCACACGCAGACCTCCCTGCCGATCGCGGTCCTCGCCAACAGCACGTATGAGCAGTCGCTGCAGTTCTGGCGCCGGCGCGGTGAGCCCAGCTTGCCGGGCGGATCGGGATCCGACGAGCGTTTCGCGAGAACGGCCACGCAGGTTCGAGGTCTGAAGGAGCTTGTCGCCGCGCACGCGGTCGACCGTGCGTTCGCGATCCTCGCCAATGCCGCCCAGCGGTCGACGCGATGGACCATCGTCTACGATCAGACGAATCGCGTCGTGCGTTTTCGTACCGATCGCAACCCCGCTATCCGGGAGCTGCGGATGAAGACGCTCGACTTCTCGTGCGGCGCACCCGTCAGGCTCGTGGACCTGGAGGAGAAGATGGCCGGCGACATCGCCGCACGTCTGCAGCCGTATACGCCGGCCGCGAACGAAGCGCTCGTCACGAAAACGTATCCGGCGAGCTCGGTCACGCGTCGAACGCCGGTCAGTGAGATACAGGCCGTCGCCAGGCATCCGAACCAGTCGGCCTGCGCGAGCAGGCAAGCACCGTAGCGGCAGCGCCTGCGGCCCGCCCGAGGCGCGAAGCCGCCGAGGGCGACCGAGCGACAGCCTTGAGCCGTTGCGATGCGCGACAGCGCGGAGCAACAGCGGCGGGGGTGGGGTCCCCGCCGCTCTCGACAAAGCCGGCGCCGCGAGCATTGAGAGATGCCCGCTCTCTCAGCTCCGCTTTCCCTTGAGCCCGGCCAGGAACTCCGCCGGTGTTTCCACGCGCATACCGTAGCGCAGCGCGGAGAGGAAGTGCCGTCGGTTGTCCGTGACGACGACCGGCGCACCGATGATACGCGCGAGTTCCGCAATGTTGGCGTCGTAAATGCGTCCGCCCGTGAGGCCGTCGTGCCCGGCGACGGTCAGCATCGGCAGACGCGCGGCCGATGGAAGGTCGTGAATGGATATTCGCGGCAGGACCTCCTGCTCGAGGAGCACGAGGGCATCCGCCGGCGTCAGCCTGAACTCCGGGGGGAGTCGCGTCGAGACTGAATAGAACTCGAGGCAGCAGTGCCACGCCGTCGCCGGCGAGGCCACGCGGCGTTCCGCGATCGCGTGCATGATCGATTGCGCCGGCGCACTCTGCGGACCGAAGTCAACGAGGCCGGCGAGCAGCACGCTCGTGTCGAGGAAGACGCCTACGGCCACCGGTTCCGCTCCTCTTCCACGAGCGCGGCGATGTTGAGCGCCGGTCGCGCATCGGGTGCCGCGCTCGGCCGCGCGACCAGACGGCGACCGATCTTGACGAGCTTCGGACCGGGCGCGACGCGCTCCAGCCGGACACCGGTCTCGTCCTCGGTGATCTCGATCAGCGCCCCGGCGCTGAGGCCCGTCCGCTCCCGGATTGCCGCCGGAATCACCACTCGGCCTGCCTTGTCGATGGTAGTTCGCATGGCAGGATGATACCATCATCAAGGCTCGCGGGGCCCCGCGGCCGTCGTGCCGGACATGAAAGTCCTCCTTCAGAACGAGCACGTGCGCGTGCAATTCCATGACGTCGCCGTCGGCGAAACCACGCCGATGCATTCCCATCCGGCCTATGTGGCGTATGTGTTCAACCCTTACACCGCAGAATCCGTCTCAGTAGACGGGACGGAGGTGTCGCTCGAGCGGAAGCCGGGCGACGTCTTCTACAGCGGACCGGTCACGCACAAGATCGTGAACACCGGCAAGACGCCGATTCACAATCTCATCGTGGAACTGAAAGACGCAGCACACTGACAGATGCCCGTAAGGCCGTGCTGGAAACAGGCGGCGTATCAGCAGCGCCTGCGGCCGCAGCCGAGCGCGGACGCGCGAGGCTGCAGCGAGTCGGGCTGGGGCCCCACGAGCACTAAGAAAGAGGAATCGATGACAACGCTGCTGCAGGATGTTCGCTACGCAATCAGGCTGCTGCTGAAGTCGCCGGGGTTTGCGCTGACGTCGGTCGTCACGCTCGCGCTCGCGATCGGCGCCAATGCCGCAATCTTCAGCGCCGTGAAGGGCATTCTCGTCGCACCCCTTCCCTACCCCGACCCCGATCGCCTCGTCCGGCTCTTCGAAGAATCGGCAACCACTCCGCATTTCCCCATGGCCCCGGCCGACTTCCGAGACTACCGCGCGGAGCTGCGGACCTTCGAAGGCCTGGCTGCGTACATGCGAAACGATCTGCAGATCGCCGAGGACGGGCAGCCGGAGCAGCTGCGCGCCATGCAGGCGACGGCCGGCTTCTTCACTGTCGTCGGATTTCAGCCCCTCCTCGGTCGTGACTTCGGGCTCGATGACGAGCTCCCAGGCAGCGACGTCGTCGTCCTGAGCCACGCGTTGTGGATGCGGCGGTTCAACAGCGATTCGGCCATCGTGGGCAAGTTCATCCGGTTGTCGGGCCGGACGTTTCAGGTGATCGGCGTTCTTCCCGCAGGTTTCCGGCACGTGGGCGGAACGTATCGCACCTACAGCCACGAGGAGAGCGTGGACGTCTGGTGGCCGTTGCCCGTGCCTCGCACCGATCAGCCTGGGCTCCGCTACTCGCACTACTTCAACGTCGTCGGACGGGTGCGTCCGGGAGTCTCGCACGCGGCCATGGAAGCCGACCTGACGATCACCGGACGCAGCGTGGCGAAGCGATATCCATCCCCGAACAGCCCGTGGTCGCCGCGGGCTGTGCCACTCAAGGAGGAAATCGTCGGCGGGGCGGAGTCCACGCTGGTGGCGCTTTCGGTGGCGGCGGCGGTGGTCCTCCTGCTCGCATGCGTCAACGTAGCGGGCCTGCTGCTCGGACGGGCGGCCGCGCGTGGACGCGAGATCGGCGTGCGTGCGGCGCTCGGCGCGACGCGCATTCGCCTGCTGCGACAGTTGTTCGTGGAAAGCTTGGTCCTCGCTGCCTTCGGCGGCGCCCTCGGCGTCGGGCTCTCGTACCTGGCGGTCGCGCTGCTCGCGCGCTACGGGCCGGCCGACACGCCGCGACTCCAGATGATTGCGGTAGACACACAGGTTCTGCTCTACACACTGGCCGCGACGATGACGAGCGCGCTGCTGTTCGGCCTCGCGCCAGCGGTGCAGCTCGCGCGCACGGGCGTCGGCGACACGCTCAAGCAGGGAGGGCGAAGCGTTGCTGGCGCGGCGCATCAGCGCACGCGCCGTGTCCTCGTCGGCCTCGAGGTCGCATTGGCGTTCGTGCTCGTCGTATCGGGAGGTCTGCTGCTCCGCAGTTTCGTGGCGATGATCAATAGCGACGCCGGGTTTGCACCGCAGGGCGCCATGACCGCGTCGATCGAGCTTCCCACCGCGACGTATCCGTCGAACGTCGAAGCCAGCAGTTTCTTCTCGCGCGCGCTCGACGGTATCCGCGCTCTGCCCGGCGTACGGGATGTGGGCTTCAGCTCTGACCTGCCGTGGACCGGCTACGACGAGAACACCGGCTTCGAAATCATCGGGCGCCCGCCGAATCAAGACGACGATACTGGCGGGCGATATCACTTCGTGACGACCGGCTACCCTCGTTCGACAGGGGTTCCAATCATCACGGGCCGTGATATCAGCGCGAGCGACGACGCGAACGCGCCGAAGGTCATCCTCGTAAACGAAAGCCTGGCGCGGAAGTACTGGGGCACGCCAGAGCGTGCGGTCGGTGCGCGCGTGAGATTGTGGGGACGGGAGCGAACGGTCGTGGGCGTGACCGGCGATGTGCGCGACCAGCCCTGGCATCTGGCCGCCGAGCCGGCCTTGTACATGCCGCAGCCGCAGCAGTGGCAGCCGCAGCGGATGTTCCTGGTCGTACGAACCCAGGGCGATCCCGCGGCGCTCGTCGAGTCCATCCGGCGCGTGATCAGCGGCATCGATCCCACGCTGCCGCTCGCCAACGTCAGGCCGCTCGAAGCCGTGGCTGGCGCCGCGATCGCCGCGCGCCGGCTGACGCTGTGGCTTGTCGCAACCTTCGGCATCACGGCGCTCTTCCTCGCCGTCGTCGGCATCTATGGCGTGATGAACCAGGCCGTGCGGCAACGGACGCACGAGTTCGGGGTACGCCAGGCGCTCGGCGCCACGCGCGGCGACATTCTGCGGCTCGTGCTGTCGAGTGGCGCGATCCTGACCGTCGCGGGTCTCACGCTTGGCGCGCTGCTCTCGGTCCTCGCGACGCGTCTGTTCGCGACGATGCTCTACAGCGTGCGCCCATCAGATCCAGTCACGTTTGCGTCGGTCACGCTGATCCTGCTCGTGGCCGCGTTGGCCGCCGCGTACTTGCCCGCGCGACGGGCCACGCAGGTCAACCCGGCGAATGCGCTGCGGATGACGGAATAGTCGAGTTCTAGCAAGGCTGCCGCTCAGAATCGAGTCGGTCAAGGCCTCTAGCGAGGCTGCGCCTCAGACCGACGAGAGGCTCCGCCTCGCTAGATCGCATTGTTTGGTAACGCCCCGCTGACGCGGGGACGGTCTTGACCGAAAAACTCGACTCAAATGCTGCAAGTTTCTCGGATCAAGACCTCTAGCCGCGTTGAAACGCTGAGGAAATTCAGGCGCCCCGACGCACCGACACAGCCACGGAAGCGCCGCCCGCAAGGGTCGTCAGCGGGATCAACCACAGATTCATGGCAGGCAGAGTCGCTGGGGTGACCAAGAGGAGAAGCAGGCCGGCGATCACGCTGGCCGCAACGCCGAGAAGTCCTCCGGCAGAGGGCCAGAAACCCACGCAGGCTACGGCGACGAGCACTCCCAACGCTGCCGCCGCGCCTGGAATGCGGGCGTCCTCATCGTCACTCCGCATACGACAGGACGCAAACCGATCTCGAGCAACCTCGTCGCTGCCGATGGCGGAGCGCGTCGCGGGAGGCCTAGGCTGACTCGCGATCGCCGTCCCGTGCATGTCGGCGAGAATCTCGGCCTGTGTCAGCGCGCGCGAGTACAGACGCACCTCGCCGATGGCCCCGGCGAATTCGTAGCTCTTTCGATCCGCTCGCCTGCCGACGTACAGGGCAGTTCTCGAAGCGTGCTGGGAACCGGTCACGTGTCCGAGCAGGAACCCGTTGTCGACTTTTCCGTTCACATATACGTCCAGCGTTTGCGCCTGGGCGTCATACACTCCGGCGACGTAGTACCACACGTCAAGGGCAAGCGGTGTCGCTCCGTACCGGGCCATGAGCTCTCCGCACTCATTCCCGATTTTGAATCCGACCGTGCGCGGTCCCCGGTCGATGGTTGTGTCCAACTGATAACCGGTAGCAGCATCATCATGGACGGCATGAGTCGAGACGATCGCGGCATCGTCGACCGGATACCTACTCGACTTGATCCAGGCGCTGATCGTCATGCTGCCGGCGACTCGAAAGGCAGAAGGGTGGCCGAAGTTCACGAAGTCGGTTCTGCCATCGAGTTCGACGGCTTCATGAACGGCGCCTGTCACGTGCTTCGGCTCGTGGCTGAACCTGCCGTCGAGGCCATGCCCTGAGGCATCGGCCGCCACCCGACCAGTCTGCTCGTCGAGCTTCCAGTACGCTTCGAGCACTCCGGGAGACGTCGCGCCTCGCTCGTTGATCGGACTGCCTGAAGCCATCCAGAGTCCCACGACGATCGTCACGGCAAGCGCTGCCGCGACGATCGCTCCGGGTCTGCTGATCTTGAGGTCCTCTCGTGTTTTCCAGCGCGACCTCACGACGACTCCGAGCATCGCCCCAAAGGCATTGGTCGCTACGTCCACGATCGAGGGCGAGCGGTGCGCCATCATGATCTGACTCAGCTCGGCGGCCGTCGAAAGCAGCGTTGCTGCGCCAACCGCACGGGCGAAGCCAAGCCGTCCCAGCACGAACCCGACTGGCACGAACCCGATGACGTTTTCGATGATATCGGGGATATCGGTGAAGTCCAGACTCAAGGCCGACGTGAGATAGCTGGACGA
>DATAEK010000353.1:0-3738 GCA_036258055.1 Vicinamibacterales bacterium
GTCGTGCTCATCGACGAGCAGCCGCATCAGCTCCGCAACCGCGATCGAGGGATGTGTGTCGTTCAACTGGACCGCCCAGCATGAGGCGAAATCCTGCAACCGCGCCCCTGTCGCCAGCTGCTGTCTGATCATGTCCTGCAGCGAGCACGACACGAAGAAGAACTGCTGCGCGAGTCGAAGCCGCTTGCCGGCCTCGGGCTCGTCGTTCGGGTACAGCACTTTCGTGATCGTCTCCGATATGACCTTCTGGTCCACCGCGCCGTAGTAGTCGCCGAGATTGAACGCGTCGAAGTCGAACGACTCGGTCGCTTCGGCCCGCCAGAGCCGCAGCAGGTTAGCGGTGGGGGTGCGGAACCCGGACACTGGCGTGTCGTACGCGACGCCCTTCACACACCGCTCCGGGATCCAGCGGACGCGGTCCCGCCCGTTCCCGTCCACGGAGTGCTCGGTCCGTCCGCCGAAGTTCACGTCGTAGGAGTGGCGCTCGGGACGCGGGATTTCCCAGGGATTTCCCAGGCGCAGCCACTTGTCCGTCATTTCGACCTGCCACCCCTCGCGGATCGCCTGATCGAAGATGCCGAACTCGTAACGGATGCCGTAGCCGATGGCCGGAACGCCCAATGTGGCCAGCGAATCCATGTAGCACGCCGCGAGCCGGCCGAGGCCGCCGTTGCCGAGCCCGGGCTCTTCCTCCTCCTCGAGCACGGCGTCCAGGTTCTGCCCGAATTCCGCCAGCGCCTGCGCGGCGGCCTCGCGGATCCCGAGATTGACCAGGTGGTTGCCCAGGTGCGGGCCGGTCAGGAACTCCGCGGAGAGGTAGGCAACGACCTTGACCCGCGAGTCTAGGACGGCGTCGATCGTCTTCAAGTATCGATCGAGCAGGCGGTCGCGAACCGTCAGCGCGAGCGCCATGTACCAGTCGTGGCGGGTCGCGGCGCGAGACGAGATCCCCTGCTGGTAATGCAGGTGGTCCGCGACCGCGGCGGCGATCGCTGCCTTGCCGAGACCGGTCCGTAACACGGGATCGAGCGATCCCGCAGCGAACACCGATGAAGGGTGGTCGATATTTCGGGTCTTCATGCGCACCTCACGTAACGGTCACATCCGGGACTGCAACGCCGCCGTGGCAGCGTTCCCGCTCAGGAGTACTCCTCGACCGACGGCGTTTCGTGATCGATTTTCTGTCGTTGTACGCTCTCGTCTTCACGCGGCTGGCAGTTCCACCCGTGGGCTGGCGAGCCGCTTGTACGGAATCGCCAAGAGCACCTGGCGCAACGTGTTGCGACTTGCCGCGCGCTTGTCGTCGGAGCGCGACGATGTATCACGGGGCAAATCCGTATCGGTCTTCTTGAACATCAGATCGCGCGCGCGAGGAGTCGTCCCAGCGCTCGCGTGACGAGAGATGATGATGCCGCGGAGGCCTTTTTCCTTGACCCACGGCTGCATGTGACATGACTCCGCCTGGACACTGTGCAGGGCTTTGTCGTACGTCCTTCGGTTCATCCTGCGGGCCTTCCCGTCTCCGTTGCGCCTGCCCTCGCGCGTGCGCTTTTCCTTCGCGTCGTCTCCGCTGCGATCGGACGCCGCACAGTCGGCTCTTGCCAGAAGCGCGCCGCCTCGCGCGGCGCGTGTCTGCTCTGACCGACATCGCCCCCGCGTGCCTCGACATCTGACGGGTACCATGGACGGCGCTGCCGTGCGTGTTCAGAAGCGCGCATCCTGCGTGTTTCCGCGCAGCCGCAGATCGCGCCGCAAGCGCGATCGCAGAAACGCAGCGC
The DNA here is from genome assembly GCA_036258055.1 of Vicinamibacterales bacterium. Taxonomy (GTDB): domain Bacteria; phylum Acidobacteriota; class Vicinamibacteria; order Vicinamibacterales; family 2-12-FULL-66-21; genus DATAEK01. The sequence goes on from DATAEK010000353.1 coordinate 1,779, forward strand.
AGCACGCGCGACTACTGGCCCTGTGGCATGCCGCGTGCGATCGACACCCACAACATGTCGGCGCTGCCTCAGAGCGCGGTAGAAATCGCGCGGCCTTTCGGCTTCCCAATCACGAATTCCATGGTGGTGACCTGGATCGCGGCGATCGCGCTCATCGTGTTCGCACAGGTGGCAACGCGGCATATGACCGCGGTCCCCGGCGCAGCGCAGAATTTCCTCGAGTGGCTCCTGGAGTCGCTGTACGAGTTTCTCGAGAGCATCCTCGGGCACCATTTGCTCGAGCGGACTTTCTGGTTCTTCGCGACCGTGTTCATCTTCATCTTGACAGCCAACTGGATCAGCCTGCTTCCCGGCGCGGGCACGATCGGCTGGGGCCACCAGACGGCTCACGCGTTCGAGGTGGATCAGCCGCTCCTGCGCGGCGCCAACGCCGATCTGAACATGACGCTGGCGATGGCGCTGGTGTTCTTCGCCTGTTGGATTGTCTGGGCGGTTCAGGAAGTCGGCGTCCGCGGCATGCTGCACGAGATCTTCGCGCCTAAGGGGGACACGACCGGTCCGCTCCGGGTGCTGATGGTCGTCATCTTCTTCGCCGCCGGGCTGCTCGAGGTCGTCTCGATTCTGTTCCGGCCGGTCTCATTGAGCTTCAGGCTGTACGGCAACGTTTTCGCCGGCGAAAACATGCTCGAGGCGATGGCCCGAATCGTGCCGGGCCTGGGATGGCTGCTGCCGGTGCCGTTCTACTTCCTGGAGCTGCTGGTGGGGCTGGTGCAGGCGGTAGTGTTCATGCTGCTCACGGCGGTGTTCACGCTGCTGATTTGCCAGCATCAAGAGGAAGGGTCGGCGGCGCACGGCTGAAAGGCAGTCGCGCCACGGCCCGGGGGCGGCTCCGAGGAAGAAAGGACTGTAGCGATGATCGGGAGCATTCACGTCGGCCTGGCAGCGCTGGGCGCGGCGATCGGGGTGGGACTCATCGGCGGCGCCGCGTCGACCGCGGTCGGCCGCAACCCGGGCGCGTCCACGAAGATCATGGTCCAGGCGATTCTGGCGATCGCATTCGCCGAAGCCATCGTGTTCTACGCGCTATTCCTGGTGCGGTAGTTCAGAGGGATTCAACGAGCGGCGTCGCGGCCGCTCACCGAAAGCGGGGCGAAACGATGCAACTGCTGGCACTGCAGGCGGCGAGCGGAGGGGGCGCGATCGAGGACATCGCCGCCACGTTCGGCGTCGACTGGCCGCACCTGATCTCTCAGATCGTCAGCTTCGGCATCGTGTGCGTCGTCCTTTACGTGTTCGCCTACAAGCCGATCCTGGGGATGCTGGCAGCGCGGCGGGCGCAGATTGCCACCGGGCTGGCCAACGCCGAGAAGATCAAGGCGGAACTGGCGCGCATCGAGGCGGAGCGCGTCGCCGTGCTGGCCCGGGCGGACGCCGAAGGCAAGCGGTTGATCGAGGAGGCGCGCGCAGCGGCGGCGCGCGTCGGCGTCGAGGAGACGCAGAGGGCAATCGCCGCCGCCGAGCTGGTGCTCGCGCGCGCCCACGAGGCCGCCGAGCGCGATCGCATCCTGCAGCTCGCCGACGCGCGGCGCGAGATCGGCCGACTGGTCGTCCAGACCACGGCGGCGGTCACGGCGAAGATCCTGACCGCCGAGGATCAGCAGCGACTCGCAGAGGAGACCGCAACCCAGCTTGCGGTGTAGCGCGGTGGAGCGGACAGATGCAGACGAAGAAACGAACCCGACGAGCGGCGCGACAGCTCTATCGGCGCTGTCTCGTCGACGGCGCGCTCGACGAGGAGCGAGTTCGTCTGGTGGCCCGGCGGCTCGCCCGATCCCGACGACGGGCGGCGCTGCCGCTCCTCGGCGCCTTCCAGCGGCTGGTGCGACTCGATCTCGACCGGCATACGGCACGCATCGAGAGCGCCACGCCGCTGGCGGGTCCGCTGCGGGACACGATCGCG
>DATAEK010000360.1:0-8169 GCA_036258055.1 Vicinamibacterales bacterium
GAGGTCGCGGGTTACGCTGGGGTGGCGACGAGCGCTTCCTATGAGTCTGGTCCGCTCGGTTTCTTCGTGTAGGAGTTCATCGTGGTTGTTGACATCGAGGCCTACGACTCCTTGCCATCGCTCGCCGTGAGCAACGACGCATCGCCGATCGGGTGGGCCCAGATTCGGGCCCACGAATTCTCTGACGCTGTAAATCGTTCGAAAAACAGCAGTTTCCGAGGCCGCCCCAGCTTGCCTTGGGCACAGCGGTCATAGGATGCGTCCGTACTCCACGGCACGAGCGTACGTCAGAGGAGCTGGTATGGACACACGTCTACTTGGTGGCTGGTTCAGCGTGGCGGCAGCCCTGCTGCTGAACGTGGCGGTGAACGTCGACGGCCAGGCGCCCGCGCCGGCGCCGCGCACCTACAACACGGTCAAGCAGAAGCTCGCTGAGGGGAAGCAGGTGGTTGGCGGCACCGTGCTGCTCCCCGATCCCGATCTCTACTGTGCGATGGCCAATGCAGGCTTCGACTTCACCTGGATAGAGATGCAGCACAGCCCGCTGACCTATCAGGATGTCGCGCGAATGATCCTGCACTGCAAGGGCGCGGCTGCGATTCCGTTCATCCGCGTCCCCGACGCGACGGAAGGAGACATCCAGAAAGCCACGGACATCGGCGCGCTGGGGATCATTCTGCCGATGGTGGACACCGTAGAGAAAGCCACGGCTGCGGTGAAGTTCGCCAGATACCCACCGGCCGGGCGCCGCAGTCAGGGGAGCGGGCAGTACGGCGCGCTGTGGGGAAGCGAGTACCGGGCCACAGCCAACGACAACATCATGGTCGTGGCGATGATCGAGAACCCCGCCGGCGTCGACATCGTGGACCGGATTGCCGCGGTGCCCGGCGTCGACGTGGTCTTCGTCGCGAGCACGGATCTGTCCAGCTTCTCTGGAATGAAGCAGAACGAGCCGAACTACGAGGCACTTGTGACGAAGGTCCTGGAGACGACGACGAAGGCCGGGTTGAAGGTGGGCGGTCCGCTGGCGTGGAAGGATAGCCGCAAGGGCTATGCGTTCTTTCAGGGCCCGAACGAAGCGGCCCTGATCAGATGCGGCGCTCGCGTGACGCTCAACCTGAAGCCCAGTGGGTGTCCCACTACGGGCAGAGCGGCGACCGAAGGTAGCGAAAAGTAGATGGCGGACGATCCACGCGCACTGATCTCACGCTACCTCCTGGAAAACTTGCCGCCGACTGCGAGCGACGTGCCGAGGCGCTGATCGGCGCCGGCTGGACTGAGCCGCCCAAACAGAGGAGCGTCCTCGCGGCGGCTCGCAGCTGACCTTTTTTCCGGACATCTCGCGCCCCCCCAATGTTTTGCGCATTTGCCTGCGTGGCAGATCCGCCATATCCCGCGCTTCTCTAGTCGCGGCAGAGCGGTACGAGGCTTGACAGGATCACCGCGTTCGCCGCGAGGAGGACCGGGGTGACATCGATCATTCGAGCTCTACCGTTCGTCCTGGTCGCGACCGCCGGCTGTACGGCCGTCCATGCCCAGCAACTGACGTGTTATCCGATCCGATCCGGCGAATCGGCGTCCAGCATTGCCCGGCGATTGACTGGCGATACTCGCAACCGCCATCAGCCCTGGTTTCATGTCGTCGAACCCACCACCGGGAGAATCATCTCGAAACGCAGGTACGAGCACATTCAAGCTGGCTGGCAAGTCTGCCTCGGATCACTACCGTCGGGCGGTGCATGGGGCCGGTCTGCGTACTTGCCTGTCGCTCCCACGTCCGGAGCCTTGCTGCAGACCGCGCCCACGCAGCCTGTGAGCTGGAGCGACTGGACTGTTCTGTGGTGGGCCGCGCCACTGGTACTCGCTGGTGCGATGGCTGGATGGATCTTCGCCGCGCGGCGCAGGAACGAGTGGCGGACGACGGCCGTCGTCATGAGAGGCTTCGGCAAGCGATTCGTCGACGAGTTCGAGCGCCCGCTATTTCGACGACACCCTCGGGATCCTGTGATCCACTCGCGGCTACGGGTCGCGGCACGTCGCTGCCGCTTGGACATTCTCGTCGCGCCTTCAGCCGGGCGGAGCTATCCGAACCTCGCGGATCACAGGAACAACGTCGAGTACGACGTCGAACGGATTCTGGCTCAGCTCGGCGACGGACAGTTCGTGAATAGCCCGCTCTATGCCGAGGGTGAGTGGGTGGTCATCCCGTTTCGCTTCAGACACGTCACGCAACAGGAGGATGGACCGTGACTATATTGCTTCTCAGCTCAGGAGGCGGCGGCGGCAACATTCTGCGCTCATTGAAGGCTTTGTTCCTCAGGGACCTTGCGGTCACGCAGCGCTCGGACGCCAGGTACGCAGAGCGGCTCAGGCGAGCCGTCACAACGCGCTTTCTCGACACGAATGAATTCTCGCTGGCCGCCGCGCCGAAAGAAGAGCGGCTGGTCATCGGCGCGGCCACGACCCGGGGTCTTGGGTCGATGCACGACCCGGACGTCGCCGCACGAGCCCTCGAGGAATCGCAGAACGAGATCGAATCACTTTTGAGCCGGCACTCCGTCATTGTCATCATCGGCACCGGCGGGAAGGGCACCGGCGCCGGCACCGTGCTGCCGATCGCGCAGATGGCCAGACGTCAGAAGAAGCTCATGATTCCCGTGTTCATTCGGCCGTCGTTCGAACGTCACGAGGTCGAGAAGCGCCGCTATGACCACGCGCTTCGCGTCGCGGACGGCTTCGACGCAGCGGGAATCCGCCTGATGGAGATCCTGAACGATCGTGGCTACGCGGACGACGATCCTCAACCACAATCCGTGGTCTGGGAGCGCATGAACCTGCCGATCGCCAGAGGGCTCCGCGGGCTCTTGTACGTACTGTGGGATCTCTCGCAGGTCGATCCCTCGGACCTCTCGATGCTGTTTGGCGGCGCCGGCAGATTGCGAATCGGGTTTTCTGAACTGAATCCGGCGGCAGGGCAGGAGCCCAGCGATGACGACATCAAAGCGGCAGTGAGGAGCTGCTGGGAGAACCCGTATTGCTCTTTCACCCGCGCGCCAGGGACATCGCTCGTTTGCATCCAGGGGGACTGGTCGAATGTGACCGACGGCAAGATCAAAGGTAGCCTTGCGTCCCTCGCGCTTAGCGGGTCGGCAGATAGTCCCTACAACCCGCTCTACGCGCGCGCCACCAGTGTGCCACGTCCCTGGGGCATCACGACGCTCTTCAGTGAGTACACCGGTACGCACCCGCCGCTCGAGATCGACTGGACGACGGAGAAAAAAGCGCAGTTGCGATTCGCTCTTCAGTCCGACGCCGTGCTGGAGCGCCCGGCGGTCAGCCCGAGGAGCGATGCCCCGGAGCCGGTGCCGGTCGCTGCGGCGCCGCCGGTCGTCGCCGTCACAGCCGACACCGCAGCGGTCCCGACGCTGCCGGCGTTTGCCTCGGTCTGGGATTTCGCTCGCGCCGTCAACCGCTCCGATCCCGCAGCGCTCAAGCTCGCGGGAAACGGCGCCGACCCGGAGGTTCCGATCGACGCCGGCGAGCTGAGAAAGCTCGTCGGGACGTTCTGGTTTCGGTCGGTGTTCCCACGGCTGTCGGCCGCGTGGCGGCGCCGCATGCTCGATGTGTTGCTCGAGCACGTGTCGATTCCCGACCACGTCATCCGGACAGGCCGTCGAAGTGTTCATCTGAGCGAGCTCACGCATGAACAACGCCGGCAGTTGGTGATCGGAGTGGCGCTTCCCGACGAAGTTCGGGCGGATCTTCAGCTGTTGGTCACGGTGGCCCGGTTCTGGGGAGAGGAAGCGGCGAACGGATTCGAGCTGCGGCCCGTGCCGGACGGCGCGGGGCCGTCCGGGCTGGCGTCGTTGCTCCAGCCGTTCCGGCATTCGTAGCCGCGCGCCTCCTGCTCGACTCGGAGGGAAGTGTCATAAGGTCGTTTTCCACTTCGCAGGGATCTGATCGGCAGCGGCCGTGTTCATCGAGAAACGTGCCGCTCGAGGTAGCCTGCACGGCCCTATAATGGCGCGACGCCATGTTCCTCGCGGCCGGTGCGCGTCTCGGCCCGTACGAAGTCGTCGCCCCTATCGGTGCCGGTGGCATGGGCGAGGTTTACAAGGCCCGCGATACCCGACTGAACCGCATCGTCGCAATCAAAGTTCTCCCCGACCGTTATCGAAAAGATCCTGATCGCCAGCGGCGCGTGGAGCGCGAGGCGAAGGCGATCGCGGTCGCCGTGCTGCTGGCGGCTGCTCTTGCCAGAGTGACTGCGTGGGAAGGGCGCGACCAGCTCCGGTACAGCGCGGGCCAGGTGCGGTACCAGAAAGTCACGTCAAGTGGTGACGTGGTGATGTCTGCGATCTCTCCGGACGGTCGCACCGTCGCGTACGTCGCTGGCGCTCAGGGTGGCGACAATCGAGTTCTTGTGCGCGACGTGGACGGCAGTGAGTCGTCGCCGGTTTGGTCGGGCAGGGACATCCTCGGACTGGGATGGTTACGTGACGGCTCTCACCTCGTCATCATGGGGAACTGGGAGAAGCGAGGCGCCTGGATCGTACCCGTCCGCGGAGGTCCCGCCAGACAACTCACCAGCGACGGGAAATTCGTTGTGGCGTCACCCGACGGTGCGTCGCTCGCATTCACGTCAAGCGGCCTGGTCGGTTTCCACATCCTGACTCTCGCGAACGGCAACAGACGCGTCGTGAACCTGAGCGGCTTTCGCCGCGTTCTGGCGATTGACTGGCACTCGCTTGCGAACCGAGTGGTTCTGATGATGGCCGACGACGACGAGCAGATCTACAGTGTGTGGAGTGTCGCGTCGGATGGCCGCGATCTATCGCGTTTATACACGGGCAACGAGTACCTCCGCGCCATGTGTACGTCGCCCGTTTCGGATGTGGTGTACGTGATGGTGCAGCGTCGCGGTGCGATGGACCTTATACGTATTCCGATGTACTCCGAACCGGGTCCAGCAAGGGTGTTGGTGAGTGGCCTCGACATCGCTGCTATGGGGTACCGATGCACCGTGTCGGCTGACGGCCGTCGGCTGCTCTTCGGCCGCAGAACCCTCCGTTCCAACCTCTGGCGGATGGAATTGCCACCATCGAAGACGCAGGCGACGCCACTGACAAGCGGGACGGACAACCTGTGGTTTCCCGCAGTTTCCCCAGATGGCCAGTGGATCGCCGCCTCGAGGGGTTCCTTTTACGCGCCCGAGCTGGTCAAGCTTCCGATCGCCGGCGGCGAGTCGACGAGCCTCGGCGAAGGGGGCGCGCCGGCGTGGTCTGCCGACGGACAGCGACTGGCGTTTACCTCTCGTCGAAGCGGATCCTTGCGCGTCTGGATTTCTGGCGCGAGTGGTCAGCGGGCACAAGAGGTCAAGGACTCGGCGGTTGGCGAGCCGAGGCCGATCTGGTTGCCCGACGGCCGCCTGGCGTGGCAGACGCCTGATGGGCAAAACTACCGTATTCGCGACCTCTCGACGGGCGGCGATGAGTATCTGTTCAAGAACGGCGCCGGTGGGACGTGGGCGTCCGACGCCGTCTTCTCGCCACGGGGAGATCACGTCGTGCTGCGCCGCGATCGATCCACGCCCTGGTTGACGCTGGTATCGTTGTCGGATCACAGCGAGCGCAGGCTGGCATTGACGCAATCGATTGGCTGGTCCAAGGACGGCGAATGGATTTACGCGATCGTCTCGGGCGATGGGTCACTCGTGCGACTGTCGTCGCGAACGGGGATGACCGAGGCACTCGGCCAACCGCCCGCGGGCGGCAGAGTCCATATGTGCGACCTCACGCCTGACCGGCGCGCGGTTGTTTGCAACCTCACTGAGGAAAGATCCGACGCCTGGTTGATGTTCAACTTCGATCCTGGGATCTCGTGATCGAGTACCGTCCTTCCGGCGTGCCGGTGCTTCACGCCTAACAATGGCTACTAGCTGGTCGATCGCCAGGAGCTGGTTCATGCACAACACACCGCGGCTGACCGTATGGAAAAGGTTATGCCTTATTGCCCTGGCAATGAGCATGGCGGTCGTGGCGGTGCCGAACGGACAGGCGCCGGCGGTCACGAAGCCGCCGGTCGCCGACAAGCGCCCGGTCACCGATAGCTATCATGGAATCCAGGTCGTCGACGACTATCGTTGGCTCGAGAACTGGGACGATCCTGCAGTCAAGCAGTGGAGCACCGCAGAGAACAGCCGCACGCGCGACTATCTCGATGCGTTGCCGTCGCGGCCGGCGATCAAAGGCCGCCTCGAACAGCTTATCGGTGCCTCCGTGGGGTACTCCTCACTGCGGTACCGCGCAGGAGTGCTGTTCGCGATGAAGTTCGATCCGGCGAAGCAGCAGCCCTTCCTCGTCGCCATGCCGTCGCCGGATGCGTCCGGCAGCGCGCGCGTCGTCGTGGATCCGAATGCGGGCAGCGACAAGGGTTCGGTCTCGATCCAGTTCTACGTGCCATCTCGCGACGGCAAGCTGGTCGCCGCGGCCCTGACCGAGAACGGGTCGGAGGACAGCGCGGCGCACATCTTCGAGACCGACACTGGCAACGAGCTGCCCGACCGCGTGCCGCGCGTCAACTTCGCGACTGCCGGCGGGAGCATCGCCTGGAACGGGGACGGCTCCGGTTTCTATTACACGCGCTATCCGCAGGGGAACGAGCGGCCGCCGGAGGACGCGAACTTCTACCAACAGGTCTACTTCCACAAGCTCGGCACCGACAGCGCGGCCGATACCTACGTGATCGGCAAGGACTTTCCCCGGATCGCCGAGATCCAGCTCTCGACGAGCGACGACGGACGCTACCTTCTGGCGTCCGTCGCGAACGGAGACGGCGGGGAGTTCGCGCACTACGTGATGGATCCGGACCGCCGCTGGACGCAGATCACTCGCTTCAGCGACGCCGTCGTCAGCGCGACGTTCGGGCCCGATCAGTCCTTGTACCTGCTGTCGCGCAAGAATGCGCCGCGCGGCGCCGTGCTGCGCCTGCCGCTCTCGTCACCGCGGCTCGACAGATCGACAGTGGTGGTGCCGCAGCTGTCCGGTACCGGAGAGGACGAGCGCAACCGGGCCTCGATCGCGGGCGTCGTGCCAACCGCCACCCGGCTGTACGTGATCGATATCGTCGGTGGTCCGTCGCGCGTGCGGGTGTTCGACCAGCAGGGCAAACCGCTGCCGGATCTGCCATCGCCGGGCGGCGCGGCGTCGATCGACAACCTGCTGCGGATGAACGGAGACGATGTGTTGTTTCACGCGTCGAGCTACCTTGAGCCTTCAGGGTGGTATGCGGTCGACGGAGGAGCCGCAAAGCGAACCGGACTATCGGCGACCTCGCCGGTCACATTTGCGGACGCGGAGGTCGCCCGCGAGTTCGCCACGTCGAAAGACGGCACCCGGGTGCCGGTCAACATTATCCGCCGGAAGGGAACGAAGCTCGATGGTTCGAACCCGGTGCTGCTCGAGGCTTACGGCGGCTACGGCATCAGTCTGACGCCGAACTTCATCGGCGCGTTCGGCCGCGTGTGGCTCGATCAGGGAGGCATCTACGCGATCGCTAACCTGCGTGGCGGTGGCGAATACGGCGAGGAATGGCACAAGGCGGGGAATCTCACGCGCAAGCAGAATGTGTTCGACGACTTCGTCGCATGCGCGCGCTACCTCATCGATCGCAAGTACACGACTCCCGCGCGCCTCGCCATCATCGGCGGAAGTAATGGCGGGTTGCTGATGGGCGCCGCCTTCACACAGCGGCCGGATCTCTTCCACGCGGTGGTGTCGTTCGTCGGCATCTATGACATGCTGCGCGTCGAGTTGGATCCGAACGGCACGTTTAACACCACCGAGTTCGGCACCGTGAAGGACGGGGACCAGTTCCGTGCGCTGCGCGCGTACTCCCCTTATCACCACGTGAACGACGGGACCGCGTACCCGGCGATCCTGTTCCTCACCGGCGACAACGATCACCGTGTGAATCCGATGCAGTCGCGCAAGATGACGGCGCGGCTGCAGGCGGCCAACCCGGGCGGCCGTCCCGTGTTCCTGCGGACCTCGTCGAGCGCGGGCCACGGCATCGGCACGGCGCTCAACGAGGCAATCGAGCAGAACGCGGATGTCTTCGCGTTTCTCTTCGATCAGCTCGAAATCCGCTACGCGCCGCCACGATAGGCTG
>DATAEK010000361.1:0-24100 GCA_036258055.1 Vicinamibacterales bacterium
CGACGAAGACGTTGCTGGAGCGCGGACGTGCGCGGCGCGGGCGCACGACGTGCAGCGCCGGGGCCAGGCCGAAGGCTATCGTCGCCAGTGCCGTCAGTCCGACTGTGGCCGAGAGTACGCGGGCATCGAGACGCGGCTCCAGAAACGCTGGTGCGTCCACGGCCCGCAGCAGCAGCCGCCCAATCAGGACGCTGACCCACATCCCCGCGGCCGCCCCGAGCGCGCCGAGCACACAGCTCTCGGTGAGCAATTGTCGCAGGATCCGGCGGCTGGTCGCACCGACCGCGACTCGGATGGCCATTTCCCGCTCCCGGGTCACAGCCCGTGAAAGCATCAGCGTGCCCAGGTTGGCGCACGTGGCCATAAGAAACAGCAGAAAGAAGGTCGCGACGACGGCGATTCCGGCTGCGGTTTTGCTGTTGAGCGGAAGGTAGTACCCGGCAGGCCCGGCGTCCAGCCACTCGCCCTCGACGGCGGCGTCCGGGTGGGCAGCTCGCAACGAGGCAGCGGTTACGCGCAACGCGTCCTCCGCTGAGTTTTCGCTCACGCCGGGCTTCAACCGGGCGAAGAACGCGATCGGGCTCTTGGCCTCATCGGTCAGCGCCTTGCTTCCCGGAAACGCGACGGTCTGCCGCGAGATCGGCATCCACGCACCGGCGGGATACTCGCTGATCCCGACGAGCGTCTCGGCGGTCACGCCGACCACCACGAAGAGATGGTCGTTGACGCGCACGGTGCGACCGACGATGGCTGGATCAGCACCAAAGCGATCGCGCCACACTCGCGAGCTGAGTACGATGGCCGGCTCGGCATCGGCCGCATCGTCTTGCGCAGAATCGAGGATCCTTCCCAGACGTGCGGTTGCGCCGATCTCCTCGAGGTAGTTCGAGGTCACGAACTGCACGGTCTCGTGGCGTGTGGGATCGTCGCCGAGGGTCACGTCGCCGGCCATGATGCCCATCGCGGCGGCGAGTACCGTGTTGTGCTCCGCGTAGTAGGTCAGCGCGGCATACGAGAAGGAGGTACTGCTGCCTCGGAGCCCGCGCCGCGTGAACCGCACGAGCGTGTCCGGCTCCTTGACTGGCAGTGGCTTGAATGCGGCGGCGTCGAGAATCTGGATTCCCGCGAGGCTCACGCCGAGACCAATCGCCAGGACGGCGATCGCGGTGATGGTGAATACCGGCGAGCGACGAAGCAGGCGTTGCGCGAACGTCAGATCCTGGAGGAGCCGATCGAGCCACGACCAGCCCCACACGTCGTGTGAGTCCTCGCGCAGCCGGCGTTCGTTGCCGAAGGATGGCTCATCCTCCAGCTTCATGGCCTGGTGGGCGGCCATCTCTTCGCGCAGCTCTCGATCGAAACGGGACCGGTGCGTCAGATATTGGAGACGCCGCCACAGTTCGCCGGCAGACATCGCGTCAGGCCGTTCGCAGGACGGTCCGAATCGCCGCCGCCGTGCGTTCGTAGTCGGCGATTTCGGCATCGAGTTGACGGCGGCCCGCGGGCGTGAGGCGGTAGACGCGTACGCGCCGGTTGGTGTCCGACGTGACCCATTCAGCGCGCGCCCAGCCTTTCAGCAGGGTCCGCTGCAGCGCCGGGTACAGCGATCCTTCTTCAATCTGGAGCACGTCGCTCGAGAGCTGGTGCAGGCGTTGCGCGATCGCGTATCCGTGCAGCGGGCCCGCTTGGAGGACGCGCAGGACGAGCATCACGAGCGTACCGGGCGGGAGCGATCCATCAGGCATAGTCAGGCTATGCCTACCTTATCTGTGCCTGAAAACGATGTCAACGATCACTCACGCCGACCGACGCGCCAGCGCGACGGGGTATACTGCCCGTCGATCGCATCGACCGCGCGACACCGATGTTCGACTGGAGGATCCACACGGGTGTCATGCACTGGACCGAAATCACGCAACGTCTCTCCGGTCCGATTGTGGTGATGGACCTGCGTGGAGTGCTGACGCTCTCCGAGGAGGATCGGCGTCTTCTGCCGGCGATTGCGGGGCTGATCGACCAAGGCCGGCGCGCGTTCCTGTTGAACCTGCGACATCTGTCCTACATCGACAGCCCGGGCATCGGCGAAATCGTCGGCGCCTACACGCGCGTCACTCGCCAGGGTGGCACCCTGAAACTGTGCAACGCGTCACCGCGTGTGATGGAAGTGCTTCGGGCAACCAACCTCGACGGCGTGCTCGAGAGTTTCGAAGACGAAGCGGGTGCCTTGCGCGCAATGACGCGCACCAACCTCGACGGCTGAGTGTCATCCTGCGCTGCGCTCACCCTCGTCCGATCCGGCCCTTAGTTCATCTGTAAAAACGGCTCAGACGCGCAAGAACTGCCCCCCTGTGTGATTTCCTGACTGAACGGTTCCCTGGAACTCCGGATTTCGGCGACTTCCGTGGCCTTGTGCTTGCACTAGTGGCAATGAATCGCCCGACGCCAGCGTCAGGCTTCAACCGCGGAACAATCAGAACGACGGGAACGATAAAAACTCTGCCCTTGGAGGGATTGATATGACACGAACAGCACTGTGTGGAGCGATATTCTCGGCCGCGCTGGCCGTTGGCGTTTCGGCTCAGACGCCCGCCGGCCAGGCGGGTGCGATGCAGGACAAGCAGGCCCCGAAGGCCGGCGCCATCACCGTGACGGGTTGTCTTGCTCCGGATACCGGCGCCGCCGCCAGCGCGACGGGAACCACCGGTACGAGCGGAACCAAAAGCGAGGGGTACATCCTCAAGAACGTGACGGCGAGCCCGGCCGGGGCGGCGGCTTCCGCCAGCCCGACTGCGAGCGAGTACGTGCTGACGGGCGGCAATAAGGCCGACCTGAAGAAGTACGAAAACAGCAAGGTCGAGATCAAGGGACGTGTTGAAGACAGCAAGGCGCCGAAGAGCGCGCCCAGCGGCGCCGCCGCCGGCCCGGAGTCGCCGCGGCTGCACGTCGACTCGGTGAAGCAGATTGCGGCTAGCTGTTCCAACTAGGACGGCATAGCCGGGGACGGGCCGGTGGACCTCCTCCGCCGGCCCGTCGTTTCTTCAGGCAGCCCCGTCAGCGGCAGTTCTCACCAGCATCTTCCGCATCACTACGAAGTGACACACGCGGCTCGTTCTCGCGGTGTCGGGAAACGGTCGCTCTCCTGATTCGCGGTAGCCCAGCTTCCGATAGAAAGGCGGCAGTTCCGTCCGGAGGTTGACCACTTCGATTTCAATCTCCGTGCAGCCGTGACTGCGACAGTACTCCTCGGCGGCAACGGCCAGCGCCCGCCCCAATCCGCGCCCCTGGCTTCCCGGTGAAACCGACAGCATCCCCATGAAGCCGCTGGTGCCGTCAACCGACACGAACACACATCCCACCAGCACGCCAGGTTCTGATTCGAGGATCAGAAACCGGCCCCACTGCAGCCGCGCGCGCAGATCGCTGCCGTCGGTGCGATCGCCTGCCACGAAGAACTGTTCGACTTCGTAGGCGGCGTTGATCAACCGGACCAGGCCGTCGACGTCTGCATCCGTCGCGATGCGAAGGTTCATGGACTGAGGCGCGCGAGCGCTACTGCTTGCCCTCGCTGAGGACCTCGCGCTCGGTCGTGTAGATCGCCGTGATGCGAGCCCCCTGCATTTCCAGCGCGGAGGCGCGGCCTCCCTTGAAAAACGTGGACAGCATACCCGTGTCGATCGGAAACACCATGCCGCCGAAGTGAGACGTGATCCGTCCCGGAAGCTGCGGCGTGTGGCCGATGACGAAGCGCTTTACCCCGAACCTCTGCGTGAGCGCAGCCACGGTCGAGTCGTTGTCGGGAGACGTCCACTGCGCCAGGCCGCGAAACCAGAGCGGCCCGTTCGGGGCGATCAATGGCGAGGTGTTTAAGCGTGTCAACTCGTCGAGATGGTTCACATATTCGGTCGTGACGCCGTCACCGGGTGACTGCCCTTGCTTGAGAGCAGCCGCGATTCGCTGCAGTTCGGCGCCGGCGACCGCGAGCGTTTCCTTGAGCGTGAAAAACGGTCGGATCAGGCCTTGCCGCGTCAGCATCTCGGACGTCTCGTCCCACGATCGGATCGCCTGCGCCACGTCCCGATTGACATCGTCGACGCTGCCGCTGATGTCAGGTGAGAGACCGGCGTGCATGAAGATCGTGTCGCCGAGTTTGAGCACCACCTTGCGATCGCGGAGCCACCGGCCGTACTTCCCGCGCGGGCCGAGTGCGTCCATGTATTCGACGAAGCCTGGCGGGTGTGCGGCCAGCCACTCGTCTTTGGGGATCTGCAGCTCGCCGACGGCAATTTTCTTCGCCGCGGACGTGTACTCGTCGTACGCCTTCTGTCGTCGTTCCTCCGAGCGATCGTCGGCGAAGGTGGCCAGCGCGGCGGGCGACACGTCGCGCGTTTCGCGCAGGATGTTCATCGCTTCGTGATTGCCCATCAGGATCTCAGCGCGCCCGCCGGCCTTGCGAGCCTCGTCGTCGAGCGCCATCAGGAGATCCATGATCCGGCGAACGTCCGCGCCGCGATCGAGGTAGTCGCCGGTTTGCACGAAGGTCGTCGCGCCGCCGCTCCAATGCTGTGCGGCGTCAACCAGTCCTGCGGCCTGGAGAATGCCGACCAGCGCATCACCGGCACCGTGGATGTCGGCGATGGCCACGACGCGTGACGTGGATGGATCCTGCGGCAGCCCGGTGCCCGATGCGAGGAGGGTCGCAGTGGCGGCAACGGCGAGTGACAGTGTTCGAGTGAGTTGTCGTAGACGCATCGCCATGGATGATACCCCGCTCGGCGGCCGTGCGTGATAGCATCCGAGGATCCGTCCACGATGAAAGGGATCCCTGAATGAGGCCGCGTCGGTACCTGCCCGCGCTGCTGCTGTTGTTCGTCTGCAGCGGCTGTGCCGCATTGATCTACGAAGTCGTCTGGTTTCAGCTGCTCCAGCTGGTCATCGGGTCCTCAGCGGTTTCGCTTGGCGTCCTGCTGGGCACGTTCATGGGCGGCATGTGCCTCGGCAGCCTTTTCCTGCCTCGGGTCATCAGCGCTCAACAGCATCCGCTCCGCGTGTATGCGTGGCTCGAGCTGGGGATCGGCATATTCGGGATCCTGATTCTCTTCGGCATGCCGCTCGTCAGCGGCGTGTACTCCGCCTGGGCTGGCTCAGGGATCACGGGAATCATCCTGCGCGGCGTGGCCGCGGGGATTTGCCTCCTGCCGCCCACGATGCTGATGGGCGCGACGTTGCCGGCGATGTCGCGCTGGGTGAAAGCGACGCCGGATGGCGTCTCCTGGCTCGGCTTCTTTTATGGTGGTAACACGGCCGGCGCGGTCATCGGAAGTTTGCTCGCCGGATTCTATCTGCTGCGGCTCCACGACACGTTGTTCGCGACATTTGCCGCCGTCGCCTTGAACGTCCTGGTGGCGGTCATCGCGCTGATCGTCGCACGCACGACCCCGTACGATGGGCGAGAGAGCGTGCCGGCGACGACGGCGACAGCGGCGCCAGGCGCCTGGGCGGTCTACCTCGCGATCGCGCTCTCGGGGATGACCGCGCTTGCAGCCGAAGTGATCTGGACGCGTCTTTTGTCGTTGCTCTTCGGCGCCACGGTCTACACGTTTTCGTTGATCCTCGCGGTGTTCCTGCTCGGCATCGGCATCGGCAGCAGCGTCGGCTCCGCGCTGTCGCGCGGCTCGGTTCGCCCGCGCGTGGCCCTGGGATGGTGCCAGATGGCGCTCTGCGGCGCGATCGCCTGGACCGCGTACATGCTGGCGGACTCGCTGCCGTTCTGGCCGATCAACCCCTCGCTCGCCACGAGCCCGTGGTTCAACTTTCAACTCGATCTCGCGCGCTGTCTGTGGGCAGTGCTCCCGCCCGCGATTCTGTGGGGCGCCAGCTTTCCGCTCGCGCTCGCCGCGGTCGCCTCTGAAGGTCAGGACCCGGCGCGCCTGGTGGGCGGCGTGTACGCCGCCAACACCGTCGGCGCGATCCTCGGCTCGGTCGGCGGCAGCCTGCTGCTCGTGACGTGGCTTGGCAGTCAGCACGCCCAACAGGCGCTCATCATCGTGGCGGGGCTCTCCGCGCTGCTGATGCTGGAGCCGGTGCCGACATCCGACAGCGGAGCGCCCAGATCTCAGCTCGCCGGCACGATCCCGATCGTGGCCGCCGCAGTCATCGCCGCGCTCCTCGCTCGCAACGTCCCGCCCGTGCCGCCGATTCTCGTGGCCTACGGCCGATATGCGGCCACTCGCATCGGGCAAGCCGACATCATCTATATGGGCGAGGGGTGGAACGCGTCGGTGGCGGTGTCACGGCTGCCTGGCGGCGTGTTGAACTATCACAACGCCGGCAAGGTCCAGGCGTCGAGCGAGCCGCAGGACATGCGGCTGCAGCGAATGCTCGGACATCTGACGACCCTCATCCCGACGGATCCCAAACGCGTGCTCGTGATCGGCTGCGGCGCAGGCGTGACTGCCGGCGCCGCGTCGATCGATCCGAAAGTGGAGCAGTTGACCATCGCCGAGATCGAACCGCTCGTGCCGCGTGTGGTCTCGACGTATTTCGCGGAACACAACTTCGACGTCGTTCGCAATCCCAAGACCCGCGTGCAACTCGACGACGCGCGGCACTACCTGCAGACGACCAAGGAAAAGTTCGACGCGATCACGTCCGATCCGCTGGACCCGTGGGTGAAGGGCGCGGCGATGCTCTATACGCGCGAGTTCTTCGAGTTGGCGAAGTCACACCTCAACCCCGGCGGCGCCGTCACGCTCTTCGTTCAGCTCTACGAGAGCAACACCGAGGCGGTGAAGAGCGAGATCGCGACGTTCATGGAGGCGTTTCCGAACGGGGTCGTCTGGGGCAACACGCAGGAGGGCCGCGGGTACGACCTCGTGCTGCTCGGCCAGGTGGAGCCGTCGCATATCGACGTCGATGCCATTCAGCAACGGCTTCAGCAGCCCGAGTACGCGCAGGTCCGGTATTCGCTCAGCCAGATCGGGATGAACTCGGCGGTCGATCTGTTCTCGACGTTTGCGGGAACCGCGTCCGATCTCAGGCCCTGGCTGCAGGACGCCAACATCAACCGCGATCGGAACCTGCGACTCCAGTACCTCGCCGGCCTGGGGCTCAATCTCTATCAGAGCGACTCGATCTACGCGGACATGCTCAATTACGCCAGCCGCTATCCGGACAACCTGTTCGTCGCGTCCGACACCACGACCGCGCTGCTGCGAGAGGGGATTCGGAGGCAGCAGGGGCGCTGACCGGCGCTTCGCGCCGGATGGTTAATGGAAAATGGCAAATGGTAAATGGGATTGGTAAATGGCCATTTGCCATACCATCTACCATCCCATTTGCCTTTTTCCATTCACCATTTGCCATCCGGCGCGAAGCGCCGGTTACTCTACCGGCGTATCCACAATCCGCCCATCGAACAGATAGAGGTGACGCTGGGCTCTGGCTACGTAGTCGGGGTTATGGGTTGCGATACAGAGCGTCGCACCGTCGGCGTGGAGCTCGGCGAGCATCTGCATCAGCGCTTCACCGGCCTTCGAGTCGAGATTGCCGGTAGGCTCGTCGGCAAGGAGGATGGGCGGGCGGCCGGCGATCGCGCGCGCGACGGCAACCAGCTGCTGATGACCGCCGGAGAGCTGTCCAGGACGCTGCTTGGATCGTCCTGCGAGGCCGACACGTTCAAGTGCGGCCTGGACCGTTCCGTGGCGATCGGCCACACCGCGTAGCGTCAGCGGATATTCGACGTTCTCGTAGACGCTCATGTCGCCGATGAGATTGAAGCTCTGAAAGATGAGCCCGATCTCGACGTTCCGCGCGCGTGCCCGCTCGGCGGGCGACAGCTCATCGACGGGCCGTCCGTTCAGCCAGTATCGCCCCGCCGTCATGGAGTCGAGGAGCGCCAGCACCGCAAGGAACGTGGACTTTCCGCAGCCTGAGGGCCCCGAAACAGAGACGTACTCGCCACAGCCGATGTCCACCGTGACGTCTCGAAGGGCCCATGTCTCCTCGTCCGCGTCCCCTTTGAACACCTTGCTGACGCCTTGCAGACGGATGAGAGGCAGGTTGCCGTCCCCCGCTTGCTTCTGGGTCTCGCGTGTCTCGGTCCGCCGGCGCCACCACATACGACCCTCCGATCTCCAGATGATCGGCGCAAGCCCGACCGGCTCCGCCGCCGACGAATCCTCAGACGTGCGCTGGGCCCGATTGGTTGCGCGCGAGGGACGAGATCGTGCCTGCCTGCCGATGTGACAGAGTAGGAAGATGAACCGATTCGAGCCGCGCGCACGCCTGGCGGCGTTGATGGCCCTGGGTTTGGCCATCGCGCCCGCCGCCACGCCCCGCGGGCAACAGACCCCGATGCTTTCAGCCGACGAACGCGCCATCCTGCAGCACGTGTCCGCACACAGCCGCGACGACGGGGTTGCCCTGCTCGAACGGGCGGTGAACATCAACAGCGGCACGCAGAATTTCGCCGGCGTGCGTGAAGTCGGGAAGCTGTTCGACGCGGAGCTCAAGACGCTCGGTTTCCGGACACGCTGGGTCGACGGCGCATCCTTCAAGCGAGCGGGTCACCTCGTGGCCGAGCATCCTGGCCGCGGCCCGCACATCCTCTTGATCGGCCATCTCGACACCGTGTTCGAGCCCGACAGCCCGTTCCAGAAGTTCGAGCGGATTGATGAAAAATCGGCAAAGGGCCCGGGCATCCTCGACATGAAGGGTGGCGACGTCATCATGATCCAGGCGCTCAAGGCCCTGGCCGCGGCCGGCGCCCTGAAGGACATGCACGTCAGCGTAGTCATGACCGGCGACGAGGAGTCCGCGGGTGACCCCCAAAGCGCGGCGCGGGCGGCGCTGGTCGCGGCCGCCAAGGGCGCGCAGGTCGCGATCGGCTTCGAGGACGGCGACGGCAACCCGGGGCACGCGGTGATCGGCCGCCGCGGCACGGCTGGCTGGACCCTGCGGGTGAAAGGAACCCCGGCCCATTCGTCGCAGATCTTTCGCGAGGACATCGGCTTCGGCGCCGTCTTCGAGGCCGCGCGCATTCTGAACGCGTTTCGCGAAACGCTGTCGCGCGAGGAACATCTGACCTTCAATCCGGCGGTCGTGCTCGGTGGAACCCAGATGGACTTCGACGCGAGACAGTCCCGCGGCTCAGCGTTCGGTAAGGACAACGTAATCCCGGAGCTCGCGCTCGTCGCCGGGGATCTGCGGGCGCTGTCGAACGATCAGTTCGAGCGCGCGCGGCAGACGATGAAGCGGATCGTAGCGGAGTCGCTGCCGCACACGACCGCCGAGATCGAGTTCGACGAAGGCTACCCGCCACTGGCGCCTACCGATGGCAACCAGAAGCTGCTCGAGCTGTACGACAAGGCCAGTCGCGATCTTGGCCTCGGTCCGGTGACGGCCGTGAATCCCGATCGCGCCGGCGCGGCCGACGTGTCCTTCGTGGCCGGCGAGATCCCGATGATCATCGATGGCATCGGCATGCGCGGTGATGGCGGCCACACCGTCAACGAGATTGCCGACCTGTCGATGTTCCCATCGCAGATCAGTCGCGCGGCCGTGCTGCTCTATCGTCTCTCGCGCACTGACCGGTGACGACCGTCCGCGGTTACTGATTCAGGCTGCCGCGCCGAACGGCCATGTAGCCGTTGCGCGCGCGTGCGTGGTAGTTCCCGTCGCGCATGGTCACGCGAATGCTGTGGTACTGCCCGTCGAGGCGTTTCGGCGACGCATAGCCCAGCACGTACTGACTGTTCAGCTCCTCCGCGATGCGCGCGGTGGCTGCCGACAGTTCCTCGGTGCCCGTTACCACCTCCGTCCGGCCGCCGCTCTGATTGGTGATCTCTCCGAGCGCCGTAGGATTCACCCGCGTATTGATCGGCACGCGCTTCGATGAGTCGATGGCGATGGCATATACGAACGCTTCGCTCCGAAGGAGCGCCGAGCGGACGTCTCGGAGCGTCGCGTCGCTCGCGGTGTCGGCGCCGTCGGAGATGATGAGGAGCGCTGCGCGCTCCTGTAATCGCTTCTGCACGAGCGGCATCGCGCTCAGCACCGCGTCGTAGATGGCGGTGCCCCCGGACGGACGAATCGTGTCCAGGGCCTCGCGCACGACGTCCGGCGTGGCCGTCCACCGCGTCAGGATTCGTGGCGCGTGGTTGAACGCCACGAGGAAGTACTGATCGTCGGGAGCCAGAAGCGTGAACAGGAAATGTTCGACGGCCGTACGCGCGTCGAGAATCCGCTGTCCGAACATACTGTCACTGACGTCGAGGAGGACTCCGAGCCCCACCGGCACACGGCTGTTGATGAACACGCTGATCGGCTGACGCTCGCCGTCTTCGAATACCGCGAACTCCTCCTGCGGCAGCCCCGTGATCAGGCGTCCCGAACTGTCGAGAACCGTGACCGTGACCATGACGAGGTCCACGCCCGAATGAAGGGGAGGGCGGGTGTCCCGCACAATTTGCGGCTCGAACCCCAGTGCGGTCGCGATCGCGAGTACGGCTGGAAGCAGCCAGCGCGCGGGCACAGGTCTATCCTACTGCCAATTTTCGGACAGGATCGTGATGTGGATTGCAGAACGGTAAGGCGTCGTGCGGCAGCGATCGAGAGTTTGGTCGATCTTCGCAGAGCACACGCTTTGCACTCGCGCCCGGGTCATGCGTCGAGCGACTCTTGCTGCCCTCCTCGTTCTGCCACTCGCGGCCTGCGGCGGCGCGTCGAATACGCCGAATACGCCCACGTCAGCCGACGCCACGCACCTCTTCACCGGCCAGACGGTCAACGTCGTGACCGGCGCTCCGGCGGGAAACCTTGTGGTCTCGGCGGGTACCGGCAATCCGGTGACGGCCGACAGCAGTGGGAACTTCACGATCGATCTGGGCGGGTCAGGCACCTACAGGATGGATGTCAGGGGCGGCGGGTTCGTGGCTCGCGAGACCTCGATCAGCGCGGCACCGGATCGCGTGCCCGTGTCGATGATCCCGGGTTCGTTCGATCTCTTTGCCTTCGACGAGATGTTCCGCACCGAGAACGCGCGCCTGCAACGCTGGACCACACGCCCCGCCCTCGTTGTCGTCGCGACGACGATGGTGTTCCAATCGACGGGGCAGAACGAGTTCCAGGCCAGCAGCGAACAGATGTCGGACGACGACGTCAACCAGCTCGTCGCGCATCTGTCCGAGGGGCTGACCCTCATGACGGCGAACACGTTTACGAGCTGGGCGTCAGTGGAGGTGGAGCGGCCGAACGCCGGCGATCGCGTGTTCGTCACGCGGACGGGCAAGGTCGTCGTCGGCCGCTACAGTGGCATCGCAACGAACGCGAACACGATTGGGTATGGCAGGTGGTCTGAAACCTCGGACGGCACCGTCGTCGGCGGCGCGATGTTCCTCGACCGCGATTTCGATCGCAACGACCCGCGGCGGCGGCTGCTGCGGATCCACGAGCTCGGCCACGCGCTCGGCTACCAGCACGTCAAATCGCGCACGTCGATCATGAATCCGGCGATCGGACCCGAGCCGACGGAGTTCGATCGGACCGGAGCGGTGATTGCGTTTCAACGTCCGCCGGGCAACCGCTCGCCCGACACCGATCCTGTGGGCGTCGGCGTGCATACAGCGTTGAGCACCGACAGTGGCGGACGCTGGTCGTCCGTTATCTGTCATGTCGGGACTCGCTGAGCGTTCCACCAGGTCTTTCGCCGAAAGGCGCGCTCCGGGACCTCGACCGCCAGACGCCAGTGCCGCGCCAGTCAGGTCGTCGTGCGATGAGCCGGTCGCAGCCAATGCGGCATCGGCCCGCCGGCAGGGGCGAACACGATCTGGAAGAGCTGCAGCCATCCGCTCGTGAACGCCGCTTCGGATCCCGCCAGGTAGAGCCGCCACGTTCGCGCGAACGTTTCGTCGAACATCTGCGTCACCACCGCTTCCGATTGGTCGAAGCGCTCCCGCCAGCGCCGTAGCGTGCGTGCGTAGTGCAACCGCAGATTCTCCACGTCCACGACGCTCATGTCCGCGGGGCAGAGCACCTCGGTCGTGACTTCGGCCAGCGTCGGCGCGTACGAGCCCGGAAAGATCCGCTCGCGGATCCACGCGTTGATCGGCCGCGGCCGATCTCGTCCGATGAAATGCAGCAGACCGCGGCCCGTGTCGGGCTTGAGCACGCGCTGCAGGAGCGAGGCAAGCACGGGAAACTGGCGCCGGCCGACGTGCTCGAGCATGCCGACGGAGACGAACGCGTCGAAGCGTCCGGAGACGTTGCGATAGTCGTCACAGATGAACTCGACGTGGGTGTCGAGGCCCTCGCGTTGTGCGCGCTTGCGGGCGTAAGCAACCTGCTCAGTCGAGATGTTGAACGCTTTGACAGAGACGCCATAGTGCCGCGCCATATGCAGCGCGAGCGCACCCCATCCACAGCCCGTCTCGACGACTGTGTCTCCAGGCTGAAGCGCCAGCTTGCGGCAGACGAGATCGAGCTTTGCAATCTGAGCGGCCTCGAGCGTTGCGTCCGGTGTCGGAAAGCAGGCGCAGGTATAGACCAGTTGGGAATCCAGCCACAGCGCGTAGAAGTCGTTGCCGAGGTCGTAGTGACGGTGGACGTTATCGCGGGATGAGAACAGATCGTTTGCCGGCGCGAACCAGAGCGCGAGCCGTTCGCGCCATGAAAGCCGGGATGGGCGAGTCATCGACGAGAGGCGATCGAGCACCTCCTGAAAATCTCCAACCACCTCGACGCGTCCCTGCACGTAGCCGTCGCCAAACCAGACGTCAGGGTTGAGCAACAGACCGGCAAGGGCCCCTCGATCCCGTACGACCAGCCGGCCGATTTCGGTGCCGGTGAATGCGGGTGAGCTTCCGTCCCAGAGCTCGACACGTACGTGTGCCGGTCCGACGACGCTCTGGAGGCGCGCGGCCATCCAGCGATCGCGGCGGCCGACCCGTCCGGGCGTGGCCAACGACGAACGATAGGGAAGTACGAGACTGCCTCGCACACACACCTCCTTGCCGAACGGCCCCAATTTATTATCGCAATCTCGGGGATTTCGTGCATTTCTGGTCGCCGACGCCACCGATTGCCCGCTGTCCGGGGTCCACTGTCTGGCGTCCCCGCTCGGGCGGTAACTTCGGCCGCGGCTTTCGCGGCGGGCAATCGGACCAGGCCGAATGTCTAATCAGGTTGGCCGTCTCCAATTGACGAGCTAATTCTAAGGGCCAAACCACGGTTCGGATCGAAGTGGTCGTCACGCGACAACCTGTCCAGATCGACACGAATTCTTCACAGAGTTGCGATCTCACCGTTGCGATCCTGGATTATGATCAGGCATCGAGATCGCAACCCTGACGGGATGTCCTGTGGCCGGAGGCTTGGATCTTCGCAGGATGTCCCGAGGGAGCTCCAGGCGCGGCGCTGCACCTGCCGGCTGGAACAAGGGGGAAACATGGCGACTCAGGTCCGTCCCTCTTTCCCGGAATCTCCAGGCCGTCTTCTCGAACGCATTCGAGGCGAGTTCCTCGAAATGCCCGGCCTGCGCCTCACTGTGGCGCAAGCGTGCCGGCTCTGGGCACTCGACCGTCATCAGTGCGACGACGTGCTGCGGCTGCTGGTCGACGGCCACTTCCTGCGAAAGACGTCTGACGGTTCCTTCATCCGCGCCGCCTGACGAGGGTCGAGGCCAACCTGAAATAGAATCCGCTCCATGAAACGGTCCGTCGTGGCGTTCATGGGGCTCGCGCTGATCGGCGCGCTTGGTCTGGCCCGCGAATCGCGCGTAGCGCCAGCAGCTCCCACATTCTCCGTCGTCGAATCGACGATCCAGCAGATGCAGGCCGCGTTGAAGGACGGGCGGATCACGTCCCGTGGTCTCGTCGAGCAGTACCTCCAGCGGCTCGCGCTGTACGAGCACCGGCTCCACGCGGCCATTGCCGTGAATCCCGAGGCACTCGCGGAGGCCGACGCACGCGATCGTGCGCGGACGCAGGGGAACGCGCACGGCCCGCTCTTTGGCATCCCGATCGCCCTGAAGGACAACGTTCAGACGACGAACATGCCGACCACGGGCGGCGCGCTCGTGTTCGAAGGTTTCGTTCCACCGTACGAAGCGACCGTGACGCGCAACCTTCGGGAAGCAGGCGCGATCGTCATCGCCAAGACCGGCATGACGGAGCTGGCCAACTGGGTGGCGGGTGCACCGACGCCGATGCCAGGGAACTACAACGCGATTGGCGGCTACGGCCTGAACCCCTACGATCCGCGTCGCGATCCACGTGAGGCGACGTTCGACGGCCGGCCCGTGCTCACGACGGGCGGGTCGAGCTCCGGCATCGGAACGGCGGTCAGCTTCTGGGCGGCGAACGTCGGCACCGAAACATCCGGATCGATTCTGAGTCCGTCGAACCAGAACATGCTCGCGGCGGTGAAGCCGACGCTCGGCCGCGTGAGCCGCTACGGCATCATCCCGATCACCGCGGATCAGGACACCGCGGGTCCGATGGCGAGAACGGTGACGGACGCGGCGATCCTCCTTGGCGCACTCGAGAGCGCGTCACCCGATCCCAATGACCCGGCCACCAGCCCATGCAGCGCGCCGCCGAATCGCGACTACACGCAGTTCCTGCGCGCCGGCGGCCTCAAGGGTGCGCGGGTTGGCATCCCTCGGGCGTTCTTCTACGACGCGCTACCGCAGGGCTCCGAGCGCAATCGCGGCGGTCTCAACGCCGATCAGGCCAAAGTGATGGCGGAAGCGATCGCGATGCTCAAGTCTCAAGGCGCGGTGGTCGTCGATCCGGCCGACATCCCCAGCGTGACGGACACCGATCAGGCGAAGAGCTTCGTCGTCCACGGCATCTGTTCGGGCGTCGAGGATGCGAAAGGGAAGGATGAGGACTGCTCGGTCGTCTTGAAGTACGGAATGAAGCGCGACTTCAACAAGTGGCTCACATCGCTCGGACCGTCCGCGCCTGTCAAGACCTTGACCGAGCTGCGCAACTGGAACGTCGCACACAAGGGTGCGGGCGCGATCAAATACGGGCAGTCACAGCTCGATATCTCCGACGAAATGGACGTCGACAAGGATCGCGCGCGATACGAGTCCGATCGCGCACTCGATATCGAGATGACCGCCACGCACGGGATTGACGCGGCGATGAAAGCCAACAGCCTCGACGCGTTGATCTTTCCGGCCGCACTGGGCGCCGCGCTTGCCGCGCGGCCTGGATATCCGACGGTCATCGTGCCGTTCGGTATGGTGCCCAACGCCCCGACGCCTGCGTTACCGGCGGCCTTCGATGCGAAGCCGGCGCCGTTCGGTGTGAGCTTTACTGGAACGGCGTGCAGTGAGCCCCGTTTGCTCGAGCTCGCCTACGCGTTCGAGCAGGCCACGAAGCGTCGAACGCCTCCGCCCGGCTTCCGCTGATCGTCGGATTCCCATCGTCGAGCCGTCCCCGTCGGAGGTCGCCTGGAGGCGGTTGACGTCGCGTCCCGAGCAAAACCCGCCATTCTTGCGGTTCCCGTTACTGGCACCTGCGTTGCTGACTTGACCTGCCAGCGCCGTTGAGCGTGTCGGGCCCTGTGCGGTCTCCGCGCAACGGGAGTAGTGGACGATGCGACGATTGGTAATCGCGGCCGGTGTGATGGCGGCTGCGTTGGCGGTGCCGGCTGCAGCCCGGGCACAGAACAGTCAAATCCAGGGATTCGGCGGTCTCACGTTCGGTGACGTCACAGCGAGCAGCGCCTTCGGTGGCAGCATCGCTGTGCCGCTGTCGGACAACATGCAGATCGTTGGCGAGGGCGGCCGCATGACGAACATCCTTCCGTCGCTCGTCGGCACTGTCGTCGACTTCACGCCATTCGATCTGCACGTGTCCGCGTGGTACGGGCAAGCGGGCGTGCGGTTCATCGGGTCCTCGCACCGCGCGATCCGGCCGTACGCAGAAGCCACCGCGGGCTTTGCAAGGCTCAGAACCGGGTACGGCGGTTTCGAATCGTCCGCCGATGCCATCGTGGATGCAGCCCTTGGCGTTCTCGATACGACCAAGCCGCTTGTCGGTGTCGGCAGCGGCGTGATCGTGCAGGGCGGCCCGGTGTTCCTCGATCTCGGCTATCGCTACAGCAAGATCTTCGCGGGTAATTCTCTGCAGGGCCTGCTCGTGGGCGGGGATGTGAGTGTGAACCAGGTCAGGATCGGGGCGGGGGTTCGCTTTTAGCCTTGCTGATCGCCCCGCGAGCTCTTAGAGATGCCTGCCTCTCTGACCAGCACCGCGCGCACGTACAAGACGCCGAAGCCGAAGCGCTGCGCATTCTCCTGCGACTTCGATCCCGGCTGGGTCGTGACCACGGCGACGTCGCATCCCTGCGCCGCGGCGTCCTTCAAGCGCTCGCGGAAGAGCGCGCTCTGCACGCCCTTTCGCCGGTGCTGGGGCAGTGTTGCCGCCCCGCTCAACTGGGCGACGCCATCCCACAGGCGCAGCGCGCCGCCGCCGGCGATCTCGCCGTCGCGCCGAGCGAGATACAAGCGGACCCCCACGACCGACATCATGTCGCCGTACGCCCGTTCGATGGCTTCACGCTCGAACGATTCATGGCTGGGTGGTCCGTCGAAGATATCCGGTGTCAGGAAGCCGGTGATGACCGTGTCGCGCCATGCCGGCACTTCGTCAGGGCCCGCTCGATCGATTCGCGTCGAGGCGTCCCCACCACTACCCAGTTGTGCGAGCGACGCGTCGTCGAGCGCGAGTCCCAACACGTTCTCGAATCCCACGAGGCGGTACCCGCGTTCGGTCAGCAGCCGGGGCACTGACGGATCTCCCAGCGAGGCAAACTCGACTTGCACCGGTGCATCACGCTTGTCGAACTCCCGCTCGAGGTGGTCGAGGAAGGTGGTGTCAGGTGGTTCGGCGAACCCGAGGCCCGCGACCTTGTTGGACGGCGCGCCGTGGCCCGCGAATGTCGCGACCCCTCCGCCGATTCGGATGCACACCGCTTCGCCGTCAGGCAGCCGCCGTGAGGCCGCCTGACCGATCTGCTCCATGAGCGAGGCTTCCGCAGCCTCGATCCGTTTCGCCAGGCTTGCCGTTCCAAACACCATCGTGCCTTGAACGATACACCGGGTCGAGATGGTGGTCAGCCGCGTCTTGATGCCGACCGTGACTTCAACCATCGACGCACGAAGACGATCGCCGTGCCAATTGCGGTGACGGGCAGGTAGATGGCCGCCAGAAGCCCGACGGCTCCCGCGGCGCCGATGTTGCGGCTGGCGAGCAGCGACAGGCCGAGAGTGGAGAACGGGTTGTCGTTCACGAGATAGGTCCAGGTCGACGACGATCGGCCGATGCCGGCTGCGGCGAGATCGATGCGCCCATCCGCGGTGACCTCGAGACGCTCGAAGAGCTGCACGGCCTCGGCGCGCACACGGTCCATCATTGTCTTGAAGCCCTCGACCAGTTGACGGTTGAACTCTGCGATCGGCTCGCGTCCCCCGTAACGCTGGAGGTGGATGCCTTCCCGGATGTCTTCGATGAGCGCGAGATGATCCGACCATCCGCGATCGAGCGCGTGCATGAGCACGGCCTGCTCGGCCTGGCGAGTCGCATCCGCGCCCGCGGCGCCGGCGAGTCTGGCGTAGTGTTCGGGCGCTTCGCTGGCGCAAATATCCGGATCCGCGTCGTCCTCGAGCAGCGATTCGCGCCAGTCGTAGGCGATGCGACGCTGATCTTCGACAAGCGCTGAGTACTTCCAGAGAGTGCGGCGGATCTCGAAATTCTGGCCCTCCACGATGCGCTGAGCGCGCGCGATCTCGCGCGCGACGATCGGATCCCTGACGGGTCCCGCCTGACGCGCCGGCCGGTGCGCGGCCGGGATCAGGGATATGACGCCGTAGCGCTGGATGAGATCGTCTTCAAGGCTGATGAAGAATCGCGACGTGCCCGGATCGCCTTGCCTGCCCGCGCGTCCGCGCAGCTGATCGTCGATGCGCCGGCTTTCGTGGCGGTTCGTGCCGATGACGTAGAGTCCCCCAAGCGCCAGCACCGCCGTCCGCTGCTGTTCGTCGCCGCCACCGAGCACGATGTCGGTCCCCCGTCCGGCCATGTTCGTCGAGATCGTCAACGCACCGAGCGTGCCCGCGCGGCCGATGATCTGCGCCTCGTACGCATCCTGACGGGCGTTCAGCACGTTCAGGGACAAACCTCGCGCGGTGAGGAGCGCGGCGAGCTCCTCCGATTCCCGCACGCTGGCCGTTCCGACGAGCACCGGCCGGCCCGTCGCGTGCACGGCCGTGATCTCCTCGACGAGCGCCGCTGTCTTCGCCGCCCGATCGGCAAAGACGACATCGTCTTCGTCGGAGCGAAGGCAGACGCGATTCGTGGGAAAGACAACCGTCGTCAACCCGAAAAACGCGTGAAATTCTTCAGCAGCTGTTTCCGCCGTCGCCGTCATTCCTGCCAGACCACCGTAGAGCGCGACGAAATGCTGGAGAGGAATCGAGCCGAGGATCCGCCCTTCGAGCCGAATTGCCACGCCTTCCTTGGCCTCGACCGCGGGCTGGATGCCGTGCGGCCAGCGACGGTTGTCCGCGACCCGGCCGGTCCATTCGTCCACGATCTCGACGCGACCGTCCCTGACAACGTAGTCGCGATCGCGACGGAGCAGCGTCTCCGCGTGGAGAGCAACATGCACGGCGCTGAGGAGCAGGTGGTTCGAT
Organism: Vicinamibacterales bacterium; assembly: GCA_036258055.1. GTDB lineage: Bacteria > Acidobacteriota > Vicinamibacteria > Vicinamibacterales > 2-12-FULL-66-21 > DATAEK01. Next base: position 18,701 of record DATAEK010000361.1, read on the forward strand.
TGATCGTCGAGGCGCGCGTTCAACAGACTGCCGGCGTGCCGGAATCCCGCCTCGGTCAGGACCACCGTGCGGCCGTACTCGTCCGCCGTGTAATCCACGTGCGATCTGAGCCGCCGGACGACACTGGCGAGCGCGACAGGATCGACGTCTGGCGATGGTGCATCGCTGGCGATCACGAGCGGGACGCGGGCTTCGTCGATGAGGATGAAGTCCGCTTCGTCCACGATGGCGAACTCGTGGCCGCGATGCACGACGTGCGAGGGGTCCTCGGCGGTATGGTCGCGGAGGAAATCGAATCCGGCCTCCTTGGCCGTCACGTAGGTAACGTCGCACGCGTAGGCGCGCCGGCGAGCGTCGCGCGAAAGCCCCTCGATCACGAACGCCGGTTCCAACTCGAAGGCGCGATACAACGGAGCCATCCACTCCGCGTCTCGTCGGGCCAGGTAGTCGTTCGCGGTGAAGACATGCACGCCGCGGCCATCGAGGGCGCGGACCAGAGCAGCGAGCGCCGCGACCAGGGTCTTGCCTTCGCCCGTGGCGAGCTGGACGAGTTTTCGCCGGTGCATCGCCACTGCCGCCGCCATCTGCACGTCGAAGGGGCGCATCCCCAGGACGCGGGCCGCGATCTCACGTGCCACGGCGAGGACTTCGGGCATCAGCGCGTCGAGTGGTTCACCATCGCGGGCCCGTTGACGAAGCGATCGGGCGGCGGCGCGCAACTCGTTTTCGGTTGATGCGGTGGCGCCGATCGCGTCAATCGTGCGGACGGCGTCATCGTAAGGCCGTACGTCGTATTCAACGGGAGCGCCCGTGATGTGCCGGTAGGTCTCGTGCAGCGTGTCGGCGAGTGACCACTCGCGTGGCATCACGATCGAGTGTAGCCGGATCTCGGCATGGGCGTCGCCGTTGTTCAAGGGACCAGGCCAACCTGTATTGGGACGAACGGTCGATTGCAGGGGACAACAGTTGCAGGCAGAAATCGCACTGGATCGGCCGGGCCTAGCGTGCTAGTTTTCTAGCACAAAAGGAGTCTGACCCATGTGGATGCGCGAGCTCCGATATGCGGTACGCATGTTCGCCGGAACACCCGGTTTCACGCTCGTAGCGCTCGTCACGCTCGCGCTCGGCATCGGCGCGAATACTGCGATCTTCAGCGTCATCGATACTGTGCTGTTGAGACGCGCGCCACTTCCGGGGGTCGATCGACTGGCGGTCGTCTGGGAGACCGATCGCAACACCGGCACGTTCAGGGAACCCGGCTCGTTACCCGACTTCCTCGACTATCGTCAACGCAGCCGGCGCATCGAGGAGCTCGCCGCGTTCATCGCCAACGAAGTGAACTACACGCCCGAGCAAGGGGAGCCCGCCCGCCTGCAGGCGCTGGCGATCACCGCCGAGTTCCTGCCGGCGCTCGGCATTCAACCGGCCATCGGGCGAGGGTTCACGGCGGCAGAGGCGCTACCTGGCGGTCCGGCCGTCGCCGTCCTGAGCGACGCCCTGTGGGCGCGTCTCTTCGATCGCGACCGATCGATTCTCGGCCGGACGATTCGCATCGACGATCAGCAGGTCACCGTCATCGGCGTGCTCCCACGTGGGGCGGACTTCGGGGTTTTCCAGATTCTTCGCGCGGCCGATTACTCGCGGTCCTTCGCCGATCGCGGCGCCCGCGCCGGCGTCGATATCTGGCTGCCGCTCCAGGCCAACGCCGCCTCGCTGCCGCGCAGCACACATCCAATCTTCATGGTGGCGCGGCTCAACGACAGCGTCGCATCGCTCCAACAGGAGATGGCCGGCATCGCCGTGGACCTCGAGCGCGGATACCCGGAAAATGCCGCCCGCGGGATCTTCGTCGAGCCGTTGAGCCGCATCGTGTTCGGGCCAGTGCGTCCGGCATTGCTCGTGCTTCTCGCGGCCGTAGGCCTCGTCCTGCTCGTCGCCTGCGCCAACGTCGCCAATCTCCTGCTCGCGCGTGGTACCTCGCGACGCCGCGAAGTTGCCGTACGGACCGCACTCGGCGCCGACGGGCGGACGCTTGCCCGTCAGTTCGCCGCCGAGGGTCTGCTCCTGGCTCTTGCGGCGGCGGCGCTCGGCGTGACCGTCGCCTACGGCGGCGTCCGACTCCTGGTCGCGCTGGCCCCGGCCGACATCCCACGGATCGCCGACGCCGGCGTCGATCTTCGCGTGTTGACGGTCACGCTCGTCGTGTCGATTCTCGCGGGCCTTGCGTTCGGGATGATCCCGACGCTCCAGGCCAGGCGGGTGGACGTGCAGGCGTCGTTGAAAGGCGAGGGCCGAAATGCTGCTGGTGGTCGCGAGCGCACGCGAGTGCGCTCGGTGCTCGTCGTCGTGGAGTTTGCGCTCGCGGTGATGCTCGCGATCGCGGCCGCGCTCCTGACCCGCAGTTTCTGGCGGCTGAATCAGGTCGACGCCGGCTTCCAGACGGCTGGTGTTCTCAAGGCCGAGTACCAATTGCCGCCCAGCCGCTACCCTGTCAACTTCTCGCGGTTCCCGGACTTCAAGGAAATGCACGCGTTCACGCATCGACTGATCGATCGCGTGAAGCCGCTCCCCGGTGTCCAGTCGGTGGCGGTCGCGGGCAACCATCCGCTTGATCCCGGCTTCACGAATTCGTTCGTCGTTGTCGGACGCGAGGCTGAAGCGCGCAACTGGCCCGAGATCTCGATCCGTCGCGTGACGCCCGATTACTTCCGGACGATGGCGGTGCCGCTGGTGAAGGGGCGCCTCATCGGCGAAGCCGACGGCACGTTCGCGCCGCCGGTGCTGCTGGTCAACGAAGCCGCGGCACAGCGCTTCTTCGGCGAACGCGACCCGCTGGGCAAACAGATTCGTTTCTGGGGCGCCTCGCGCACCATCGTGGGCATTGTCGGCAACGAGCGGTTCCACGGGCTCGCCGAAGCGCCGCCGCCGGCGGTGTACGCCCCGCTCGACCAGACGCCGTCCGCGAATGGCGCCGGAGCATTGCTGGTGCGAACGGCCGGCAATCCGGCGGCGCTGACGTCCGCCGTCCGAGGCGCGATCCACGCCGAGGATCCGGGATTGGCGGTCTTCGGCCTGGAGCCTCTCGCGGAGACGGCGTCCCGGACGATTGCTGAGAAGCGCTTCACGATGCTCGTTCTGGGGCTGCTCGCAAGCGTGGCGCTGCTCCTGGCAGGCGCGGGAATCCACGGCGTGCTGAGCTACACCGTCAGTCAGCGGACTCGCGAGATTGGGATCCGCGTTGCACTCGGGGCCCAGCCAGGGCGCGTCGTGGCGCTGGTGGTTGGCGAGGGGTTGCGCCTGGCCGCGCTCGGGACGCTTCTGGGCGTCGTCGGCGCATGGGCTCTCACGCGTCTGATTTCGGGGCTGCTCTACGGTGTGACGGCCACCGATCCGATCACGTTCGCGGCGGTGCCGCTGCTGCTGGCCGTCGTCGCCGTCATCGCGAGCCTCGTGCCCGCCCGCCGGGCCACACGCGTGGATCCGGTGATGGCGCTTCGCGCTGAGTGATGGACTGATCGCGCATCACTCGACGAGGAATGGGCTAGTCGACGCGTGGCGGCTCGATCAGGCCGTCGGCGACGTCGAGCGCGAGCGGCGGCGGCTCAAATTCGATCAAGTACTCGAACTGCGACCGGAACTCCTCCAGCGAGACGCCGGCAGTTGCGGCGAACTTCGCGAGCTCGTGCGGATCCTCGAAGTCGTCGCGGCGGAGCCTGATCATGTAGCGCCGAGCGATGGCGTACCGCGTCGAATGGATATCAACCAGACGCAGGCGAGTCCGTCCCGTATTGGGATCCAGCATGTCCTTGAACGGAACCGCGACGAAGTGCCCCGCCTGCACCGTAATCATGACGGCGTTGCCGCCGCCCAGCAGGAATTTCGTGGCGCAGTAGCCGAGGTCGCGCGTGTATTCCATGTCGAGCGGGATCGGATCGGCGCACCGCAGCTCGTAGCCGATGTTCTTGGCGCCAATGGTTGTCTTGATCCCGACCTCACGCAGGCGTTTCTGGACTTGGGCCTTCAGGATCTCCCCGATGTTGATCTCATCGAGGCGGACGTGACCGTGCGCGTCGCGCTCCACGTCGTGGACCTGCGCCAGATCTTCCGGTTCGAGACCGAGCACGAGACCTTCGGCGATCACGGCAACGCCGTCGCGTCGGCCATAGCTCAAGCGCTTGACGATGGCCCCCACCAGCGTGTCCACGATCGCTTTGAGGCGGATTTGGCGGCCTGCGAACTCCTCCGGGATGAGCGTGAGCGTGGCCCCCGCCGCTTTGCCGATGCCGAGCGCCAGGTGCCCGGCCTTGCGCCCCATCGCGATGACGAAGTACCAGTGCGAGGTCGTCTTGGCGTCCACCATCAGGTTCTTGACGATCTCGACCCCGTTATGGCGCGCCGTCTGGAAGCCGAAGGTGTCGACATAGGGGGCCAGATCCAGATCGTTGTCGATCGTCTTCGGCACGTGCACGACCTGGATCCGCCCGGCTGCCTTCTCCTCGAGCTTCATCGCGGAGTAGGCGGTGTCGTCGCCGCCGATGGTGATGAGCATCGACACGTCGAGCCGGAGCAGTGAGATGACCGACGCTTCGAGCTGGGCCGGGTCGCGAGTTGGATTGGCGCGCGAGATGCCGATATGCGATCCGCCGCGGAAGTGAATCCGGCTGACGTGCTCGATCTCGAGCGGCTGCACGTGTTCGATGTTGCCCTGCATGATCCACTCGAAGCCGTCACGGATGCCGACCACTTCGACCTCTTCGAGCCGGCCGCGGATCGTCGCGGCGCTGATCACGCTGTTGATGCCCGGCGCCGGACCGCCGCCGACGAGAATGCCCATTCGTTTCGTCACGAACTCATCCTACTGCGGAACCGGCATCGCCGTCAGGTGAGCCCAGGCTGGGCCGCGGGCCGTGAGCCTCGGATTTCGGGCTCGCCTCGTCGTGAGCGTGGCAAAATGGCCCGCATGCTGAACCTTCTCACGTTCGTCGCGATTTTCATCCAGGCTCCGGCGGCGCCGGCTCAGGACCTTCCTCCGATCAACAAATTCCTCCGCGTGACGACAGACTTCTGCACCGGCGGTCAGCCGCGGCCCGAGCACATGGCCCAGCTCAAAGCCGACGGCGTCAAGGCTGTGCTCAACCTGCGACAGCCGAGCGAGCATCGCGCCGATGACGAGCGCGCGGCAGCCGAAAAGGCGGGACTCAAGTACTTCAACATCCCGGTCGAGTTTGCCAACCCGAAAGACGAGCAGGCCGACGAGTTTCTGAAGTTGACCGATGATCCTGCGAACCGGCCGATGTTCATTCACTGCACGGCGGCGATTCGGGTTGGTGCGTTCTGGATGATCCGCCGTGTCCTGCGTGACGGCCTCACCGTTGAGGCCGCCCTCGAAGAAGCGCGCAA
>DATAEK010000367.1:0-18332 GCA_036258055.1 Vicinamibacterales bacterium
CTGCATTCGACGGACGATGCATCCCCGCTGACGGCGTTGCTCCTCCTTCAAATACTCCCGGTTACTCCCGGTATTCTCAGTCGTCGCGCCTTGTCAGCGGGGCGCCTCGCCCGTCTCGGTGCGACGCCGCACTTGCGCCACCGACTGCCAGGCCGCGGCACCCGCGCCGTCGTCGGTGACGCCGAACCTGCGTGCAGTCTGGCGGCCGGCAAAGATCCCGATCAGCAGGAAGGGGTAGGCCCACGCGACGTAGGTGCCCGTCGGCTGAATCTTCAGGGGCGACGAGGCGAGCGCCACGGCCGCACTAGTGAAGAGCGTAGAAGACGGGTCCGTACGCCGCGCCCGGCGTTCCGGTGAGGAGCGGATCGCCATACGGCAGCCGGCCACGTTCGCGCAGCCGCTGTGCGCCGAGATTAACGTTGCCGAACGTCGGGCTGTAGACCTCGCGCAGCAGCTGACGCTCCTGCGGCTGCCGGCCGGACCTCACGCCGATCGCGATCACGCAGGTGAACGCCACGATTGCGAGAACCACCATCCGGCGGGTCATTGCACGACTTCCTGGTGCATGCAGCCCGACGATACATGCTGCCGCCGGCATTCGGCGCGAGACGCGCCGACACATCGTGGCGCTCGATGTCGCGCGCGGTCGACGTCTCTCTCGATCGAGCGGTAGAATCACACGTCCGCAATCCGTCTATGTCAGATCGGAATCCCTGGCCTTCATCGTCAGACGTCATGGCGGTCTCGAGTCCCCGGTGCCGCGCCAGCACTCGAAGGTTTCCCCGGTCGTGAGCCGTCGCGATCGCGCGCGGGCGCTCGCGGCCTGGGCGTTTGCCGTCGTTCTCGTCGGCGTTTCCTACTTCTCGTACGCGTCGCAATTCAACACCGGCAGCCGCTGGCAGGCCAGCAACTTCGACCCGGCGGACTACCGCATCCTCGCCGAACACTTCTGGCATGTGCGGACGCCCGCAAGCACCTACGACGTTGACGAAGAGTGGCAGGCGTTCCTGCGCAGGATTCCGTTCCGAGGGATCGGGCTGGGAACGTTGTATCTCCTGGTCGGCATTCTGAGGACGGGACACGCTCCGTCAACACCCGAAGACATTCTTGCCACGGGCGTCGCGCTCGCGATGCTGGAGAAGATTCTGCTGGCCGTGGCCTTGTTGCTTCTCTTCGAGGTTGTGCGGCGATCGTGGGGAACACTGTCTGCCGTGGTCGCGATAACCGCGACAGCGCTGCCGCCACGGTTCTGGAGGCTGAGCGACGACTTCCTGGCGGAGCCGGTTCTGCGCGTCTGTTTCCTGCTGCTGCTCGCGAGCGCGATCCTCATCGGCTGGAAGAAATCGACGGCGCTCGCGTTCGGCATGATGTTGCTGATCTTGTTCGCAGCCCATCTGAAGGCTGACTGGGCGTTGGCGGGCCTTCTTCTGCTGCCAGTCCTTCTGCTGAGCCCCCCTGTCTCCCTGGCCTCGGTCCGCCTCAAGGCAGCGCTGTCGGTCGCTGCCCTGCTCATCCCGCTCAGCATCGTCGCGGTCAACTGGATCGGGTGGGGACTGTCCTCACCCAGACCTGGGGTCGCCCTTCACGTGAATCTCAAGTACGGCGAGGAGCTCGTTCGCTCCTTTTGTGCGCAACCGCAGCAGGGCGATCGGAGCTCGCCTGTCTGCGACAGTGAGCGTCCGCGGCGGTTCTGGTGGAACGTCTACATCGGCCGGGACCTCACGCCGCAGGACATGGCGGCGTTCGACGCGTCCGCGCGCCGCGACCTGCTCACCCATCCCGGTCGAGACGTGCGCGAGTTCTGGGCGGGCCTCGGACTCGCGTCGAGCGTCCCCGGCACGACGTCGCGGCTCGGCGCCGGATTCCGCGTCGTTCCGATCCCGGAGCCCTGGCACACGATCGTGCGGTGGATGGATCTGGCTGTGTGGATCCTGTTGATCGTCGGGCTGGCGTCGTCCGAGACTCGTCTGGCGTGCGGCGTTGCGCTCGTGCTGTGGATCGTGCCGGCCGTCGGCAATATCGTTTCTCTGTACGAGCTGCGTTACCACATGCCGATGGCCGGCGTCGCCGCCACGTGTGCGTTCGGTGTGCTGACTCTCAGAGTGCGCGGCAGGTTGGGCAGCAGTCAGCCTCAATCCGCGTGAGGATCAGCGATCCCATCCTGTGGGCAGCCCTCCAGTCGTGGCCACTACATGGAACGCCCTCAGTCGAGGACGAACTCCCGCTGCCATTCATCGTCGGCGACAGGCTTGGGCTGCTCGGTCTTGTACAGGACGAAATTCTCGAGGACCAGAACGTCGATATTCGTCCGCATGAAGCAGCGGTACGCATCCTCGGGCGTGCAGACGATCGGTTCGCCCCTGACGTTGAACGATGTGTTGACGACCACGGGGCAACCGGTTCGGCGGTAGAACGCGTCGATGATGTCGTAGTAGAGCGGGTTGGTCTCGCGACGAACTGTCTGAATCCGCGCCGAGCAGTCGACGTGCGTCACGGCCGGAATCGTCGATCGCGGCACGTTCAACTGCTCGATGCCCCACAGGTTCTGGGCGTCAGCCGGCAGCGGGAGGCGGCGATCGGCGGCCACGTCGGCCACGAGGAGCATGTAGGGACTGTCGGTGTCGAGCTCGAACCACTCCGCGACGTGCTCGCGAAGCACGCTCGGCGCGAAGGGCCGGAACGATTCGCGGAACTTGATCTTCAGGTTCATCACCGACTGCATCGACGGCGATCGCGCGTCACCGATGATCGATCGGCCGCCCAGCGCGCGGGGCCCGAATTCCATCCGGCCCTGAAAGAGACCGATGACCTTTTCGTCCGCAAGCAGCGCCGCCACCAGTTCCGCCAGCTCCGCCTCCGGCAGTCGAGTGGAGACGATTCCGCGCTCATCGAGGAACCGCTGGATCTCACCGGCCGTGAACCGGGGACCGAGGTAGGAGCCGCTCATGCCATCCGCGAACGGCGGCGGAGTGGCCGGCTGACGCCATTCGGAGGGTCTCTGCCAGGTGCCGGTGCTTTCCGCGCTCATCCGCGGCTTGTCGAGATGGCGGTGCCAGACGTTCAGCGCGACGCCGAGCGCGCCACCGGCATCGCCCGCGGCCGGCTGGATCCAAATCTCGTCGAAGATGCCTTCTCGCATGATCCGGCCGTTGCCGACACAGTTCAGCGCCACGCCGCCGGCGAGGCAGAGATCCCGCAATCCGGTCTGCTGTCTCGCGTGGCGCGCCATCTTCAGCATCGCCTCTTCGGTCACGTCCTGAACCGAGCGCGCGAGATCCATCTCTCGCTGTGTCAACCGGCTCTCGGGCGTTCTCGGCGGACCGCCAAACAGACGCTCGAACGCACTCGCTGTCATCGTGAGGGCATGCGGGTAGGAGAAGTACTCCATGTTCATCCACACGCTGCCGTCATCGCGGATCTCGACCAGATGGTCCTTGATCGCTTTCACGTACTTCGGTTCGCCGTAGGGCGCGAGGCCCATCACTTTGTATTCCCCGGAATTCACCTTGAATCCCGTGAAATACGTGAACGCCGAGTAGAGGAGGCCGAGTGAGTGCGGAAAACGCTGCTCCATCAGCAGCTCGAGATCGTGACCGCGGCCGGCGCCGATGGATGATGTCGCCCATTCGCCGACGCCGTCGATGGTGATGATCGCCGCCGACTCGAAAGGGGAAGGGTAGAATGCCGACGCGGCGTGCGATTCGTGGTGCTCGCCGAAAAGGATCTCGCCTTCGTAGCCGGCCAGATGCTCCTGGAGCGCATCGGCCATCCAGAGCTTTTCGCCGAGCCACACCGGCATCGCCGCCAGGTAGGAGCGCAGGCCGCGCGGCGCAAACGCGACGTAGGTCGTCAGCAGGCGCTCGAACTTGACGAGCGGTTTCTCGTAGAAGGCCGCGAAGTTCAAGTCGGCCGTCGTGATCCCCGCTTCCCGCAGGCAATAGTCGACAGCGTGCGATGGGAAATCCGCGTCGTGCTTCTTGCGCGTGAAGCGTTCTTCCTGCGCGGCGGCAACGATGCGGCCGTCTTCGATGAGGGCGGCGGCGGAATCGTGATAGAACGCCGAAATGCCCAGTATGCGGATCGGCAAGCGCTAGAACAGCGTGTAGATGAACGGCGCGAGCGCGCTCGACTGCGCGAAGATCAACAGAATCCCCACCAGCACGAACATGAAGACGAGCGGCGCGAGCCAGTATTTCTTCTCCTGGCGGAGAAGACCCCAGAATTCCACGAGCACACGACTCTTGCTCATTCAGTCCTCAGTACATCCGTGAGTAATGACGCCGATCGCGATAGCGCGCCGGATACGGCGTCCACCCGTTGTCCGATTCTTTCCTGCGCGCGAGTGGATCCTTGCCCGTCAGACGCCAGAACGCGTTCAGGGGCACGATGATCGCCGAGAACATTACCGTGAGCAGGATCCGCGAGTTCACGTAACCGAGCACGTGCACCAGCCGCCACCACCACTTGCTCGGCCACGCCAGCAGGCGAGGCATCGTCAAGCCGAAGGTGAGCAGTGGCACGCCGGTGATGCCGGTTATCGCAGCCGGGTAGACATGATGGCGCCACGCCGCTACCGCCGCGAATGCGCACATCGCACCGCCGACCGACACGCCGAACGAACGTTCTGGGTTCTTGGGACCGCGGTGGGCCGTCAGGCTCGTGGTCATTCTTTGCCGTGGAGTTCACCGTGAGTCATCGGCTCATCGCGACTTGCGATGAGCACCCTTCAGATGACAACGCCGCGAAAAACCCGCACATAACCGCATGAAATGATACCACGTCCGCCTGCGCGGTCGCCGGCGGGACCGCACGTATGATGAACGACATGAGCCGTTTCCGCGTCCCGGACACGCTGAAGGCAGCTGCGCTGTACGGCGTGTTGACGGTGCTTCTGGCCTATCCGCTGTCGGTACGACCGGGCGAGGCCGTGTTTGGCGACAATCCCGATACCCATCTCTTCATCTGGACGCTGGCCTGGGATGCGCACGCGTTCCTGCATCATCCGCTCACGATTTTCGACGCGAACATCTACTATCCTTTTCCGCACACCCTCGCGTATTCGGAAAACCTGATCGGTCTCGCGCTGTTCTCCGCGCCGGTCCAATGGCTGACCGGTAATCCCGTCCTGGCCATGAATGTGGCTGCCCTTCTTGCATGCCTGATGTGCGGCGTCGGCGCTTATGTGCTCGCGGCACGGCTCGGGCTCAGTTCGCGGGCGGCCCTCATCTGCGGTCTCGTGTTCGCGTTCTCGCCGGCGCGCTTTGTCCGAACCGGACAGCTCCACGTAGGCGCCGTCCAGTGGATTCCTTTCACATTGGCCTACCTGCATGCGTACCTGGATCATGGCGGCAAATGGAATCTGCGGCTGGCGGCGGCGTTCTTCGCATTACAAGCGCTGACCAGCGGTCACGGCGCCGTCTTCCTCACGGCGGCTGCGGGTGGCCTGATCGCCTACCGGTGTCTCCTGGGCGAACCGCTCGCACTCACACAGCGGCTCCGTGATTTCGGTCTCTCTGGTGCGCTGCTGATCGCGCCGGCGGTGTTGGTGTACGCGCCGTACCGGCGAGTGCGGCTGGAGATGGGCTTTCGCCGCACGTTCGAAGCATGGGAGCCCACACCGGAAAGCTTTCTGGCGGCGCGCACGCACTTCCAGGGCTGGCTGCTCTCGTGGTTCCCAGGGCCTCATCCGAACGAAACCGCGACGGCGTACTTCTTTCCCGGCTGGTTGCCGCTGTTGCTGTCGGCGATCGCGATCGTCTCGTTCATCTGGTTGCGCGTTCGATCGTGGCGTTCAGTTTCGTCGCGGCGCTGGCAGCCTGTCTTGGCAAGTCTTCTGGAGCTCGCTGCCGTGCTGGGTACTGCTGTCGGGCTGATGGTGGTCGTGACCGGTCCCGTGCGCTTCAGGATTTGGGGCGATGTGCTGTTCTCGGCGCGGTCCGCGCTGCGTCCTCTGGGATTCGCCGTCGCGGCAATTGCTCTCCGCATCGTGCTGCGTCGTGCAGTGCCGTTCTCGGTCGGATCGTATCGCCGGCAACTGGCAACCCTCTGGCCGCGATGGTCCGCGCGAGCGGCCGAATGGCGTCGCGCGCCGACGCCGTTCTACGTCTTGCTGACGTTGGCGAGCGTGCTGATCCTGATGGCGCCTCCGATCGGTATCTGGCCCCACGTCTTCTGGTTGCCAGGCTTCAACCTCATTCGCGCGCCAGGCCGGTTCGTGATCCTGACCGTCCTCGGGATCGCGGTGCTGTCGGCGATTGGTTTCGATCGGCTCGTGGCGCGTTTCTCTCCGCGAGGGCAGAGCTGGCTGACCGCCGCGACAGTTGTACTGATGCTGGGCGAGTTCGCCGGGATGCCGCTGCCGGCGTTCCCGTTTCGCGTCGATTATCCAGCTGCCGACCGCTGGCTCGCGGATCAACCCGAGTCGCTCGTGATCGCGGAGTTTCCCGTCTTGCCTTCGGCGCGCTACCAGACGTTGTACATGCTGCATTCGATGGCGAACTGGCACAAGACCGTCCACGGGTACAGCGGGTACGAAGCCGAGATGCACACCGTTCTCTACAACGAGCTCCGAGGCTTTCCGGACGAGCTGAGTTGCCGCCGCCTCCGCGAGCTTGGCGTGACTTACGCCGTTGTACACGAAGGCCTGTATCCGCCGGGCATCTGGCCGACGATAGAAGAGCGTTTGAAGCTTTTCGAGGACCAGCTGAAACTCGAGTACTCCACACCCGGCGCTCGCGTCTACTCGTTGCGTAAGCAGCCGTGATCCGGCCCGGTCGAGCCGACTCCGTCCGCTGCCACCACGGCATGCGTGCCGGCCGCTCGTTTGCACCAAAACTTGCGGGTGTATCGTCCAAAGTACGAGGAGCGCTGATGAACGGTGTTGCCATGCGCGTGGTGCCACTCATCCTGACTGCAACGTTGGCGTGCTCGGGCCGCGGGGATGCCAATGGGCCGGAGCCGGAGAACAACAGTCCCGGGAGCCTACCGACTGCGGTCTCGCCGTTTCCGACGGGCCTCAAAGGCACGCTCGCCTTCGAATCCGATCGCGAAGGCCGCACGAAGATCTACACGCTCCAGCTCGAGACCGGTAAGATCACGCGGTTGACCGAAGGGCCCTTGTGGCACGACAGTCATCCGACCTGGTCGCCTGACGGCCGCCGCATCGCGTTCCACTCCACGCGCAACGGCAACTTCGACATTTACGTCATGGATGCCGACGGCGGCAACATTCAACGACTGACAGACCACCCGGCCAACGAGTTCGATCCGACCTGGGACAAAGACATGCGCAGCATCGTGTTCACTGGCGAGCGGGACGGGCGCGGCGAGATCTATCGGGTCTGGCTCGATTCGAAGAAGGTCGATCGCCTGACCGCAGGATTCGATCGCGCGATCATGCCGGCAGAGTCTCCTGACGGGCGCTACGTCGCGTACGCCGGACAGACGATTCGCGAATTCCAGATCCACGTCGTCGATCTCACTCGAAACAACGAGATCTCTCAGGTGACCTCGGGAGAGGCCGCCTGCCGCCCGGCGTTCTCGCCGGACAGCCGCGCCATCGCGTTCGTGCTCGGCCAGGATCCGTCGCGTCTGGGCATCGTCGACATGCAGACCCGGCAGGCGCGGACGCTGTACAAACATCCGTCGCTCTGGCTGTACTACCCGGTGTTTTCTCCAGATGGCGAGCGCGTCGCGTTTGCCGTCAGTCCGCAGCACCATCAGGGCGAGGACTGGGACTTGGCCATCGTTTCAACGCAGTCGCCGGGCACGACGTTTCAACGGCTGACCGTGGGGCCGGGCAACGATCGGCTGCCAAGCTGGAAGCCGATCCCGCACTGAGGCAAATCAGGGCAGAGGGATTCCTCAGATCCCCGCCGCGTTCTGGGCCTCGAACGTTCCCTTGAGGATCAGCACCGCCTGACCCGTGAGCCGCACCGTCTCGCCGGCTTTCAGCGTGTGATGTTCGAGCGTTTGACCCGACAGGGGATGAAGAACGTCGAACGTCACCGCGCGCCGCGCCTCGAGCGTGACGCCCTCGACGATGCCGAGTGGGACGACCACGAACTGCCCTCCCTTGACGGACGTCAGCACTTGTCGCGCGCCGTCTTTGGAGCTCTCTGTCGCCAGAGCTCCGCGAGTGTCGCCGGCAATCGGAACGAAAACCTGGATCCCCGCCTCAGCGCCGGCGTTCTGCCGAAACAGCTCGTGCTGCCAGTTGGGGATATCGGCGGGCAGATACGTCTTCATCGCCGAGAGCCCGTCGAGCGCCTGCCGTGCTCCCGACATGTCAGCCAGCGCGTCACGTCCCCAGACGCCGGCGTCGGTGTGAAAGACGTACAGCCCGCTCCCTGACATGTAGGCGGAGATCGCTGCCGCGACGATGCGCGTGGGATCGGTTTCGCTCTCGACCGAGCTGCCCGGCCCGATCGGTTCGTTGCTCGAGGTGACTGGCGGCAAACCCGCACATTCCCGGTTGTGCCACGGAGCCAGGATCGGTTCCCAGCGTCCAAGAGACCCGTTCACGTCGCGTGAGAAGTGCTCGGTCATGATCTCGACCGGGACGTCCTTGTAGAGCACGAGATGATCGGCGCACGCCTGCCCCTGCGAGTCACTGATCGCAACCGGGATGTCCGTTCGCGAGGCGAGATAGCTGGCGATCTCGCGGATCTGCTTGATCCCCTCCGCACCGCCAAAACCGTTCTGCCAGGACTCGTTGGCCACTTCCAGGTGCATGATCTTGTGTTCGCGGCCCCGCGTCATCTCGAGGAACGTATCCACGAGACGAAATCGATCCGCGCGATCCGGGATCATCTGATCGGCATCGGCGAAGATGGTCCACTCCACCCGAAGACCGTAGCGGTCGTAGGTGTAGTCAGTGAGACCCGCGATGACGTCTTTGTAGTCGGGCCAGCGCCAGTCGACCTCGCGGCCGGCCCAGTAGGGTTGGCGGCCGACCACGCCCAGCACACGAATGTAGTCGAAGTGATGATCGGCGAGCAGCTTGAGATGCGAGTCCAGCCTGGCGCGATCGTGCTTGTACCCCCACGCTCCCCAGAAGAGCGATGCCCCCAACGCCGAGAAGTCCCCGCCATCGTCCGCCAGCAGATGTCCGTTGACGTGAATCTTTCCTGGTCTCGCGCCTGACGCCGGCCGAGGGTCCTGCGCGAGCGGGATGAGCAGCAGAGCTACAGCAACCAAGTGAGTCAGCGGCATAACAAGTCAGACGCCATCAGACGACGATTTGTGGATTCCAGATCTGTGCCGTAGCGACCGATCGTAGTGTTTCTCGGCGCTCGGCGCTCGGCGCTCGGCGCTCGGCGCTCGGCGCTCGGCGCTCGGCGCTCGGCGCTCGGCGCTCGGCGCTCGGCGTTCGGCGTTCGGCGTTCGGCGTTCGGCGCTCGGGGTCCGGCTGAAGCCGGACGCTACCCGTCGTCTCAGGTTGCTGATGCCGGACTTCACACGTCATCATCTCAGGTCCGGCTGGGGGCGACGGGACGCGTCGTTCCGTTCGCTTGTCAGCGGTTTGACGCGTCTGGTAGCGTGCAGGACATGTCGAGCCCGATTGGACACGCGCTGGCTGGCTACGCCGCGGGCGTTCTCGTGGCAGGGCGCGATGAGCGCGCAGCCACGTTTCCCGCCCACACCCGTGACCGCGTCATCCTCTTCGCCGGCCTTGCGTGTTTGCCTGACGTGGATTTTCTGTTCGGTGCGCACAGCATGTACACGCACAGCATCGGGGCCGTGTTGCTGGTGACGATAGCGGCAGCGGTGGCCTTGCGGTCGTCGTGGAGGATCGTGGCGGCCTGCGTCGTTGCCTACGCCTCGCACCTGTTACTCGACTGGCTCGGCAACGACACCTCGCCACCGATCGGCATCATGGCGCTGTGGCCGTTCAACAGCGTCTACTACCAGGTGCCGGTGCCGATCTTCCTGCCGGTGTCGCGACGTTACTGGCTGCCGAATTTCTGGCAGTACAACCTGATGGTCGTTGGTATCGAGATCGCGCTCTTCGGTAGCCTCGCGCTCGCGGCGCATTGGTACGTCAACAGAGGCAGAGCTCGAGGAGTGCAGAATCGCCTGCAGAGTCTGCAATAAGGCGGCGCACTTCACCTGTCGGAAGAAATGGTGGCCTAACGCGCACCCACGGATTCGGGCGCCAAAGCGTTGTGATACCGGCGCCTCTCGCGAGCGGCACGGACCAGGAACTGCGCGTACGGTGCGACCTGTTTGATCGCCGCAACGTTCATCTGGCAAGGGCTCAAACAGGTCGGGCACTTCTCGTCGCGGATGTAGTTGCGATGCGCCTGGCTCTCGGCGCTGAAGTAGAGCTTCTCGGCGTCCTGCTCGCGGAGGTTGCCGATGACTTCGCTGTTCTCGCAGAAGAACATGCCGCCATCGGGATTGAGCATGATGCCTTGCGTCTGGAACGGGCACGGCGCCATCCGGTGATACCCGTTGCCGATCATGTCCGCGTAGTGCATGTAGACGTAGTTCTGCCCGTCGAACAGCGAATCCATCCTCACTCGATCGAGGAAGAACTGCCGCATCCGCTCTTCTTCCTCGCCGACCGGCGCGCAGGTCGACACGAGGTCGGCGTTGCCGAGCATCGGCTCCGTGAACCGCACCATGTTGAAGACGATGTCCAGGTCTTCCTTCTTGGCCCACGCCAGGATGTTCTCGGCGTCGTTCAGGTTGGTGTGGAAGATCGTCGTGGAAATGCCGAAGTTGAAGCTGTGCGTCTTCTGCAGAGCCTGCATCGCCCGGATCGTCTCGTTCGCCTTCTCGAATCCGCGTTTCACCTGACGCACCTGGTTGTGCATGTCGCCGACGCCGTCGATCGACACACGGGTGCTGAAGATGACGCCGCGCTCGTTGCAGAGCTCGACGATCTCGGTGAGCATCGGGATCGCGCGATGAGGCGTCAGTCCGGTCGTGTTCAGGCCGAGCTTACGCAGGCGGGGGAATTTGTCGAGCATGAGCCGGCAAATGTCCACTAGATCATTGCGCGTGGTCGGCTCACCCCCGGAGACATTGGCGTTCTCGATGTTCTTCCAGAGCGGGGAACTGAGGGCCGTTTCGATCTCCGCCAGGGTCATGTCGGTCTTGCGATCGCCCCGTTTCCAGTTGTGGCACATCTCGCACCGGGCATCGCAGACGAACGTGCAGTGGAAGATCAGCACGGTCGGGTGGATGGGCCGCACCTTGGCGACGTAGCTGTTGATCAGATCGCGAGGAGCGCTGGCCGCGGCCTTGATGAGGTACTTCAGCGCGTAGGTTTGTGCCATTAAACTATTGATTCTACGTGTTTAGCGCCAGCAAGTAAAGCGTGACCCGCAGCCCTGCGCGCTAAGACCGCGAGAATACCGCGGTCCTCCTGCCTCAGCCCCAACGGACAAGCGACGCGGATCCACGGTCGCGCATACCAGCGCGGTATGGCCTGGGCTGGTGCGCTCGAAGTCCCCGGCCGAAAACATTGATAGTGTAAAATCGCGCGACATGTCTTTTTTTGAGGAGAAAATGCCACGGACCGACGGGCGCCTTGACCTTCTGCTGATTTATCCCCCGTGGGCGGTTTCACAGGACCGCGGGAACTCGATGATGAACTGCCTGCCGCCGCTCGGCATTCTCTCGATTGCCGCGTATGCGGAGGCGCAGGGCTACAGCGTTGGCGTGCTCGATGTCCACGCCGACAAGCTGGTCGACACCGACGTCATCGCGCATCTTCGTTCCACCCGTCCGCGCGTCGTGGGCATTTCCGTCCTGACCAACATGGCGGTGCCGGCCCACTACATCGCGAGGCTGTGCAAGCAGACGGTGCCGGACTGCGTCGTGATCTGCGGCGGGGCACACGCCGAGGCCATGCCGGAGTCGATGCTCGCCAATAGCGCCTTCGATGCGGTCGTGCGCGGCGACGGGGAAGAGGCGACGCACGAGATTCTTCAGGGCCGGCCGTTGGGAGAAATCCTGGGCTTGAGCTACCGCGACGCGGCACACCGGCTCGTCCACAACCTGCCGCGGCCGCTCCGCATGGATCTCGACAGCTACCCGATGCCGGCGTACCATCTCGTGAACTTCAAAAACTACTTCCCGGCGGTGGGGACGTACCGGAACCTGCCGGCGATGAACGCGCTGATGACGCGAGGCTGTCCCGGGAAGTGCACGTTCTGCAACTCGGCCTTCACGACGCTGCGGTCCCACTCGCCGGCGAAGATGGTCGAGCACGTCAAGCACCTCCGCTACGAGTACGGGGTTCGCCAGGTCCAGTTCTACGACGACACCTTCACGGTTGCGAAGAAGACCGTGATTGAATTCTGCCGGCTCATGATCCAGGAAAAGGTCGACGTGACCTGGATCGCCTTCATCCGAGGCGACTGCTTCAGCCGGGAGATCGCACAGTTGATGAAGGCCGCCGGCTGCCATCAGGTGCTCGTCGGCATCGAGAGCGGCGACGAAGGGATCATGCGGAACATCCGCAAACCCATCGACAAGAACCGCTACCGGGAAGCGGTTCGCATCGCCCACGACTGCGGGATCGAAGTGCGCGCGTCGTTCATCCTCGGCAACGTCGGGGAAACCTGGGACACGATGCAGGCGAGCCTGGACTTCGCCAAGGATCTCGACCTGGATCTGTTCCAGTTGAACATCAGCACTCCCTATCCGGGCACACAGCTCTATGAATACGCAGTGACCACCGGAAGGCTCGTTCACAAGAACTGGTCCGAATACGGTCAGCGGACGGTGCTGGTCCGATTGGACGACCTGACCGCCGAAGATATCTACCGGTTCGAAAAGCACGCCTTCCGCTCGTTCTACTTCAGGCCGAAGACGGTCCTGCGACATCTGCGGCGCATTACCCGGTG
Source organism: Vicinamibacterales bacterium (assembly GCA_036258055.1). GTDB lineage: Bacteria > Acidobacteriota > Vicinamibacteria > Vicinamibacterales > 2-12-FULL-66-21 > DATAEK01. Next base: position 12,861 of record DATAEK010000367.1, read on the forward strand.
GCGTCAGGTCAAGGAACTGTTCACGACGTGTGTCGCGATCGTCCTTGGCCATATGGAATACCGGAATCCGCAGTGGAAGAGCTGGGCGTCCTGGACCGAGGAGCAGTTCCAGGATCTGCCCATCGCCGCGCCCCAGCTGCCGCAGTTGACGTACAAGCTGCGTCAGGAATCGATACCGGAATCGATACCAGATCCCGTCGCGGTCGCCAACTAGACGGGAGAGTTCGGTCGAGTCAGGGATGATCGCGTCCGTTCAGCCCAAGAGCGGTCGCGAGTGAGCCATGCCAACTGGCGCCGGCATTTCGACGACGGGGTGGTCAGGCCGGGTGCAGGTCGACGCGGTGAGCCGCGGCGAGGGCCTGCTGCTCGCTGCCGGCGCGCTCGTCGGTGTGCTCGGCGTGCTCAAGGGAATCGGGCCGGCGTTCGTGCCGGGCTCCGATTTCTATTGGCTTCTCAGCTACGAGCACGGCTTCATCCGGCGAGCCTTCCTCGGGACCCTGTTCCGACCGTTCCTGCACATCTGGGCGGGGGATCGCCTCAAGCCTGCGGTCGCGGCCACGCAGATCGTCGTCTGCTTCGCGATCGTCTGGATGTTCGCGGCGATGTTCACGCGGGCCGTGCGACGCGAACAGCGCCTGGACAGCAGGATCACGCTGATGGCCGCGTTCGTACTCCTAATGGCCAGTCAGCTGATGCCGACGCTGGCTCATGACATCGGCTACGTGGACGTGTACCTCGTGCTCCTCGTGCTCGTCGGCTTCAGGCTGGCCCAGACCGGACGGTATGTCGTCGCCGCGCTCGCGTGGCTGACGCCTTCAACGACGTCCGCTCGCTTCTGACACCTGCCGCCACGGCCGATCCCGGCTCCGCTCGGATGTATCATCGTGCACGATGGACAGGGACGAGTTCGCATGAGCCGCAAGGCCGTCGTGCTCTCGGGTGTCGTGCTGTTGTCGATCGCGGCGCTGGCGGTCTGGTCAGGCCAGGTGCCGCGCGAGCGTGAAGTACTGCGCGAAGTCTACAGCCCCACGTTCGGGACGGTGCCGCAGGAGGCGTCGATCGCGACCACGATCGACGAGCTGCGCAAGGAGCTGGGATCTGCCGCAAATCAGGGATTTCTCGAGCGTCTGGTCCCCGACCAGGCCGGCGTTCTGTGGATCACCGTGCTCGTGGCGCTCGCCGTCGGGTTCGACTTCTCGCGCGGGCGCAGCTCGCGCAACCTCGACCTGATCCTCGCCCTCGCGCTCGGGCTCGTCCTATTCGACGTGATGCGATTCTTCAGCATCCGTCTCGATCCAGTGCACTGGCGGCTGCTGGACGCCGTGTACACCGTGGTCGTTGCGCTGAATCTGGCGCTCCTCGTGCGAGCCTTGTGGCGCGCAGCCGGAGCCGGCGCAGAGACGCCGTGGCGGCCGAATCTTCGTGGCCGTCCCCTCGCGGCCGTTGCCGTGCTGCTCGCCGCGTTGAATGTCGCTGCCGCGCTCGTGCGTGCGCCCGACGATGCGGGCTACTTCATCAATCTGGGAGCGCAGCGGCTGCGTGAGCGCGGTCGGCTCCCGTACGGCGACCCGCTGCTCACCAACACGCCGGGCGCGGCCTACGGTCCCGTGCTGTACGCGGCTCACGTGCCGTTTCAGTTCCTGATCGAGCCGCACTCGCCGAATCCCGTATCGGGTCCGAACCCGCTCAAGGAGGGCGCGACCTATTTCCTGCCGCCGCTGCTCGCCACGAAACTCTGCACGATCACGTTCCACCTCGCAGGCCTGCTCGCGCTGTTCGTCGTGGGTCGGCGGCTCACCAGCGAGCCGGACGTCGGCTGGGCGCTGGTGGCGCTCTACTGCGGCAGCGCCTTCGTGATGGGAATCGGCGGCGGCAAGGAGTCCATTGGCGGGATGACGTTCATCTCGCACATCGCGCCGGCGGCGTCCACCCTGGTCGCGTTTGCCTGCCTGCCGTGGCCTGCCGCATCGGGAGCGATGCTCGCGGTGAGCGCCGGCGTAGGCTTCTATCCGGCGTTCATGCTTCCGGCGTGGTTCGCGTTCTTCTGGCGCAATCGGGTGCACGCGATTCGGTTCGGTGTCGGGTTCGCCGTCGCCGCGACGATCATTTGCGGCTCGACCTGGCTCCTGTCGCGACCGGCCGACGGGCGCGGTCGCATCGGCACGATCCTCCACGATACGTTCGGCCATCATACGGATCCGCAGGGCTACGGCAGGAGCCCGTATGGGTTCTGGGGGCAGCGCGAAGGGATCCGCGGCTGGATGACGACGCCGCTCGTCGGCGAGTCGGGCTTCAGTTCACCCTCCTACCTGCTGTTCTTCGGACTGATCGGCGCGACCGTCTGGCTGGCGCGAAACGCGTCGGCGTCGAGGCTTGCCTTGCTGACCGGCGCGATTGGGTTGGCGTCGTCGCTGGTCAAGATTCAACCGACGGGCACCTACGTGAGCTGGGCGTACCCGTTTCTGCTGATCGGTATCTTCGCCGGCTTCAGCAGTGCGCGTGGACGGTCGGCGGGGGATGGCGAGGTGACGGCAAGGGAACGCCCTCGAGCCGGCATCAGCCGGGAGGGCCGTGCCGGCGCCGCGGCTCGAGGACGATGATGGTCCGGGGCTGAGCGGAGACGCGCGATGATCGGCGCGCTTGACCCAGGATGTTGCCGATCGCCTGAAGGGTCTGCCGCTCGGCGTCGGTCACATCCCCGCGCTCGAGCGCGTCCCGAACATTGAGCTCGAATTGGGAGATCGACTGTGAAGGCTCGAGCGAGATGAGGGCGCGGCCGTTGCCGACCGGTACGAGTTGGACACCTGGAAGCCGCTTCAGCACACGCACCGGGCTCACGAGCACCACGGCACGCGATCCGTAAGCAGCGACTTCGACTCTGCGCGGTGGTCGGCTCGGCGCCTTGCCGTTGCGCTCCGCCAGTGTGACGATCGCGCGCCCGATGTCGGTATCGACGACGGCGAGCCGCGCCAGCACGTCTTCGGGAAGGGTGAGCGTGACCGCGCGCGACGCGCGGCCGTACTTTCTCGGACGTCCGGGACCTGTCTTCACTCGTTCGATCATCGAGCAACTGAAGTCGTGTGACGTGGCAGGCGTCCCGCAGATTATAGCTGCTGCTGCATCGGCCGCCGGCCTACCTCCAGTCTTCCTCCTCGCCCTTCGTTTCAGGGCCCGATCCGCGGGGCCCGCGTCGTCATGATCCCGAGGGATTGCTCCGAGGGTTGGATTATTACGTTAAAAATACTGATGTTGCTAATTATTACGTTGAAATAGTGCCGGGAGTCCGATATGCTGGTAGCTCATCCTGCCGGGAAGAGAGTTGTGGGCAAGCGAGCGACTCACGCGCTGGTCGTGAATACGGCACTCGTCGTGGTCTCTCTGTTCTATCTCTTCGCCCCGGCCGTCTACGCCTACTTCAGTGAAGTCGGGATGTCGTACTCAGACGTCCCGAGGTGGTTTGCGGCGACGCCGCCGGCGTGGATCACCGCCCGCCTCTTCGACAGGTACAACGTCCATGCCCCCAGAGCCGTCAACTTCAGACGGCATTTATCCTGCTACCTGCACGACGATGGCGGAAGTTCCGAGTGTGCCCACGAGCTCACGCCTGGCCGGACCGTACGCGGTCCGGAGAGCCTGAGAGTGTCGAGCGGGTGGTACGAAGTCCGCTTCGGATTCTCGGAGAATGCCGGCTGTTCGAGCGGGGACGTGCGGCTTCAGGTCGCAACCACCGGCCGCTTTGGGCGCGTGCTCAGAGAACGGGTCGGCCGAATCGATCCGTCGACGCGCGTCGAGATGCTGTTCCACCTGACTGACATCGACGCTGCCCTCGCGGCGCTCGAGTTCAGGGCAACCGGCGTCTCCGGGTGCGTGATTCTCAGCAGTGTCGACTGGACCGAGCTGCCGCTGATCACCCAGGGGCCGATTTGGAGCGGCGCACGGTGGCGGGCTATCAGAGCGATGAATCTCGGCTGGTGAGCAACGCGGAGTCCGATGTGCGCGGACGGCGGAGGTAGAGCAGCGCTCCCGGCAGGTTCGCGATGATCCCCGACAAGACGATGAGCGTCGACAGCGCGAACGCGTCGGCCTCCGGGACGCCGAGGGGCTTCAGCATCCACACGATCAGCCCTTGTGGCGCCCCGAAGCCGCTGATCGAAATCGGCAACATGAGAGCAATCAGTCCGATGGGCATGAACAGAAGATAGTACGTGAACGGCACGTCGATTCCGATTCCGATGCCGAGCACGTACGCCTGCAGGACCCGAAGGACCTGCACGGCACCGGACAGCACCGCCACCCATGAAAGGGCAAGCGGCCGATCCCGATAGTACGCGATGGCGTCCGCCAGGCGGAGCAGTTGCGAACCTGCCCGGCTCGAGTGTGACGCCGTCGGCACCAGCGCGCGCACCCACCGGTCGGTCCAGAGCAACGCTGCTGCGCCAAGCACGAAGGCCAGCAACGCGATCGCGATCCCGAGCGAGGTGTGTTGCGGTTGCGACTGCCTCGTCACGATGAGGCCGACGATGGCCATCAGCACGAGCGCGAGCAGACCGAGGACGCGATCCACGGCAACCGATGCTGCAGCGGCGCTTCCTTGCGCTGTGCGCTCACGCAGTGAATACGCGCGGGCGACGTCAGCGGCCGCCGGCACGACGCCGCCTACGAACGAGCTCACGAGGTAGATGTCGATCGCCGATCGCGTGCTGACCTTCTGGCCGGCTGCCCGCAAGAGGATGATCCAACGCCAGATCATCACGCAGCGGTCCATGGCGACCAGCACGAGAACGGTCAGGGCAGGGCCGAGCCGCAGCCGGGAGAGTGCCGAAAAAACGTCGCTGAGCGGGATCTTCCTGAAGAGGAGCGCGAGAATGACCGCGGTGACGACGGCGCGCACCCACAGCGATCGACTCAGCTTCGCTATCACGACGTGGGCTTGCGGGCGACGAACTCGAGCGTCTCGAACAGGTTCTTTCTGATCTTGAACAGCAGATCCGCAGTGCCGGTGTAACGCGACAACGTATCGAGGCCCGGCAGATGAGTGAGGAATCCGCCGGCCGCGAGGAGATCGCGGCGGACTCCGGTGGCCGCGCCGATGCTGCGGACGACCTCCCGGATCTCGAAGCCGCCGTCATTCAGCAGCTGCTGCACGCGGCGTTCGGTGGTCACGAAGTTGTGTGTGTAATCGACGTCCCAGAAGAAGCTGCGCTCCTTGAGGTAGTCCGGCACGACTACGAAGAGCACCCCTGACGGCCGCAAGACTCGAAGGGCTTCAGCCACGAACTGACGGGCCGCGTCGATGCCCGACATGTGTTCCAGCACCTGGTCCGCGTACACGAGGTCACAGCTGGCATCGGCCGAAAGAATCGGCGGGGCCCAGCCCGGAATCACATCCAGGCCCTTGCCTCGTAGCTCCTCGATCAGAATCGGCGACGCTTCCATCGCGCGGTAACGCCATCCTGCCTCGACCGCGCGCAT
>DATAEK010000372.1:0-78600 GCA_036258055.1 Vicinamibacterales bacterium
CCGTCCTGCAGGACGACGCGATCGCCGATCCGCACGCGTTCGCGCAGCGACACGCGCGCGTGGATCGTGCAGTCATCGCCGACCGACGCGTGACGGGCGATCGTGACGTGCGCGTGGACGATCGTGCGCGCGCCGATGCGCGCGCCGTCCTCGATCACCGCGAACGGGCCAATCGACGCGCCGTCGCTGACGACGGCGCTCTCACTGACCCACGCCAGCCGATGGACGCCGGGGGCCGGCTTCCACGGATCCGCGAAGAGCTCCACGGCTCTGGCAAACGCGAAGTACGGTTGTCGCGCGCGCAGCATCGCGCAGGACGCGGCTTCGGCATGGTCGCCCAGAATGACGGCGGATGCCTTCGTGGTGCGAAGCGCCGCCGCGTACTTGGGATTGACGAAGAAGGTCAGGTCGCCGGGGCCGGCGTCTTCGATGCCCGTGACGCGCCGGATGTCGATCTCGCCGTCGCCTTCGAGGCGGCACTCGAGACGCGCAGCGATCTCCTTGAGCTTCAAGACCCGCAGTATACGCGACTCGACCGTCAGGGCGCGGTGACCGCGGTGCGTTCGACGAAGGTGGCGAGATGCTCGAGCTGCAATTGCGACGCGACGTCACGCACGCGCCGGCCGCGCACTTCGGGCTCGAGGCCGATTGCGCGTCGCAGCTCAGAGAGCGGGGCACTCTTGACCGTGCGCCACGTGACGGCGGTGAGACCCTGCTTCGCCCCGCGCAGCGAGAGGTAGTGCCCGACGAGACGAAATGCAAAGTAGTACGCGATCAGGTTCGGTCCGGGCAGGAGGGTCAGGGCCGCGGACGCGATGAGACCGACCGAATCGATGATCAGCCAGAACCGATGTTTCTCGAAATCACGCTTCAGGCTGGTCCGCAGGCGCGCCGTCGCGTCCCGCTCGTCGACGTCATCCGGGTGGAACAGGCAGGCTTCGGTCTGCCGGCGGAGATGCCAGAGCAGCCGCTGCTCGGCGATGCTCTCGGCCACCCAACGCATCAGGCGCGACTTGCCGCGCGCCATCCAGCCGCCCTCGACGGTTCCCGAGCCCTGACGGCGTTCGCGTTCCGCCTCCGCCAGCATCTCGCTGAAGCGCTGCCGCAGGCGGCGGAACATCCCGCTCGGCGGCTCGCTGGCTTCCTCCGGATCGTCGGCGATCTCGCAGTACAACTCGTAACGATCGGCACCCACCGGCACCAGATACACGTCCATGGAGGCGTCGGTCATCACCCACGTCTACGATAGCATCGGCCGTGCCGTTCCCCGCAGCTCTGCTAAGATGCCGCATGCCGTGTGGCCTCTTCGTAGCGCTAGCTCTGGTTGCGGCGCCTCGATTCCAGACCGCGCCGGACGAGCAGATCAAACTCGAGCTGCGTCTCTTCAATGGATCGGAGGAAGTGACCGCTCACTCCCGCGTGACGGTCCAGCGCGCCGGGGAACGCGGGGAGCCTCTGGCGCAGGTTCAATCGGGGGCCTCGCGAGTCGAAGTCACGGTGCCGGCTGGTTTCTACGACGTGCAGGCGATCCACGAGCGCGATGGCCGGGTGCTGCACATCAAGTGGGCACAGCGGCTGGTGGTGATGCCGTACCCGGACGAGGCAGGGCGGCACCTCGAAGTCGTCAACTTTCAGAACGGCTTTGGGGCGATCGAGATTCGCGGTCGCGAGAAGGGTCCGGTCGATGTCTCGATCTACCGGACCGGGGATCACGTAAAGGAGGCCGCCTTGCGCGTGGCCGGAGACGACTACGTCCTGTTCGTGCTACCGGCCGGCGAGTACGACCTCCAGGTCATGGGCAGCCGCGGAGCGACCTGGCACACCCGGATCGAGGTCCCTCTGGATCGGACGCGGCTCTGGATTGTGCCGTGACGCGTCGGCCAACGGGCTCGACGCAGAATCAGACGCGGCGGCCGGTGAGCAGCCCCATGACCAGCACCACCAGGGCGATGACCAGCAGGACATGTATGAAGGCGCCTGCAATCTTCAGCGACAGGCCGAGCACCCACAGCACCAATAGTATGACGGCGATCGTCCACAACATGCGTTGTTCCCTCCCGCCGCACGAGCGGCCGGAGCACAGTGTGCAAGCGATGTACCATGCACGTGCCTTTGTCTAGCATCGAGCTCGCCCAGCGGCTGCTGCTGGCTGCGGCGCTCGGCGGCGCGCTTGGTCTCGAACGCGAGCTCCGTCAGAAGAGTGCCGGCCTGAGGACGAACATCCTGATCGCGGTCGGCTCGGCACTGTTCACAATCATGTCCTTCGACCTGGCCGCGACGACCGGCACCGATCCCACCCGCATCGCCGCGCAGATCGTGACCGGTATCGGCTTCTTTGGCGCCGGCGCGATCATGCGCACCGGCAGCGGCGTCCATGGGATGACCACGGCAGCGACGATCTGGGTGAATGCCGCAGTCAGCGTGGCGGTCGGGAGCGGTCACTATCGGGCGGCGCTCATCGCGGTGGGCGTGACCATCCTCGCGCTGCTCGCGCTGCACCCGCTCGAAATCGCGATCGACAAGCGGATCGCGAATCGCCGTCGCGCCGAGAACGGAACCGACTTTTCTACTGACGCCTGACCTTCTTCGGTGGCAACGTCTGCGTGAGCGGGAGCGCGGGCCGGCCCGCTTTGACCCATGCGGATCCAATCATCGACGCGACGTCGCTGATCGACGTGGCCAGCCGTGCTTCCAGAATCGGCCGCACCTTTCCAAAGAACGCCCCGAAGTAGACATCGTCGTACCGATCGCGTGAGTCGATCGCGGCCTTGTCCGCGTCGAGGATCGGCTGCACGGACGTGTAGCTCTCGGTGAGCGTGGTGAACAGGAAGTCGCGGGCCTCGGTCAGCGTTGAAGTCGGCGGCTTGGGCATGACCCTCAATCGCACGCGATACCGATCGAACAGGTCGGATTCGAATCGCGAGTGGACACCCCACTGACCGGTGAGCTGGCCGTCGTGGTTGAGCGCGGCGTGGAAGGGCACGTGCGCGTCGGCGACGTAGTGAGCGAGGATCGATGAGAAGAACTTGATGTTCTCGCGCGAGTACGGCGCCTTCTGCGCGAAGGCGTCAACCAGCTTGTCGAAGATTTCCTGCGCGCGCCACGGCAGCAGACCGTTCTTCTCGACGAAGTCCTTGCCGTACTTCGCGACGGCGGCGTCGTAGTCGTGCGGCAGCTCCGTGAACGGGTACGGACCGTAACCGTCCATGTCGACGAAGTGGCGCGGATTCTCCGCCTCCCATCCCGCCGTCCGCCACAGATCGGGGTCGATCGTGTGCTCGACGATCGAGACCCGGAACTTGAGGAAGAACGGACGGATTTCTCGGGGCAGCAATGGAATGGCCCGGTCGAGGATGTACTTGTGGCCCTCGAATCCCCACGCCGCCGCCGGTGTCGGAAGACAGAGCACGGCCGCGAGAGTGAACCACGCTGCTGCTTTGTGCATGCTGTTTACTATACCCGCGCGATGAGCCTTCGAAGCGTCCGCAGATTGCGCGCATCCCATGGATCGACATCGCTTCGGCGCAAGCTCTCTTTCGATTCGAGCTTCGGCGTTTCGAGCAGCATCGGCAGGTCGGCGAACCGCGGATCGTTCAGCAGCATCCGGAACGGCTCGAGACCCAGGCAACCCTTCCCGATGTGCTCGTGACGATCGACGCGGCTGCCACAGGGTTTCTTGGAGTCGTTGAGGTGAAACGCCTTGATTCGGTCCAGACCGACGATCCGATCGAACTCCCGGAATGTTCTTTGGTATCCATGGTCTGAACAGATGTCGTAGCCGGCAGCGAGCAGGTGGCAGGTGTCGAGGCACACGCCGACCCGGCGCGACCGTTTCAAGCACTCGAGAATCGCGGCCAGGTGCTCGAATCGATGACCGAGGTTGGTGCCCTGACCTGCCGTGTGCTCGAGCAGGATCATCGTTCGCCCTCGAGGGCGCGCACGCAGCAGCGCCGCGAGTGCCTCTGCGATCAGGATCAGCCCCCGATCCTCTGTGCCCGTCGTGTACGACCCGGGGTGCATGACCAGGCCATCGAGTCCCAGCGCCTCGGCGCGATCGAGCTCTTCACCGAGCGCGGCGATGGACTGCGCCCGCAACTCGGGCGAGGCGGCGGCGACGTTGATCAAGTAACTGTTGTGCGCCACAACCGGACGGATCCCGGTTTCCCTGACGCGCGCCCGGAAGCGCGCGATCTCCGCGGCCGGCAACGGACGCGCGCGCCACTGGCCCACGGACTTCGTGAAGATCTGCAGCGCCTGACAGCGGGACGCTTCCGCCCGATCCACCGCGCGCGGCAGACCGCCCGCGATCGAGAGATGCGCGCCGAGTCGAGGCATAAGTCAGGAGTCAGCAGCGCCTACAGTGCGCAGTGGGCAGCAGACAGCGGGCAGCGGACAGCGGACAACGGACAACGGACAACGACAAGCATCACGCCTACCAGGCATCACTCCCCGAACACTTCCGCCTCGAAGCGGAACACCGCAGCGCCGTGCTGCCAGGCGTCGTACGGCAGACCGGCCTTGAGGCAAGTCTGCCGCAGGAACTGTTCGCGCGTCCACTCCCACTCGGTCGCGACCTGCGGCAGCAGCAATCCGCGATGGCGTCCCTGTTCGACGACCAGCCCGTGACGGCCGATGGCAATCGCCGAAGGATCGTGCGGATCGATTTTCTCGAGTGGACCGAGTACGGAAATCTCGAATGAGAGGTCCGGCACCTCATCGCGCGTGACCGGGCTGAACCGCGGATCCTCCTGCGCCGAATCGGCGGCACAGCGCGCGACCTCGCGCGCGAGCTCGTCGACGCCGCTGAGCGTCCCGAGACATCCGCGCAGCTCACCGTGCCTCTTGATGGTCACGAAAACGCCCGATGCGGACGGCAGCGGAACGTCAGGCAGCGGCGCACGGGATTCCGCACCAACCGTCGCGAACACCGAGTGCCGCGCGATCTCGATCAGCTGGCGCTTTTCCGAGTCGGTGAGCATCGCTGCAGTCTACGACGAGTGCGGCCGCGCGAAGATGGCAGCCATGTAGCCCACCACCCCGTCGTAGTCGCCCGAGATCACCCCGGAGTGGGAGTACCGAAGCACGCGCCCGGCGGTCGCCCCAAGCAAGCGCGCCGCCCGCATCACGGCAATCGCGGGTCCGCCACCGCAGGCGACGTAGCGGCCGCGGTCTCCCTCCGGATACTGCTCGAACACGGCCAGGAATCGATCGGCATCGACCTCGGGCACGCAGTCCTGCACGCGTCGATCGAGGCTCTCCGCGGTCGTCGCGTCGAAGTAGTGCGACAGATCGGTGCTCGCGATGAGCAGCGCGCGCCGAGTCCGGAAAGCGGCGGCCATCGCGTCGGCAAGCGCGCCGATGGTCTCCCGATCCTGATACCCCATGAGGAGCGGAACGATCGGCACATCAGGCAGGACACGCTTCAGAAACGGCAGCTGCATTTCGAGCGAGTGCTCGCGCTCGTGTGGACCGGCGTCGGGTTCGATGACGTCGAAGGCCGCCATCGCGTCCGCACCGGCCTCGTCCACACGCGCCTGTCCGAGCGGCGAATCGAACGCGGCGCCCGGATACAACGCCACGCCGTCGAAGGCGACGAAGTGCGACGGACCGACGAGCACGGCGACATCGTACGGGCGCGCCGCGACAGCTTTGTACGCGTGCGCGGCGACTGGACCCGAGAACATCAATCCGGCGTGCGGCGCGATCAGGGCACCGACGTCCGCCGGCGCACGGTCGTCTGGCACGTTGGCGAGATACCCGTCCACCTCGCGTCCAAGCGCGCCCGCCGTCCGTGGATACCACGTGCCGGCGACTGCCGCCGGCCGGGTCTGACTCAGCATCGTTGACAGCCGGGAGAATACGGCACGCGTGTTACGATCCGCCCGTGCCGGATCATTTCACCACCGAAGACGTCGAGCGCGTGGCGCAACTGGCGCGTCTTGCTCTCACCGACGAGGAGAAGCGGCTCTTCGCGAACCAGCTCGGCGACATTCTGCGATATGCGGAGCAGATTCGCCAGGTGGACACGAGCGGGATCCCACCGACTTCGCACGCGGCTGACGCCGCCGCATCATTGCGCGCTGACGAACGGCGTCCCTCGCTCGCACGCGCCCTCGTGCTGGCGCAGGCGCCCGAGGCGGATCTCGACGCCGGGCTCTTCAAAGTACCACGAGTTCTCGGGTCATGACCCTGGTCGCGAGCGCGCGCGAAATCCGCGACAATCTCCGGTCCGGACGAGCTTCCGTCGAAGACGTCTGCCGGGCGTCCCTCGAGCGCATCAAGGCCGCCGAGGCGGTCCTTCACGCGTTCTGCACGATTTCGGACGAACTGGCACTGGCACGAGCGACTGAGCTCGACGCGCGACGTCAGGACCTCGCGCATCTGCCGCTCTTCGGTGTACCAGTCGCGCTGAAGGACAACCTCTGCACGCGCGGCCTGCGCACCACCGCGGGCTCGCGGATCCTCGAACAGTACGAGCCGCCGTACGACGCCGCCGTCGTCGAGCGTCTGCTCGCGGCCGGCGCGGTCATCATCGGGAAAACAAACTGCGACGAGTTCGCGATGGGCTCTTCGACCGAGAACTCCGCGTTCGGTCCGACGAAAAACCCGTGGGCCCTCGATCGCATTCCCGGGGGATCGAGTGGGGGATCGGCAGCCTCGGTCGCGGCCCGCCTGGTTCCCCTGGCGCTCGGATCCGATACCGGCGGATCGATCCGGCAGCCCGCCGGGCTGTGCGGGGTCGTCGGGCTGAAGCCGACGTACGGCCGGGTATCGCGCTACGGTCTCCTCGCCTTTGCGTCCTCGCTCGACCAGATCGGGCCGATCGCAACGACCGTCGAAGACGCCGCCCTCGCGCTGTCGGCGCTCGCGGGTCACGATCCACGGGACGCCACGTCGTCCACCGAGCCAACGAGCGACTACCTGGGCGCACTCACGAACGACGTTCGCGGGCTACGGGTCGGTGTGCCGCGGGCGATGCTCGCCAGCGGCGTCGACGATGACGTGTTGGAAGCGTTCGATGCGGCGCTCTCGGTGCTGACGGATCTCGGTGCCGAGCTCGTGGACGTCTCGCTGCCGCACAGCGGCCACGCGATCCCCGTGTACTACCTCGTCGCCACGGCGGAGGCCAGCTCGAACCTCGCGAGATACGACGGGGTTCGGTATGGATTCCGCGCGAGCGGCGCCGCGACGCTTGGTGACATGTACGATCGGACTCGCGACGAAGGCTTCGGCCCCGAGGTCAAGCGGCGGATCATCCTTGGCACCTACGCCCTGAGCGCCGGCTACTACGACGCCTACTACCTCAAAGCGCAACAGGTGCGGACGCTCATCCGCCGCGACTACGAAACGGCTTTTCGGACCGTGGACGTCGTCGCGATGCCGACGAGCCCCACAGCCGCGTTCAAGCTCGGAGAGCGGACCTCGGACCCGTTGCAGATGTACCTGGCCGACGTGTTCACGGTCAGCGCGAACCTGACGGGGCTGCCGGCGATCAGCGTGCCGTGCGGCTTCACCCGCGACAAGCTGCCGGTCGGACTGCAGTTCATCGGCAAAACGATGGACGAAGCGACGGTGCTGCGAGCCGGCGACGCGTTCGAACGGTCCACACGTTTTGCCGCCGAGCGACCGCTGGATGCCTGGATCGGCTGAAGACGCGGCGCTCGCGCGAGTACCCGATCTCGCGAAGTGGGTCGATACGCGCGGGATGCTGCTCTCCGGTTTCGCCCGCGTCCGTTTCAGTGAGCCGGCGAACCATGACCGCGACGGCTTCGTCGTCATCCTCCCACCGCGTGCGCTAGTGTCAGCCGTCGGCCGGCCGCCCGCGCCGTTGGTGCTGGATGCTGCCGAAAGCCTTTCGCGCGCGGACGTGCTGTGTCCCATCGACGACGTCAGTCACACGGCGCGTGCACTGCAGACGTGGCAGGTGAGCTGCGCGATCCTTCACGAGTTGCCCGGCACGATGCCCTGGGAGCACACGACGGATCCCGACACCCGGATCTTCATGCTGAACGATGCGCCGGCGTTGGCGCACCTGCCCGATGACCTCCAGAGGGAAATCGCAGAAGCGCTGCGCGGCATGCCGCTCGCGCGTTTTGGCGACCGGATTCAGCCGGCGGGACCGCTCGACCGTCCGCCGCGTCCGCTGCCCGTCGCCGCAGCGTGGGCGGACGGCGTTCCCGTCTCGTTTTGCTATCCGGTCGTTCAGAGCGAGAGGTTCTGGGATGTCTCGATTGATACGCTGGAGGAATATCGCGGTCGAGGCCTGGCCGCGCGTGCCGTACGGGCGATGATTCGGCACATGCGCCGGACCGGCAAGTCCCCGGTGTGGGGCGCGCTCGACACGAACGCCGCGTCGCTGGCCGTAGGACGGAAACTGGGATTCGTGGAAGTCGGGCGGCTCGGCGTGTTCACTTCTCGATGACCACCGACCGCAAGGCGTCGTACGTCTTTGCATCGAACTCGCCAACTTTGAGGGGCGTCACGGCGGCGTAGCCGTGCTCGACCGCCCAGACGTCTGTGCCTTCGACGTCTCCCGTCGGCTCGTTCCAGACACTCCAGAAGTATCGCCGCCCCAGCGGTGATTTCTGTTCTTCGAAACGCTCAACGCCTGTCAACGTGCTCTGGCGTGTGAGCTGAATGCCTCTGATCGCCGCAGCCGTTCCGCGCGGCACATTGACACTGAGGAACGCGCCGCGTTCGAGCCCCTGCTTCTTCACGAGCTCCGCGACCTGATGCACGATCCGGGCGGCGGGCTGATAGTCGCTCTCCTCCGTCGTCAGCGACGCGCCAATGGCGGGGATGCCCATCAACGCCGCTTCGCGGGCCGCCCCGAGCGTTCCCGAGAGATACACCACCATCCCGAGGTTGTAGCCACGATTGATCCCGGACACGACGAGGTCCGGCTTGCGCGACATCAGAGCGCCGACAGCGACCTTGACGCAGCTGGCCGGCGTCGCGACCGCCGAGTACGCCTGCAGCCCCGGCGCAAGCGTTACGCGATCGACGTAGATGGGATCCGCGATCGTGATCGAGTGGCCCTTGCCGCTCTGGTTCTCCGATGGCGCGACTATCGTCACCTCACCGAGATCCTGCAGCGCCTGCGCAACGGCCAGAATGCCCGGCGCCCGAACACCATCATCGTTGGTCACGAGGATGCTGTACGGCGTCTGAACGGTCTGAGCCTTCGGAGAAATGCTCCACGTCGAGAGGCACGTGGCGACCGCCAAGAAAGCGAAGTGGAGGCGGCGAATCTGCGTCGGCATGGGCCCGAGCGTAGCACGGGCATTTCCCGTCTGTCGCTGGGGCCCCCTCGACCTGCAGCACTCGCTCCGGCTCGAGGCGCTTCGCTCGCGGCGCTCGCCAGCAGCCTCGGAACCGTACGGAAGGATGAATCGGGCGCGCGATCAGCGCACGAGCGCGGGCCGGCTGGAGGCGCGCATGATCGCCCAGATGACGGCGCCGACGAGCAGCAGCGGCAAGAGCGGAACCGCGACAATCGCCGCGATGACGACCGCGGCGACAACCGCGAGGATCGCGAGCACGGGACCCACGATGAGGAACATCAGCCCGGCGAGAAGGAGCTTGAGCAGCAGGAACGGAAGGATCAGAAGGGCCAGCAGCAGCCGGAACGGCAACAGCACGATCCACAGGACCGCTCTGAACACGACGGCAACCACCGATAGCAATGCGAAAACGCTCAGCAGCGCGGCCCCGATGAAGACCAAGACAAACAGCTCGATCATCACAGGCTCCCTGGCAGCTCGGGATGAGCCGCCTATGCTGACTTACGGGCCTTGGATTCGAGAAGTTCCGGAGTGCTCAACTGATCGGTGACGCCGCGCGGCGCGGTCGGGGCGAAGTACGACTGCTGACGGCCGAGCGCCTCGTCGAGGCTGCGGACGACGCGCGAGTGCCGTCCACTCTTCCGCAGCTTGGGAAGATTGAAGACGATGCAGAAACCGACGAAGAGGATGAGGAGAACCGCGGAGCTGAGCACGAGACCTTGCAGCGTTCCCAGCGCGCCTGACAGGAAACCGGGCGCAGCGCTCATCAGGTCCGCGGTCCCTTCCCGGCCAGCTCCTCCGGCGTGGGCAGCGTGTAGTGAACCAGGCCCGTCCGCACTTCTTCCATCGCGACGCGTTCGAGCTTGTGCGGGCCCACCGTAGGCAACGGCCGATCGAGACGGGCCAGAGCGCCGCGCCGAAGCTGTTTCGCTCGCTGCGCGGCGACGTCGACGAACAGAAAGCGGCTGGTGATCGGAGCCGCCGGCTGCTGGGGCGCCTCGGAGCCGCTTTCCTGATCCTCGGGGTCAACTGTCTGTGGCATGGTCCCCACAAAAATAGCTGAAATCAGCCGCCGACTTCCACCTGGATCTGCCGGGGCCGCGCTTCGTCCCGAAGCGGCAGCGTGATCGTGAGGATGCCGTCGCGATACTCCGCCTTGACCCGCTGGGGATCCACGGTGTTCGGCAGCGTGAAGGAACGCGAGAACGCGCCGTAGGCCCGCTCCACCCGGTGGTACTGCTGCTCGGTCACCTCCGGGTCGCGCCGCCGCTCGCCGCGAACGGTCAACGTGTTGCTCTCGACCGTGAGGTCGATGTCTTCGCGTTTCAACCCGGGGAGCTCGGCCTTGAGGATTATTTCCCGGCTCGCGCTCTCGTAGATGTCGACCGACGGCGTCCACGCCCCTCCGCTCGTGACGTCGTCATGCCCGCGATCGTAGGGCCCGGACCACCCTCGCCACATGCGATTCATGCGGTCCTGCATCGACGCGAGCTCGCGCATCATGTCCCAGGAACTGTTCGCCATACGTCACCCTCACTCTGAAAAACAACGGGCCGGCGAGTGCCGGCCCGGATTCTCCACGCGATACGGTCAGTCCAGCTTGACGGCGATCTGTTTGGGTTTCGCATCCTCACGCTGCGGGAGCCGAATCGTCAGCAAGCCTTCCTTGTAGGACGCCTGCACGCGTCCGGCATCGACAGTCGTCGGAAGTGTGAATGACCGCGAGAAGGTGCCGTGGAACCGCTCCTTGCGATGGAAGCCATCCTTGGCCACCGACTCGTCCAGCTTGCGCTCACCCGCGAGCGTCAGGACGTTCTTGTCGATGGTGACGCTAATGTCCTCGCGCCTGACGTCGGGCAGTTCCGCCTTGATGACCATCTCCCCGTCTGCTGCCTGATAGATGTCCACGGCTGGCACCCAGCCACGGCTGAAGGCCTCCCCGTAGAAGTCCGTGAACATGCGATTGAGTCGATCGATTTCCATGCCGGCCAGTTCCCGGGCCGGACTCCAGCGAACCAAAGCCATCGTATTTAACCTCCTGCTTCCTATCTCAAAAGGACCTTCCGCAGGCCCTTTGGAATCACAGAAATAACTATACGAATGGCATTAGTTGATGTCAAGCATGTTTTATGCGTCTACTACACTCATATTTGGTGCATCGGACCGGCGTCCGTCACTATCGTGCTGACCAGTTCCCTCGGGATGGCTTCGAAGTAGGAATTGCAGACGAGCACGCCGGGATGGGTTCCGGCCCATACTTCCGCCGCATCCGCCTCCTTCAGAGACAGGCTGTTGAATTCCGACGCGCCGAGGATCTTCTCGCGGCCCGCCAGCACGTAAACGGGAACGCCAGCCGAGCCCGCCAGCGCGCACAGCGCGGCCGTCCCCACTTTATTGATGAACGAGGACGGGCCGATGGCGTCGGCACCGACAATCAGGGCATCTGCTCCCGGGACCGCCCGCGAAATCCCAGCGTCGGTATGGAGCTCGATCGAAACCCCGCCATCCGCCAGCCTGATTGCCATCGCGCGACCCTCGAGTCGAGGTCTGGCCTCGGCACAACTCACGGTGATCGATGCCCGGCTGGCGAGAGAACGGATCGTCGCTTCCACCGCGCTACTGGCCGAGCAAGTGACGAGGCGCATCGGAAGGGTCCTCACGTCCGATCCGTGGCGACGCAGCAGCAACAGCTCCGACGCGTGGCGCGCGATGAGCTGCGGGGCGCGCGCGATTCGCTGCATCAGCCGATCGAGATCGGCTGCAGGGTCTGTCGACGTCCTGACCAGGTGAAAAGCGGTCCGCAGCCCTGCCATCGACGGCTGTGCCCGACAGAGATCGCCAGCGAGCGCCTCGAGCGTTGCCTGCGGTTCGACGGCTGCTTCTCGAAGGAGGGCAAGAGCCCGAGTCAGGAGCGCGGTGGCGCCCGATATCGAGTCATCGCCGATCTCTCGAATCCGTGTCTGCCACTCCCCGCGCATGCGTCCGTCGCTTCGGGACATGCTTCAACTATCACTCACCGGTAGAACCGCGGCTCCGGCTCCGGGGTAGAATACGCTTGCTGTGGCGCACCTTTTCCTCGAACACCCCACGTCGTCCCACGACATCCGCCGCCTCTTCCATTGGATTAACGATGACGCGCCAGGGGGAGCGGGAGACTGCACTCCGCCCATGGACGTCCTGGAGACCGCCGACACTATTGAAGTCATCCTCGACGTGCCGGGAGCGCTCGAATCGTCGCTGAAAGTCGCGTTCAGCCAGAACCTGCTCCTCATCAGCGGTGAGAAGCGTCCTGCACGATGCGGGCACGATCACGCGGCGTTTCATCTGGCCGAGCGCAGCTTCGGCAAGTTCGCGCGGGGCGTACGCCTGACCGGGGCCTTCGACGCGAGCCGTGCCACGGCAATCCTGCGTTCAGGCGAGCTTCGCGTGATTCTTCCGCGAATCGACGAGCGGCGCGGCTCTGAGCGTGTCATCGCCGTGACCGTCGAATAGACGTTCCCTCGATGCGCATCCTCTTCGTCGGCGATATCTTCGGGAAGCCAGGCCGTGAGATCGCCCGGCGCGCGATTCCGGCGCTGATCGAGCAGCGGGCCATCGACTTCGTGATTGCCAACGTCGAGAACTCGGCGGCCGGCTTCGGCGTCACCGGCGATATCGCCGATGTGATTCTGAGCTACGGCGTCGACGCGATGACGTCCGGCAATCACGTCTGGGATAAGAAGGAAGTCCTCGAATACATTCCACGCCAGCCTCGGCTTCTTCGTCCGGCGAACTTCCCCGCCGGCGTTCCGGGACGTGGGAGCTATCTTGGACGGACACGCACCGGCGACCCTGTCGGCGTCGTGAATGTGATGGGCCGTGTCTTCATGGCGCCGCTCGACGATCCGTTCGCCGTGGCGCTGCGCGAGATCGAAGCGCTCCGGGCGAAGACGCGCGTCATCTTCGTGGACTTTCACGCGGAAGCCACGTCGGAGAAGATCGCCATGGGCTGGCATCTCGACGGAAAGGCCACCGCCGTCGTCGGCACGCACACGCACGTGCAGACCGCCGATGATCGGATCCTCCCCAAGGGAACGGCGTATCTCACCGATACCGGCATGACCGGGCCGTTCGACAGCATCATTGGCGTGACCATCGACGCCGCACTCGGTCGATTCGTCAGCGGCATGCCCGCGAAGTTCGATGCGGCTTCCGGTCCTGGACGGCTGAACGCGGTGATCGTCACCGCCGATCCCGCAACCGGACGCGCAACCGCGATCGAGCGGTTGAACATGAGCGCGAGCGAGGTCGAGGCGATGGCGGAGGCTCCTGCCACGCCGACGCGAGGCTGATCTGATCATGTCGGACCTCTTCTCTCAGCCCTTCGAAGAAGAAGAGGAACGGCCGCCTGCCGGGCTCGAGCGCCGCGTGCTCAGCGTCTCCGAGCTGACCGCGTCGATTCGTGCGGTGATCGAATCGAGCTTCGGCGATGTGTGGGTCGAGGGTGAGATCTCGAACTGCCGAATCTGGCACACGGGGCACGCGTACTTCACGCTGAAGGACTCGGGCGCGCAGATCAAAGCGGTACTCTTCCGTGGCGCGTCGCGCTACCTCAAGTTCAACCTCGAAGACGGTCTGCACGTCATCGCGCGCGGCAAGCTCGGAATCTACGAGCCCAAAGGTGAGTATCAGCTCGTTTGCGAGCATCTCCAGCCAAAAGGGCTCGGATCGCTGCAACTCGCGTTCGAGCAGCTGAAGAAGAAGCTCAAAGCCGAAGGCCTGTTCGATCCCGCGCGCAAGCGAGCGCTGCCGGCGCTTCCTCGCATCATCGGGATCGTGACCTCGCTCGATGGCGCCGCGCTGCGGGACATCATCAAGGTGTTGCGCCGGCGCCATCCGAACGCCCACCTGCTGATCCGTCCTGCGCGCGTTCAGGGCGAGGCCGCTGCGGACGACCTCGCCAAGAGTCTCCGCGCGATCGGTCGCGTCGCCGGCGTCGACGTGGTGATCCTGACTCGGGGCGGCGGGTCTGTGGAAGACCTCTGGTCCTTCAACGAGGAAGTGGTGGCGAGGGCCATCGCGGCCTGCCCCGTTCCCGTGATTTCAGCGGTCGGACACGAAGTGGACGTCACGATCGCGGACTTCGTGGCCGACGTGCGCGCCCCCACACCGTCAGCGGCAGCCGAATTCGTGATCGCCGCCAAGGAAGAGTTCTGCGCGCGAATCGATCGGCTGACACATCGGCTCACCGCGGCGGCAGCCGCAATCGTCCAACGCCGCCGGACCCACGTGCACGCGTTGTCCAGCCGTCGCGGGCTCGCGGGCTGGCCTGCACGCGTGGCGCTGAATGGACGCCATGCGGCAGAGCTGACGTTCCAGCTGCGGCGATCGATCGCCGAGGCGATTCGGCGCCGCGATCGGATGTGGCGAACCCTGAATCAGCGGCTCGAAGCGCACGACCTGCGCCGTCGTCTCGCGACGATTCACGGACGCTTGAACGCCGCCGACAGCCGATTGCAGGCCGCCGTCCTTCGCCGTCGGGAACGCGCGCAGGCGTCCGCCGCGGCGCTTGCCGGACGGCTGGAGACGCTCAGCCCGCTCGGCGTCCTCGCCCGAGGATACGCGTTGTGCTGGAACGAAGATCGGACGGCCGTGCTGCGTCGCGCGGCGTCGATCGCCCCAGGCGACCGCGTCCGGGTCACGCTGCACGAAGGGGAACTTGCCTGCGAAGTCAGGGAGGTCGTCGAAGACGATGACCGCTGACGCGCCACGAGAGAATCGAACCATGGATCCCACCATCAAAGATTTCGAATCCGCCATCGCCGAGCTCGAATCGATCGTGAAGACGCTCGAAGAGGGTGACCTCGCTCTCGAGAAATCACTCGAACTCTTCGAGCGCGGCGTGCAGCTCTCGCGGTTCTGTCACTCGAAGCTCGAGGCGGCGGAACGCCGCATCGAGATCCTGAATGATCGCGGCGAAGTCCGAGCAGCGCCGGCGGGACTTGGCCTGGACAACGCTGGAGGGACGGGTCAGCGGTGAAGGCGGCGATTGACCGGCTGGAGACGTGGATCGACGCCCGCCGTCAGGCCGTGGATGCGGCGCTGGCGCAGTTCCTCCCTGGATCGCCCGCGGTCCCCTCGATCGTGGATGACGCGATGCGCTACAGCCTGTTCGCGGGCGGCAAGCGGCTGCGTCCCATGCTCGTGCTGGCCGCGGCGGAGGCCTGCGGCGAGCGCATCGGCATCAGCACCGACGATGCCGTACAGTTTGCGCTGCCGGCTGCCTGCGCCGTCGAGCTCATTCACACCTACTCACTTATCCACGACGACCTGCCGGCAATGGACAACGATACGCTCCGGCGCGGCCGCCCGACCAACCACGTGGTGTTCGGCGAGGGCATGGCCATCCTCGCGGGCGACGCGCTGCTCACTGAGGCCTTCGCGCTGCTCGCGCGAGAGCCGGTTGGAGTGGACACGGCGCTGGCCAGCAGGCGTCTACGCGTGTTGCGCGTCATCGCCGACGCGGCCGGAGCTGCCGGCATGGTCGGCGGGCAAGCGTTGGATCTGCAGGCGGCGGCGCCCGGTGCGTCTCCGCTCGATCGCGACGCGCTGCGGGCCATGCACGTGAGAAAGACCGGCGCGCTGATCCGCGCGTCTGCGCTCGCGGGTGCGATCATCGCCGGCGCCGACGAAGCCGGGATCGGTGCGGTCGACGTCTACGGCGAGAATCTCGGGCTGGCGTTCCAGATCGTCGACGACATCCTCGACGTCGAAGGAGCGTCAGCTGACCTCGGGAAGACTGCAGGAAAGGACGCAGCCGCAGGAAAGCCGACCTACCCTGCGATTTACGGACTCGAGGAATCGCGCCGTCTTGCCGCGCAGTGCGCCGACCGCGCGCGCTCGGCGCTCGAGAGCGCGGCGCTCGCGGGTCAACTCCCGGCAATTGCGCGCTGGGTGATTTCCCGCACCAATTGAAGAACAGCCGACGTCTGGATGCCGTGCTCGTCGACCGCGGCTTGGCCGCGTCCCGCGAACGCGCGCGGGCGCTCGTGCTCGCGGGCCGGGTGACCGTCAACGGTCGGCGGATCTCGAAGGCGGGTGCCCCGATCAGGGATGACGACGACATCGCCTTGCTCGAGCCCGATCATCCGTATGTCAGCCGCGGCGGGGTCAAGCTGGCGCACGCGCTCGATGCGTTCCAGATCAAGGTGGACGGCCGCGTAGCGCTCGACATCGGCGCTTCGACGGGAGGCTTCACGGACGTTCTTCTCCAGCGGCACGCCACTCGTGTCGTCGCCCTCGACGTCGGACACGGCCAACTCGACTGGAAACTCCGGCAGGATCCCAGAGTCGTGGTGATCGAGCACGTCAACGCGCGAGGTCTGACCGCCGAACAGCTCCCGAACGCGTCGCGCCTGTTCGACATCGTCACCATCGACGTGTCTTTCATCTCCCTGCGCCACATTCTTCCGGTGGTGCCCGCACTGCTGGCACAGGATGGCGACATCGTGGCGCTCGTGAAACCTCAGTTCGAAGCGGGACGTGCGGAAGTGGGAAAAGGAGGCATTGTCCGCAGTGATGAGGTGCGGCATCGAGTCGTCGCCGACGTCGCAGCCGCGGCAGATGCGCTAGGATTGGAGCGCGTCGCCGAGGTCGACTCCCCGATCACCGGCGCGGAAGGCAATCGGGAGATCCTGCTTCACCTCAGACGGCGTCCCTCGCCTCCTCCCGGAGCCGCGGGCGCGTGAGACGATGCCACAGATCACTCGTGTAGGGCTGGTCGCGAAACACCACCTCGACGCGGCCGCCGGCGTGCTCGCAGAGCTGGCCGGCTGGCTCGAAGCCCGACATGTACAGGCCGTCTTCGAAACGGAGACCGCCGCCCTCGTCGGCCTCCCGCCCGGCCGTCCGACGACGAGCCGTGACGATCTGCCCAAGGCCTGCGACCTGATCGTCGTGCTCGGTGGCGACGGAACGTTCATCGGCATGGCCGGCCGCATCGCCCAGTCCGGCGCGGACATCCCGATCCTCGGCGTGAACTTCGGCAGCCTTGGGTTCCTCACCGAAGTCACGCTGGTCGAACTCTACGACGTCCTCGATTCGGCGCTGCAGGGCACCGCACAATTCGATGAGCGCATGATGCTTCGCGCGCGGACTATCCGCGACGGGCAGGCGCATTCGGATCGCATCGTGCTCAACGACGTCGTGATCACGAAGGCGGCGCTCTCGCGCATCACCGATTTGTCGGTATCGCTGGGGCGCGAATCGGTCATGCGCGTGCGCGCCGATGGCCTCATCATTGCGACCCCGACCGGATCCACCGCCTACAACCTGGCCGCGGGCGGCCCGATCGTGCACCCTTCGGTCGACTCGCTGTTGCTCACGCCGATTGCGCCGCACATGCTGACGAATCGGCCGGTCGTCGTCCCTGGTTCGTCGGAGATCCGGGTTCAACCGATGATGGACGGATCGAACGACGAAGTGTACGTGACGTTCGACGGCCAGTTTGGCCATCCGCTCGAGCCCGAGGACATCATCGACATTCGACGGGCCGAGCGCGCGTTGAAACTCGTGCGCGCGACGAAGCGAACCTACTTCGAGCTGCTGCGCGAGAAGCTGAAGTGGGGACAACGCTGACCCGGGCGAGAGGTCGCGCCCAGTTCTCGGTTCCCTGTTCTCAGTTCTCAGTTCGCAGAGTACCGAGAAACGAGAACTCAGAACAGAGAACTGAGAACTGAGAACTGAGAACTTTAGAACCTGATGAGGTACCGAACTGAGAGGCCGAACCCCGGCGCGTCGATCCCCCAGCTGATCCCGCGGTAGTTCTCATCGGTCAGGTTTTCGACGTCCACCAGAATCTCGTGTGAGGCGCGCCGGAACCCCGCGCGTACGCCGAACATCGCGTAGCCAGGCACCTCCGTAAAGAGCGGCGCGGAGTTGACGCCAACGCCCAGCACCCGGTTTTGGATCTGCGCCAGGGTTTCGCCGGTTGCGACGAGGACGTCGTCAGAGGTTCCGGCCACGTTGTCCGTCCCCGCTCCGATCCATCCGCGGACACGCGCTCCGTTGTTGAAGAACGCCTGGATGTTGGCCCGACTCCGGCCGGCACCCGTGCGACGGTCACCAAGATCGAGGGTCGAGAGGTGCGTCTGCTTCCAGGCGACGTGCATGTACGGTTCGATCCACCACCGTCCCCCCGCGGACGTCCAGCGGACGAGCACGTAGCCGTCTGGCGCTGGTGTCCCGCCTTCGATGTTCGGAGGGAGGTCGGTCGTCGTGTCCTTGGCGCGAAGGTAGGTGAACGCGGTGTGGAGCGTGACCCGTGGACCGAGCAGCGCCTGCGCCGTGTGCTCGATACCCCAGATGCGCGCGTTGTCGAAGTTCGCGCGGACGAGCACGGGAACCGTCGAGAGCGGAACAAACACCACGCCGTTCGCATTCTGCGACGTGATCGGCTGTCCACCGATCACCGTTCCCACGGCGCCGGACGGCAGGATCAGCGCCTGCTTCTGAATGTTGTCGTGGACGTCGTTGACGAAGAACGTGAAGTCCGTCCGCCAGGACTTCTGGCGATAGCCCAGACCCAGCTCGTATTGAAGGCTCGTCTCGGGCCCAAGCTGCTGGACCGGATCGCCAGTGCAGACGGCGTTGGCGTCGGCCGTACTGCCCACGCAGCCGTCGAGATCTGCCACGTCAGGAGCGGCGACCTCGAAACCTGATCCCGTGAGCCCGAGCGTGCCCAGGTCGGTCATGTGCGGCGCTCGAAAACCCCGGCTGATCGATGCCAGGACCGTCCACTGCTCGGAGGGCGTCAGCACGCTGGCCGCGCGAAACGTGAACGCCGACGCCGTCAACTGGTCGTCCGGCCAAAGCGGCTGACCGTTGACGATCGGGCTGTCGGATGCGTGCGCCTCGTAGTGCGCGCCGCCCACGCGTAGAGATCCCACGAATCTGACCCGATCAGGAACCGCGTCGAACGCCGATTGGGCGAAGACACCGCCTTGCGTGAAGGACGCACCATCCGGCACGCGGGGCCGCCGCGGCGTGATGACACCAGTCACCGGATTCACGTTGAACGAATCCGACGACAGCCCCTCGAAGTAGACGTCACCGCCGACCGACAGCGTCGTTCGGCTCGAGAGTGCCTTGGTGGCGACTCCCTGGATGCCGTGCGCGGTCGTGCGCTCCGGTTCGTGACCGATGGTCGCCGTTGGATTGCCATTGCCCCCCTGATTCACGCGCTCCTCGCGCTGGCTGTTGAGCGAGTACGTCACCGAGACGTGATCGAAGAGCCGCGCGCCGAGTTTCTCGAAGCGCGCGGAAAAAAGGTCGAGCGAGAGATCGTTGAGCTCGGAGATCAGGTTGCCATCTCCGCCGAGTAGCTGATCGTAGCGATCGCCGTCATCCTGCTTCGTTCGCATGTAGCTCAAGACGAGACGCGACGCCGGCGACGGTGCCCAGTTCGATCGGATGGATCCTCCGAGCTGGTAGAAGCCGGTGTTGGGCAGACGGTCGTCCATCAAGACATCGGACGAGACGCCGAGGAAGCGGGTGACGGCCGCATGCGAGTCGATTCCGTCCCCGGTTCTGATGCGCCCGACGCCCCGACCCGAGAGCGATCCCGCAAGACCGAGCGTCGGCGAGGTGTAGGACATGAAGGCCTGACCGCCACCGAAGCGATGAGAAGTCCCGAAGCTCGCACCGACTGACGCACCCCACGGCGATCCGCCACGGTCACCGAGCAGGGGCGGCTGCGTCAGGAACTGAATGCTGCCGCCGAGCGCATCGCTCCCGTATTGCGCGCTCGACGGCCCGCGCACGACCTCGATCGAATTGAGCGACCCGGGCTCGATGAGGTCCAGAAACGTGTTCACGCCGCCGCGCTGCGCGCCGTTCGAGTAGCGAACACCATCGATGAAGACGTTGACTTTGTTGCCGGTAAGACCGCGGATGAAGACGCCGGCCATCGTCGGGCTCGTCCGCTGAAGCTGCACGCCGGTCTCACCCTCGACAGCCTGGGCGACGGCGGTGGTGACGCGGGTTGCAATGTCTTGGGAATCGATGATGCTGACCGGTTGGCCAGCGCGGCGGGTTTCTTCGACGTTGTCGGCGGCGGCGGTGACGGTGACGTCCTCGCGGATGGGTCCAGGATGGAGCACGATCTCTATGGGCGAGGGATCAACGTCCGCAAGACTCAATGGTGTCCGGGACGTGCCCATGTGGCTTGCCGTGACGACGAGCAGATAGCGGCCAGTCGCGGGAGCCTCGAGGGTGAACTTTCCTTCTGAATTCGTACGCGCGGTGGCGAGCGGCGTGAGATCCGCGCTCATCAGCACGACGTCCGCGTCTGCGATGGCCGCGCCGAACGGATCCTTTACGATGCCGCTGACGCTGACGCTGACCGCGGCGTATGTCAGCGCCGTTGTGAGCGCCCACAACACCGCGGCCAGCGGCATTCTCGACAGTTTCATGGTCCTCCTTCGCGCGAGCAGACGCTCGGGTGCGGCCGGAGCGGGCCGTGAAGCGAATCTAGTGGGCGGACCTGAACTACTACCAGAGGTAGCAGGCGCGGTGGGAATGGCATGGGCCATGGGCCATGGGCCATGGTCCCGGCCATGGGAAATGGCAGGAACTCCGACTGCCTCGGGCGGATCTTGGGAGCAGGCTACCCGCCGTAGTCAGCAAAGGCGGTGGGCTGTCGCGCGAAGCCCTGGCGGAGGCGCGGGACCCACGCGCAGCAAGTAATCCTTATTGCTGCTCTCGCTGCCGCTTGTCGCGGAAATACTGTCGTTGATACCGCTCCACGTTGCGATTGTGTTCGTCGAGCGTCGTCGCGAACGCGTGCGATCCGTCGTTGCGGCTGACGAAATACAGATACGAAACGTCGGCGGGGTTTGCCGCGGCCTCGAGCGAGGCCAGTCCCGGTGAGGCGATCGGTCCCGGCGGCAGCCCGGCGTATCGATAGGTGTTGTACGGCGAGTCGAACTTCAGATCCTCACGCGTGAGGTTGCCGTCGAATTTACCTGCCCGCTCCAGTGCGTAGATGACGGTCGGATCGCACTGCAACCCCATGCCGATCTTGAGGCGATTCGCGTAGACTGCCGCGACGAGCGGCCGCTCGTCGGGCCTGCCTGTTTCCTTTTCCACGATCGACGCCAGCGTGACGAGTTGACGGACGCTCAGTCCGCGTGCGGACGCGCGCGCGACGAGGTCGGCGGTGAGCACCTTCTCCGCCTGCTGCACCATTCGCGTCACGAGTTGGTCGGCCGTCGCCTTGCGCGGAAGGGCGTAGGTGTCGGGAAAGAGGTAGCCCTCGAGGTCGCGCGCTTCGGGGTCCAGCTCCTGGATGCGTGATGCATCCCGGGCAGCCGACGCGAAGTCCTCGGCGGACCCCATGCCCTTCTCCGAGTACAACGCGGCCATCTGCCTGATGGTCAGGCCTTCGCGAAACGTGATCGGTTGCAGGTAGACGTCGCCTCGCGCGAGCTTGTCGACGACTTCCCGCGGCGTCATCGGCTGATCGAAGCGGTACTCGCCGGCCTGAAGCCGTCGCCCGGCGCCGCGCAGCCAGACGGCCGCGCGAAACGCGGTGGCGTTCTGAACCACGCCGGCCTGGGCCAGCCGATGGCCCATGCCGGTCGATCCGGTGCCGGGCGGAATCTCGACGAACACTTCCGCGTCCGTGTAGCCCTTATACGGCCGATCGAGAACGGACGTGATCCAGAGGCCGCCGGCAATGGCGGCGACCGCCACGAGAGCGATGAGCGTGACGATGATCCGCTTCACGATCGGTTCTCGTCCTCCTCTGCCGACGGCCGGCTACCAGCGGCCGCATCGAGGTAGTCCTGCAGAATCACCGCCGCGGCCGTGGCATCGAGGACCGCCTTGCGCTTGCGCCAATCCCTCTCGCGACGCGCGAGGAGGCTCTCGGCTTCGCGGCTGCTGAGTCGTTCGTCCTGCAGGATCACAGGCACGCTGGTCAGCCTGTTCAGTCGATCGGCGAGCGCGCGAACCGCTTCGGTAAGGTCCGTGGGATCCCCGCTCAGGCGTCGCGGGAGGCCAAGGACCACCGCACCCAACCCGTCGTCTTCGTCCCGCAGCTCGCCGATCATGCGCGCCAGCTCGTCGGCGACGGCCTGCGGCTCTCCGCGTCTGGCAATGGCCTTCCATGGCCGCGCGAGGAGGCCAGTCGGATCGGAAAGCGCGAGCCCGATGCGCCGCTTTCCAAAATCGATGCCGAGGGCCCTCACGTTTTTCAGAGTACACCAGCCCGTTGCCGCCCACGGGCCGGCAGTGGCGCGGTTACAATAATTGCGATCTCGATGCAAACATGCACTGCGCGAGCCCTGACGCTCGCGGTGGCACTGTCGCTGACGAGCGCGTCGTTCATCGCGTGCAGCGGCCGCCGCCCGCCCGGAAAGTTCACTCAAAAACTCGTCATCCTCGGGTTCGATGGGCTCGACCCGCACCTCGTCACGCGATGGATGCAGGCCGGCCAGCTGCCGAACATGGCGAAGATCGCGAGCCAAGGCGGCATGTCCGCTCTCGGCACCACGCATTCTCCAGAGTCGCCGACGGCCTGGGCCTCCTTCGCCACCGGCGTGAACCCGGGAAAACACAACATCTACGACTTTCTCGTCCGCGACACGTCCACGTACTTCCCCGATCTCGGGATGGTGCGACGCCAGCCGGCGAAGTTCCTCTTCAACTACATCCCCATCGCGAAGCCCAAGGTTCTGCCGCTCCGGGGCGGCACGTCGTTCTGGGTCACGGCAGGACGTGAAGGAGTGCGGGCGAGCGTGCTCACGGTGCCCGTCACTTTCCCGCCCGAAGACGTTCCGAACGGCGAGCTGCTTTCCGGGCTTCCGCTCCCGGACATCCGGGGCACGATGGGAACGTTTTCTTACTACGCGACGGATCTCAGCCGATACGAGGAAGGCAACACCGAGATGGGCGGTATCCTCAAACGGCTCGTCGTCGACAAAGACGTCGCGACCACCGAGCTCATCGGGCCGCCGAACCCGGTCGTGCGCCAGCAGGTCGAGGCGATTCGCCGCAAGGGTCTCTCCCTGACGGACGCGGACCGTGCCGCGATGGCCGAACTGCAGGCACGGGAGGACGTTCGGATCCCGTTCACGATTCGATGGAATCGTCCGGCGAAGACCGCGACCGTCGAAATCGAGGGTCAGTCGATGCTGCTAGAGGTGGGAAAGACGAGCCGCTGGATCGATCTCGATTTCAACGTCAACTTCTTCGTGCGGCTGCACGGTATGGCACAGATGCGGCTGATGAACGCCGACAAAGAGCTGCAGCTGTATGTCTCGCCGGTCAACTGGAAACCGGATCATCCGCCAGTCCCGATGTCGGCTCCTGCCTCGTTCTCCGGCGATCTGTTCGAGCGCCTCGGTTACTACCGCACACTTGGATGGGCGGAAGCGACCTGGCCGCTGAACGAAGGCCGCATGGACGAAGCGACGTTCATGGAGGATCTCTATCGCGCGTTCGACGATCGAGCGCAGGTGATCCTCAATCGGATCGACGCGCACGATTGGGACGTCCTCGTTGGCGTCATCGAATCCACGGACCGCGTGCAGCACATGATGTGGCGGCTCATCGACGAGAAACACCCGATGTACGACTCGGCGATGGCCGCGAAGTTCGGGGATTCGATCCTGGAGGTCTACCGGCGCGCCGATCAGTTCGTCGGAGAAGTGGTCCAGCGTCTCGAGCCCGGCACGCAGGTGCTGATCGTCTCGGATCACGGGTTCCATTCGTGGCGGAAAGCGGTCAATCTGAATACGTGGCTGGTGCAGCAGGGCTACATGACCCTCCAGGGTCAGCAGCCAGGGGACAAGAAGCTCGACGATCTCTTCGGTGGCGGGACGTTCTGGGAGAACGTCGACTGGTCGCACACCCGCGCGTATGCCATGGGTATCGGTCAGATCTACTTCAACCTCCGCGGACGCGAAGCGCGCGGCATCGTCAGCCCGGGCGCTGAATCGAAACAGCTCGCCGACGAGCTGAGTGCTCGCCTCCTCACGATGAAGGATCCCGACGACGGGGCGCCGATCATCCGCGCTGTCTACAAGCGTGACGATGTGTATTCGGGCGAGTATTTGGAAAACGCGTCCGAGCTTCAGGTGGGCATGGAGGATGGCTACCGGGTGTCCTGGCAGACCACGCTCGGCGGATCGCCGCAGGGGATCGTCTATCCCAACATGAAGAAATGGAGCGGCGATCACGGCGGTTACGACTACGCCACCACTGCGGGCGTCCTCATATCGAGCCGACCGTTGACTGGACAGTCGCCGTCGATCGTCGACATTGCCCCGACCGTGCTCAAGTACTTCGGCCTGTCGATCCCAAAGGACATCGATGGCAAGCCGCTCTATTAGCGTAGCGTTCGCTATCTCGGCGGCAGTCTCTCTGACGCTGTCGGCGGGGCTGGGGCAGACCAACCGCGACAAGGCCACCGCCGCGTCGCAGCGGGCGGCGGACCGCATTCGCGCCCTTCAGCGCGAAGCCGAAGCGCTGGCGACGCAGGAAAGCGCCCTTTTGGTGCAGCTGCGGAAGCTCGAAGTGGAGCGGCAACTCAAAACCGAGGAACTGGCGCAGATTGACCGGGACCGCGTGGAGACACAGCGGAAGCTCAGCGACGCGTCCACTAGGGCGGAATCGCTGCAGCGGAGGGCCGAGGCTGAGACGCCCGAGATTGAGAACCGGCTCGTTCGCGTCTACAAGCTCGGACAGCCTGGCTACTGGCGGCTCATGCTCGACGTCGACGACCTGCGATCGATGGGTCGCGCGTACCGGACGGCCTCCGCCCTGAACAAGATCGACCGCGATCGCGTGTACGAGCACAAGCAGACGCTGGAGGCGCTGGCCAAGGAACGTCAGGAGCTCGAAACGCGTGCGGCGCAAATCACGTCGCTCGAGACCCAGGCGAAGCGCGCCAAGGCCGCCCTGGATCGATCCGTAACGGACCGATCGACGCTCGTCGCCGCGATTGATGCGCGTCGCGATCTGAACGCGCAGATGACGGGCGAGCTCCAGGCCGCGCAACAGAAGCTTCAGGCGTCGCTCACGCAGCTGGATTCGGCCGCCGCGGTGGTCACGTTGCCGTTGCGGCCGTTTCAGGGTGCGCTTCCGTGGCCCCTGCGCGGCCGGATCGTTGGAGGGTTCGGTCGTCAGTCGAGCAGCCGATTCGGTACGACCATCGTCCGGAACGGCATCGAGATTGGCGTCAATGAAGGACAGCTCGTCCGATCCGTGCACGACGGTACGGTCGCCTACGCAGAGCCCTTCAGCGGATACGGCAACCTCGTCATCGTCGAGCACGGCGAGCGCTCTTATTCGTTGTACGGCTACCTGTTATCGATGCAGGTCTCGAAGGGGGAGCATGTGGAAGCTCAGGCTCCGCTCGGGATGTCGGGACGCGATCCGGCCGGCAACCCGTCCCTCTACTTCGAGTTACGGGTCGACGGCAAAGCGGTCGATCCCTTACAATGGTTGTCAAGGGGTTCCGGGCCCTAGCTCACCGCCGATATCCGGTTTTCGCGGGAACAACGACTCATGACGCTCAAGACCCGTCTTTCTGTGCTCCTCATCTCGACACCGGTTCTGGCCTTCGTTCTGGTCGGCGGTCTGATGGGCAAACAACCCGACACCGATCAGACTTACGCGCATCTTCGCGTCTTCGAAGACGTCGTCTCGCTCGTCCTCCACAACTACGTCGAGGAAGTGAAGGTCGACCGGGTCATGGAAGGCGCCATGCGCGGCCTCGCTGACGGTCTCGATCCGGACAGCGCCTACCTGACCGCCAAAGAGGTCCGCTCGGTCGAGAACAACGAAGCGTTGCCGGAGGGCGATGTCGGGCTCGAGCTCACGCGTCAGTACTACCTCCGCGTGATCGCCGCCCGCGATGGATCGCCCGCGGCGAAAAACGGGCTGCAGACTGGCGACTACGTGCGCGCCATCGACGGAAAGCCCACCCGCGACCTCTCGGTGTTCGAAGGCGCCCGGCTCCTCCGAGGTCAACCGGGATCCAAGGTGACGCTGACCATCATTCGGGGTAACGCTGCCGACCCGCACGAGCTGACACTGGTGCGCGAGAAGTCGAGCGCCCCCTTCGTCACGAGCAAGATGCTCGCGCCCGATACCGGTTACGTCCGCATCGTCGCCTTCCGCGACGGCGTCGTCGACGAGTTCCGCAACCACGTGGCGGGGGTCTTGAAGACCGGAGCGAAGTCGCTGGTGATCGACGTGCGTCACACGGCCGAAGGGACCTACGAGAATGGCATCGCTGCCGCCAGGCTCTTCGTCAAGTCGGGAACGCTCGTCGTGAAGGGTCGCGACAAGGCAGAAACCGGTGAAAAGATCGAAGCGCGATCGGGCGACGGTCAGTTTGCGATGCCGGTGGTGGTGCTCGTGACGACCGGCACGTCCGGTCCGGCGGAGCTCTTCGCGGCGGCCCTGGACTCGAACGAGCGAGCGGATCTCGTCGGCGAACACACGCTCGGGCGCGCCGGCCTCCAGAAGCTCGTGAAGCTGCCGGAAAACCGGGGGCTCTGGCTCACCTACGGCCGGTACCTCACCGCAAAGGGCACGTCGATCCACGGCAAAGGCCTCGACCCGGACGTTGCGGTCGACGAGCCGGACGTGGAATTCGGCGCGCCGCCATCGACCGAGGATCCAATCCTCTCGGCGGGCGTTGAACGGCTGAAAACCAAGCACGCCGCATAGCCGCGCGCCACCACGGACGCCGCGGATCGTCGATTGACCCGCGGAAATGCCTCTGTTAGACTGATCGTTCCGGTAAGGCCAGTGTTTTCAAGACATAGGCGCGTAGCTCAGTTGGTTAGAGCGCCTGCTTGACACGCAGGAGGTCGGCAGTTCGAGTCTGCCCGTGCCTACCAACTCCCCCGTTCGGGAATCACTGCCCCGCCGATTTTCACGATGAACGAGATCACCGTCACGCTTCCCGACGGCAGCAGCCGTCGAGTAGCCGCGGGCGCGACTGCCGGCGACGTGGCGGCGCAGATCTCTCCAGGCCTCGCGCGTGCCGCGCTGGCCGCGATCGTCAACGATCGTTTCGTCGATTTGTCCTATCCGCTCGCTGATGGTTCGCGCGTGCGGATCATCACCAAGGACAGCCCGGAAGCGCTCGCGCTCTATCGTCACAGCACGGCGCATCTCATGGCCGCCGCGGTCACGAATCTGTTTCCAGGCGCGCAGTGCGGCATCGGTCCGGCGATCGACGAGGGCTTCTTCTACGACTTCGTGGTCGATCGGCCGTTCGTGCCTGAGGATCTGGACGCCATCGAGCGCAAGATGAAGGAGCTCGCAGGCCAGGACTTGCCGTTCGAGCGACAGATGTGGCCGCGCGAGGAAGCGAAGCGGTTCTTCGCCGCGAAGGGAGAGCCGCTGAAAGTCCAGCTGATCGAAGAGAAGACCGCCGGGCAGTCCGAGGTCTCCTGTTACACGATCAAGGACCGCGACACCTTCGTGGATTTCTGCGTCGGGCCGCACGTGCCATCGACAGGACGGCTGAAGGCCTTCAAGCTGCTGAACACGTCGAACGCCTACTGGAAGGGTGACGCAAGCAATCAGCCGATGCAGCGGATCTACGGGACTGCCTTCGCCAGCGACTCCGAGCTGAAGACGCACCTGCAGCGTATCGAAGAGGCCAAGAAGCGCGACCACCGGAAAGTTGGCCGGGATCTCGGCCTGTTCATGTTCCACAGGTGGGCGCCTGGGGCGACGTTCTGGCTCGCGAAAGGCACGGTCCTCTGGAACACGCTGGCCGACTACATGCGCGGTGTGCTGATCCCCGCGGGCTACGTCGAAGTGAAAGCGCCGATCGTATTCAACAAGGCGCTCTGGGAGACGTCTGGTCACTGGCAGCACTATCGCCAGAACATGTTCCTCGTCGAGAGTGAAGGGGAGCAGATGGCTCTCAAGGCCATGAACTGCCCGGGGCACTTCCTGATCTATGCCAGCGAGGTCCGCAGCTACCGCGATCTCCCGATCAGGTATCACGAGCAGACACCGCTCCATCGCAACGAAGCGTCCGGCGTGTTGACGGGACTCACGCGTGTCCGGCAGTTCAGCCAGGACGACGGTCACTGCTTCGTGATGGAATCCCAGATCGGAGAGGAAGTCACGCGGCTGTTGCGGCTGGTCCAGCGGGTCTACAGCGACTTCGGCCTGAAGCCCGAGATGAAGCTCTCGACCCGCCCGGCCGAATACCTGGGAACGATCGAAACCTGGAACCACGCCGAGGCGGAGCTGAAGCGCGCGCTGGACTCAGTCGGCGAGCAGTACCGGATCGACGAAGGCGACGGCGCGTTCTACGGGCCGAAGATTGATTTCGACGTGACGGATGCGATCGGGCGCAGGTGGCAGTGCGCCACGATTCAGCTCGACTTCCAGATGCCCGAGCGGTTCGATCTCAAGTATGTCGGCGCGGACAACGCCGAGCACCGGCCGGTCGTGATCCATCGCGCGATCTTCGGAAGCTTCGAGCGGTTCATCGCACTGCTCATCGAGCACTTCGCCGGTGCGTTTCCGCTGTGGCTGGCGCCGATCCAGGCGATCGTCCTGCCGATTGCGGACCGTCACGCGGAGTATGCGCGTCAGGTCGTCAGCCGTCTTCAAGCCGGGGGCCTCCGGGTCGACGTTGACGAGCGGCAGGAGAAGATTGGCTTTAAGATACGCGAAGCCCAGCTGCAGAAGATTCCCTACATGCTCGTGATCGGGGATCGGGAAGCCGCCGAGGGGTCCGTGTCTGTCCGCAGCCGCGTCGAAGGGGACATCGGATCGCGGAAAGTCGAGGAGTTCCTCGATGCCGCGGTGCAGGAAGTTCGGCAGAAGAAGGCGCCTCAGGAAGCGCTGAACGCCGGGGCCTGAAGAACACGTCGGGCCGGGCTGTCCGGTTCGTACCTGGAGGAGGTAGTTATCGCATTCGACCGAAGCCCGCGGCGTGACGATCGCACGCGGGTGAACGAACGCATCAGGGTCCGCGAGGTGCGGGTCATCGACGACACCGGGCAGCAGCTGGGCATCATGCCGCCGCAACAGGCTCTGACGATCGCACGGCAAAAGGGGCTGGACCTGGTGGAAATAGCGGCAACGGCCGTCCCTCCGGTCTGCCGGATCATGGACTTCGGGCGTTACCAGTACCAGGAGCAAAAGCGCGCCCGGCAGGCCAAGAAGCACCAGAAGATCATCGAGGTCAAGGAGATCAAGTTCCGGCCGAAGGTCGACGAACACGACTATCAGTTCAAGAAGAAGCACATCGAACGCTTCCTGGCTGACGGCGACAAGGTCAAGGCGACGATCTTCTTCCGCGGCCGCGAGATGGCGCACCCCGAAATCGGTCGGCGCATTCTCGAGCGGTTGATCGACGACCTCAACGAAGTGGCCACCGCGGAAACAGCGCCGCGACAGGAAGGCAATCAGATGCACACCATCCTGTCGCAAAAAGCCGGCGCGAAGCGGCCGGCGCCCAAGCGGGAACCAGTGGAAGAGGAAAGCAAGAAGCAGGAAGGCAGCCGGTAGGAACCGGAAGATTGAAGTAGAGCATCATGCCCAAACTGAAGACGCATCGTGGCGCCGCCAAGCGGTTCAAGAAAACCGGCACGGGCAAGTTCGTGCGGAGCAAGGCCTTCAAGCAGCACATCCTGACGAGCAAGACCCGAAGCCGCAAGCGCGCGCTGCGCGGAACGACGGTCGTCGCGCCGGCAGATCAGGCGAAGCTTAGAAAGATGCTGCCCGATTAGGTCGTGCTGGACTGAAAGTGAACCCCGCGAGCGCTAATAGAAGAGACCAACAATGCCAAGAGTGAAACGAGGAAACGTCCGGCGGGCGAAGCGCAAGAAGCTGCTTTCACGCGCGAAGGGCTTTTATCAGACCAAGAGCAAGCTGTATCGATCGGCAAAAGAATCGGTCGACACGGCGCTCAAGTACGCCTTCGTCGGACGGCGCAACAAGAAGCGGGACTTCCGGCGGCTATGGGTGATGCGGATCAACGCCGCCGCGCGCGAGAACGGCCTGACCTACGGTCAGCTGATCGCCGGCCTCAAGGCTGCGGGCAATCCGATCGATCGCAAGAGCCTCGCGGAGCTGGCCGTGTCGAGCCCGTCGGCGTTTGCCGCGCTCGCGAAGACGGCAGCGAAGGCGAAGCCCGTCCCGGCCAAGCGTCAGACGGCACAGGCGTAGCGTATCTCTGCGGTCTTCTCATAAGGCACGCGACGAGTCTCTCGTCTCGTGCCTTTTCGTGCTTCTAAGTGGATCGGGGGGCTTCGCCCCGCCGAACCCCCATCGCCGTCGCTCGCGGGGGCCCTCGCCCCGCTCCGCTCCGGCGGGGCGCGCCGTTGGCGCGCCTGGCTACGGCAACGAGAAGAACATTCTCGTTGCGCGTGGTTAAGGACTATCGGCGATTTGTGAGAATCTCGGCTTTTCTGCGTGGTGACCGAATGACGGATCCGGCCAGTCACATCGATGCCTTGCGCGCGGAGTTCGAGCGGGCGCTCGCGGCCGCGGCGTCCGAGGCGGACCTGCGACAGGTGCGCGATCGTTTCCTGTCGCGTAAGGGAGGGCTCGTCTCGGCGTTGTTGAAGTCGCTCGGCTCGGCGCCGGCAGCGGATCGCCCGAGGCTCGGGCAACTCGCGAATCAGCTGAAGCAGGAAATCGAGAGCCGGCTCGATGGCCGGCTCGACGCGGCCCTCAAATCGCGCCGCCCTGCGAACGCCGTCGACGTCACACTGCCCGGCCGCCGCCCTGCACTCGGACATCGCCATCCGCTGACCCGCTTGCGTGAGGAGATCGAAGCGATCTTCACGCGTTTCGGGTTCCTCGTGATCGAGGGACCCGAGCTCGAGGACGACTATCACAACTTCGAAGCGCTCAACATGCCGCAGGAGCACCCCGCACGCGACATGCAGGACACGCTCTACCTCGCGTCCGCGGTGCGATCGTCGGCTGGCTCGCTAGCGTCGCTCCTGCGGACGCACACGTCCGGCATGCAGATCCGCTTCATGGAAGGCCACGCGCCACCGGTGCGCCTCATCGCGCCGGGCCGCGTGTACCGCCGCGACAACTTCGATCTGACCCACACGCCGATGTTTACGCAGGTCGAGGGCCTGGTGGTCGGCGAAACGGTGACGCTCGCGGATCTGAAAGGCACCCTCTTCGCTTTCGCGCACGAGCTGTTCGGACCGGATCGGAAGGTCCGGTTTCGCCCCAGCTTCTTCCCGTACACCGAACCGAGCGGCGAGGTGGATATCAGCTGCGCCGGATGCCAGGGCTCTGGCTGCGCGATGTGCAAGCGCACCGGCTGGCTCGAGATCCTTGGCAGCGGGATGGTGCATCCGGCGGTGTTCGAGGCCGTCGGCTACGATCCCGAGCGCTACACCGGGTTCGCGTTCGGAATGGGCATCGAGCGCGTGGCGCTGTTGAAGTGGGGCGTCGAAGACATCCGCCTCTTCTACGAAAACGACCTGCGATTCCTGGAGCAATTTCCGCTGTGAAAATCGTCCTGCCGTGGCTCTCGGAGCTCGTGGCCGTGCCCGGAGATCCGGAGCGCGTCGCGCGCGAGATCGCGCTGCGCGGCTTCGAGGTCGCCAGCGTCGAGACCGGCCGGATCCCGGCGATCGATTTCGAGATCACCGCGAACCGGCCGGACTGCCTGAGCCACGTCGGCCTCGCGCGCGAAGCTTCCGCGATCTGGCGGCTGCCGTTGACGATGCCGGATCTGAGCATGCCGGCGGCGGGACCTGAAGAAGCGCTCAGCGTGAGCGTCGAAGATGCTGAGCTCTGCCCGAGATACTGCGCGCAGGTCTTCGAGGTGTCGATCGCGCGTTCGCCCGAGTGGCTGGTCGAGCGGCTCGAGGCCGCCGGCGTCCGCCCCATCAACAACATCGTCGACGTCACCAACTACGTGATGCTCGAGCTCGGTCAGCCGATGCACGCGTTCGATCTCGCTCGACTCGCAGGACGCGCGATCGTCGTCAGACGCGCGCGCGCGGGCGAACGGCTGCGCACGCTCGACGGCGTCGATCGAACGCTCGAGCCGGACATGCTGGTCATCGCCGACGCGGCACGTGCATCGGCCGTGGGTGGTGTGATGGGCGGTGGCGATTCCGAGATCGGTGACGCCACGACGCTCATCGCGCTCGAGAGCGCGTACTTTCATGCACCGTCGGTGCGACGGACGAGCAAGCGTCTGGGCCTCAAGACGGAAGCATCGATTCGCTTCGAGCGCGGCGCCGACGTCGAATGCCCGCCCCTTGGGATTCGAAGAGCTGCGGCACTCTTTCATCGGATCGGCGCTGGCCGGCCGCGGGGAGGGATGATCGACGTCTACCCGACCCGGAAGGCCCCTGTGCAGCTTCGGCTGCGGCAAAGCCGGATCGGTCGCGTACTCGGCATGGAGGTTCCCGAAGCCGACATCCCGCGGATCCTCGAGCCGCTCGGATTCGGCGTCGGCGCACGGACGACCGAACCGGAGCCCGGTTGGACGATCGACGTCCCGACGTTCCGCGTCGACGTGACCCGCGAGGTCGATCTCATCGAAGACGTTGGACGCCATCACGGCTTCGACCGCTTGCCGGTGACGTTCCCGCCGCTCGATTCGCCGCAACCCGCGCCTGACCCGCGGATCGGGCGCGACCGCCGGGTGCGGCACGTGCTCCTGGCGTCGGGGTTCTCCGAAGCTGTGACCTTCGCGTTCATCGAACGTCAAGCCGCTCAGCCGTTCTGCGAACCAGGCTGGGAACCGTATGCGATTGCGAATCCGTTGTCGGAGAAGTTCGCGGTGCTGCGCCCGTCGCTGATTCCCGGTCTGCTCGATTCCGCCGCGTACAACCGCCGCCGGGAACGCCGAGATGTCCGGCTCTTCGAGACGGGCAGCCGCTTCACTATCGAAGGCGAAGGGCGGGCGGTGGCGTTCGTGTGGTCCGGCGCAGCCGCGGAACCGCACTGGTCACAGCCGACGAGGCCGGCCGACTTTTTCGACGCGAAAGGAACGCTCGAGCAGATCGCCGCGGCGTTCGGCGTCGAGGCGGAGTTCTCGCCGCTCGACGTCGGGATGCTGGTAGCCGG
The DNA here is from genome assembly GCA_036258055.1 of Vicinamibacterales bacterium. Lineage (GTDB taxonomy): Bacteria > Acidobacteriota > Vicinamibacteria > Vicinamibacterales > 2-12-FULL-66-21 > DATAEK01. Next base: position 33,366 of record DATAEK010000372.1, read on the forward strand.
GCGGTCCGCGGAAATGCGGATCGCGCGAAACGGCACGACGACGCGCGTGGGAATCGTCGGACAGCTGCATCCGGCCGTCACGGAAAGCCGCGGCTTCCCGGCGTCAGAGGAGATCTACGCCGGCGAAATCGACCTGGATCGGTTGAGCCCGGGCTCGGAACGAGACGACCTCCGAACCGAACCGCTCCCCCGGTTTCCGTCGATCGTCAGAGACGTCTCAATCCTGATCGACGAAGCCTTGCCTGCTGCAGCGGTTCGTGGCACTATCCGTTCGGCGGCTCCTGAAACGCTCGTATCGATCGTCGAGTTCGATCGGTATCATGGAAAGGGCGTTCCTGAAGGCCGCACGAGTTTGTCGCTGCGCCTGACCTTCCGCGCCTCGGATCGAACGATGACCGACGAGGAAGCTCAGAGCGCGACCGAACGGATCGTCGACGCGCTGAGAGCTGCTCACGGGGCCGAGCAGCGTTAGCGGCGTCCTGGTACCAGCAATTATTCAGCAAGCGAACTGGAACAAGGAGTTACGGCTTGGCCAAAGCAGTTGCGACCCGAGGAATCGATCTCGAGCCGATTGATCGTCTGGAAGAGAAGATCAAAGCGCTCGTCGGCATGATCGAACGGCTTCGAGCCGAACAGGTCCGGATGGCGGACGAGAATACGCGACTCGTCCGCGAGCTCGACTCGGCCCGCGCACGGCTCGCTGAAGCCGAGGGCGCAGGTGCGGAAATCGCCGCGCTGCGTGAGGAGCGCGATCTCATCCGCAGCCGCGTAGGCGAGATGCTCCAGCACATCGAGAGCCTCAATCTATAATCGGGCGCGCGAAGCGAGCCCTGCTTTCTTTCTATGGATCAGCCCGTCCGCGTTTTCCACGTCGAGATTCACGGGCAACGGTATCCGATCCGCAGCTCGCTCGACGGGACGTACGTCGCCGAGCTGGCGGCGTATGTCGACGATCGGATGCGCCTGGCGGCGAAGGAATGTCCGGCTGGGGACACGCTCAAGATTGCGGTCTTGGCGGCCCTCAACATCGCCGACGAGTATTTCCGCTCTGGCGACGAGGTCCGAGATCAGAACGTGACCGTCCGCGACCGGGCCAAACAGCTCGAGCGCATCCTGGATATGGCCCTGGGGCTCGGCGAGCCGCGAGCAGCAGCAGGCTGAGGGATCCTGTCGCCTCGAACCAGGAATTCTCGACGGCTGCCCGCCGACTGAAGTAAGATCTTCCTCAGGAGCTTTGAGTTCCCTGCTTTGTGCGTGATGGTTCGGAGGCTCGTTTGAGCCAACGTTTCAACATAAGAGAATCGCGACGCTGCGTGGTGAGCATGCCTCTGCAAGAGGAAGCCTGAAGCGCGGCTTGTGCAGCGGTTCCACCTGCTTTACGCAGGTTCATCCGACCTCCCCACACGGCAAAGCGGGGCCCTTCTCCTGCCCATCACTGGTTGGCCCGGCTGCCGGACCGCGATCCGGCGGTCGCCGGATGTGACGAAGCTGGCACGCCGCTGCTGCGCGGAACGTTGAGCTGACCGTCAGGCGCACCGACCGGGTGCCCTTCCAGGACCAGCGGGTTCGCGGCCGCAGCCGGCCGCCTGCGTGTCGGAGCGCCCGGCGGGATTTACGCAGGGCCCCGAGCCTTGCGCGACTGCGACAGGCACACGCATGGGTCTTCTCATAAACATCGCCGTCACGACCGGCATCTCCGGTGGGCTCTTCCTGTTCTGGCTCGTCGGCCGCCGTCGTCTGGCGGACGACGCGGTCGAGCGGGCCCTCGAGGAAGCCGACCGACTCACCAAGCAAGCCCAACGCGATTCCGAGAGCCTGCGAAAAGAAGCCTCGATCGAGGCCCGCGAGAAAGCGCACGAGATCGCCGAGCAGGCGGAACTGCTGGCACGCGAACGCCGGCAGGAAATCGTCGGGCTCGAACAGATCCTCGCGGACAAAACGCGCGTCCTCGCCGACCGGATCTCGGCAACGGATCGGCTCGAGCAGGATCTCCGCGCGCGCGACAAACACGTCCGTCAAACCGAGCAGGCAGTCACGAGCGCGCACACGCGCGCCGAGCAGCTCATCGCCGAACGGCAGCGCGAGCTGCAGCGGGTGGCCGGAATGACTGCCGACGAAGCGCGCGATCTGCTGCTGAAGCAGCTCGAGTCGGATGCGCGCCGTGACGCGGCGAACCTCATCAAGCGACTCGAGGCGGAAGCGCGCGAGACGGCCGCCACTCGAGCACAGCAGATCATCACCGACGCCATCCAGCGAAGCGCCGCCGAGCACGCGATCGAAACGACGGTCTCGGTCGTAGACCTTCCCAGCGACGACATGAAGGGGCGGATCATCGGTCGCGAAGGGCGCAACATCCGTGCGCTCGAGACGGCCACGGGCGTCGAGCTGATTGTGGACGACACGCCCGGTGCAATCATTCTCTCCAGTTTCGATCCCTACCGCCGCGAGGTGGCCAGACGTGCGATCGAACGGCTGATCGCGGACGGCCGCATCCATCCCGCCCGCATCGAAGAGGTGGTCGAGAAGGTGAAGACCGAGATGGAGGAAACCGTCCGGCGTGAAGGCGAAGCCGCAGCCTTCGAGCTCGGGCTGTACGATCTCCATCCGGACGTCGTCCGGCTCATGGGCCGTCTGAAATTCCGCACGAGCTACGGGCAGAACGTGCTGAATCACTCCCAGGAAGTCGCGTTTCTCGCCGGAATCATGGCCAAGGAAATCGGGCTCAACAGCCATGTCGCCGTGCGTGCGGCGTTCCTCCACGACATCGGAAAAGCGATCGATCGCGATCTCCAGGGCACGCACCTCGAGCTCGGCCTCGACTTCCTCCGCAAACACAACGAGAGCGAACCGGTGCTGCAAGCGGTGGCGGCTCATCACATGGACATCGACTGGCCGTCGCTCGAGGCGATGATCGTTCAGGCCGCCGATGCCATTTCCGCTGCCCGTCCTGGCGCGCGGCGGGACATCCTCGAGTCCTACGTCAAACGTCTCGAAAAGCTCGAAGGCATCGCCGACTCGTTCCAGGGAGTGTCCAAGGCATTTGCGCTCCAGGCCGGCCGCGAAATCCGCATCGTGGTCGAGAGCGACCGGGTGTCGGACGAGGAGACGGTGTGGCTCTCGAAGGACATCGCGCGCCGCATCGAGAACGAGCTCGAATACCCAGGTCAGATCAAAGTCACGGTCATCAGAGAGACGCGGGCCGTTGAGTACGCCCGGTAGCACCGGATGGACCAGCGACGCCGCATGACCACCACGCGAGTCAGCAACGCTCCTGGCCGATATCAGTGACCTCTCCATCCAGGGGTCAGGTGGCTCCCCCGGTCTCGGCCGTCGGCGAACGAGGCCTGATCGATCGAATCCGGCGGCGCCTTCCTGCTCCTCCAGCCTCCCTCGTCGTTGGTATCGGTGACGATGCCGCGGTTTCGCTGCCTGAGAGAGGCTCGCTCCAGGTGCTGACGACCGACGCGATGGTCGAAGGGGTGCACTTCGACCGTCGTTTCTCGTCGCTGTTCGACGTCGGGTACAAATCCCTCGCCGTGAACATCAGCGACGTGGCTGCGATGGGCGCGACGCCCAGCCTCGCGCTGCTTTCCCTGATGCTGCCCGACGCCACCACCGAGGAAGACGTGGACCTGCTGATCGACGGGCTCGTCGCGCTCGCGTCGCCGTTTCGCATTACCATCGCGGGCGGCAACATCACGCGCTCGCCAGGTCCGCTCATCGTCGACATCACGCTGACGGGATCCGTGCGGCCGAGGCGGGTGCTCACGCGCGGCGGTGCACGTCCTGGCGACGGGCTGTACGTCACGGGGACTGTGGGCGCGGCGGCAGCAGGACTGGGCTGGCTCCGTGATTGCGCCGCGAGCCCGGAGAGCAGACCTGAGGATCCTGGCCTCGCCGAGTGCGTCATCCGCTACAAGCGTCCCGAGCCGCGACTACGTATTGGCGCCTTGCTCGGACGGACGCGAACCGCGACGGCGTGCATGGATTTGAGCGACGGGCTGGGCGACGCGGTTCGGCAACTCTCGGAGATGAGCCGTGCGGGCGCGAAAATCGACGCCGACTTGCTACCCGTCCCGCCGGCCGCGGCTACCTGGTTTGCAACGAAATCGCCCGACCCCATTCGTGCGGTCGTTGCGGGAGGAGATGACTACGAATTGCTTTTCACCGTGCCTCCTCGCCGTAAGCGCGCGCTCAAGGCCGTCGTTTCGCAGGCCAAGGGCGTCAGCGTCACGTGTATCGGCCAGATTGTGAAGGGTGAAGGCGCTGTGCTCGTTCGACAGGGCCGTGCGGAACCGCTTCCAGAAGGATTCGCTCACTTCTGACCCTGTCATGAGCCCTTTCCCCCGCCTCAGGCGCTGGCTCGACCAGCTGTTGCACACGCACGACACGCCGCAGCGGACCGCGGCTGCGTACGCGCTCGGCGTCTTCTTCGGCTTCTCACCCCTCCTTGGCGCCCACACGCTGCTCGGACTGCTGTTTGCCTTCCTGCTGAATCTGAACCGCGTCGCCGTCATCCTCGGCATCTATTCGAACCTGCCCTGGATTCTCCCGGCCTACTACACCCTCGCGACCATCGTCGGAGCCGCCATTCTCAGGGTCAAGGTCCCGCCCGGGCTGCTCCGAGAGCTGACCGAGGCCCTCACGGACTTCTCCTGGGTTGATTTCCGCCGGCTGCTGCACGCGCTGACACCGCTCGCGTGGGCGTTCGTCCTGGGCTCGACAATCGGCGCGATCGTTCTGGCGGCCATCGCCTACAAAGTGTCGCTGGCCATGATCGTCACCCATCGGCGACGGCATGCCATGAAAGAGCTGGAACGAACAGATTCGTAACGACTTCCACGCCTACTCGGGTTGAGTATCAGGCCGGATCGGCCCTAGCCGATGCTTTGACGGAATGTCCCGCGGCCGGTATAGTGGAGATCCCCCAGCTGCCGTCGCAACCTGAGCATGCTGCTGTCACGTTCGACTGGGCGGAAGATCTTTGCGACGGCTGTGGCCGCCTTCGCATTTGCCTCCCTGTACGAGGTGACAACCCTCGATTCGCGGTACGCAGCGCGGCAGGCGGAGCTCCACGAGGCGGATGCCGTTCCGACGCCCGGCGCCAAACTGCGGTTCACGGCAACGGCGTACTGCAAGGGGACCACGACCGCGTCCGGGGTAAACGTCCAAACGGGAATAGCTGCCGCCGACCCTGACCTCCTGCCCGTAGGCTCGGTCATCCAGCTCGATCGGCTCGGCGAACGCTACAACGGCATCTACACGATCATGGACACGGGTCCGCGTGTCCAGGGGCGCCACGTCGACATCTACATGTGGAGCTGCAACGAAGCCCTTCAGCTCGGACGTCAGAGCGTCGCTCTCACCGTTCTCAGGCTAGGCTGGAATCCGCGCGCGAGCACCCCGCGCCTCGTCGACCGGTTGTTCAAGCAGCGTGAGGCCGCCGCGCAAGAGGCGTTGCCCTCGCGTCCGATCGGACAGTCGGCGCCGATCCCAATTCCCAAGTAATCCTGCAGAACCCGAGAACCGGGAACCGACAACCTTAGAACATCTCAGGAGGCCGGCTGCGCCTCCGGCACCCGCTCCTGATCCTTGTACTGAAGCTGATACAGCTTGTAATAGATCCCGCGCTGGGCCAGCAGCTGCTGATGGCTCCCCTCCTCCCGCAGCTGGCCGTGATGGAGCACGAGAATCTTGTCCATGTCCTGGATCGTGGAGAGGCGGTGGGCGATTGCGATGGTCGTCCGGCCGGCCATCAGCACATGGAGTGCGTCACGAATCAGAATCTCGGTCTCGGTGTCGACGCTCGACGTGGCCTCGTCGAGCACCAGGACGCGAGGATCGAACGCGAGCGCTCGGGCGAAAGAAAGGAGCTGCTTCTGACCGACCGATAGCGTCGCCCCGCGTTCCGCGACCGGACTGTCGTACCCGCGCGGCAGCCGATCGATGAACGCGCTGGCGTGCACAGCGGACGCGGCCGCGCGAACCGCCTGATCCGTGATGGCAGTGTTTCCGAGCCGGATGTTCTCGGCGATGGTGCCCGAGAAGAGATGCACGTCCTGGAGAACGAGGCTGAACAGCCGCCGGAGATCGGCGAGCGGGATCTCACGAACGTCCACACCGTCGACGAGTATTCTGCCGCGGCTCACGTCGTAGAAGCGCAGGAGCAGGTTGATCAGCGTCGACTTCCCGGCGCCGGTGGCACCGACTACGCCCACGCGCTCGCCTGGCCGCACCTCGAACGACACGTCACGCAGGACGTAATCCTCCGCGTTGTAGGCGAACCACACGCGATCGAAGACGATGTGGCCGCGGCTGCCGCGTTCGGCGGGCGTCGAGGCGCTCGACGCCGTTTTTGGAGACGTGATGGTGGCGGGCGTATCGAGCAACTTGAAGATTCGTTCCGACGAGGCCATCGCGGCCTGCAGGACGTTGAATTTCTCGGACATGTCGCTGATCGGCCGGAAGAATCGCTGTGAGTACAGCAGGAACGCGACGAGTGAACCGACGGTCATCGTGCCGCGGAGCGCCCATCCGCCCCCGAACCAGATGATCAGCGCCGAGGCCAGCGCGCCGATGACCTCGATCGCGGGGTAGAACACCGCGTAGTAGAAGATCGAGTCGACATTCGCATCGCGGTGGCGCTGATTCGTCTCGTCGAACCGCGCGAACGTCCGGCCTTCCTGGCGGAACAGCTGGACCGTCGCCATCCCCGTGATGTGCTCCTGGAGGAAGGCGTTGATCCGCGCGATCCAGGTACGGACGGTCCGGTAGTGCTCTCGGACGTTGCGCCTGAACCACTGCGTGACGAGCACGATGAGTGGCAGCACCGAGAAGGCCACGAGCGCGAGGCGCCAGTCCATCGTCACCAGGACGATCATGATGCCGGCCAGGGTGAAGACGTCGCCGAAGATCGACACGACACCGGCCGTAAAGAGATCGTTGAGCACGTCCACGTCGGTCGTGACCCGTGTCATCAGCCGGCCGACCGGGTTGCGATCGTAGAACTGCAGATCGAGCCGCTGCAGGTGCTGATAGATCTGCATCCGCAGGTCGAACATGATCCGCTGCCCGGTGATTTGCAGCGTCCAGGTTTGAAGGTACTCGAGTGAGAACGACGCGAGCAGGATGACCAGGAAAGCAAGGGCGACACGGTTCAGACCTGCCAGATCGCCAGTCGCGATGTAGCGATCGATCACCAGCTTCATCAGGTAGGGTTGCGCGAGCTGCAGGATCGATGCGCTGATGATCGCGGCGAGCGCAATCGCCACGTTCGCCTTGTACGGCCGGAGGTACCCGAGCAGCCGCCGCATCAACCGCGCGTCGTAGGCCTTACCCAGGACTTCTTCTTCGTGGATGGACATTCTCGGGGGAACTTATTCGACGCTCGGCCCAGGGTCGCACCGTTGTCGCGCCCATTTGCCCTTTACCATCTACCCTTTACCATTTGCCCTTTGCCCTTTGCCCTTTGCCCTTTGCCATTTACCATTCTTAACTCGCCTGCAGCTCTTCCTCGAGCAACTGCTTGCGGTAGAGCGCGGCATAGGGCCCACTTCGCAGGATCAGCTCCTCGTGCCGTCCACGCTCAGCGATGCGTCCGTTGTCCAGCACGAAGATTACGTCGGCGTCGCGGACGGTCGAGATTCTGTGCGAGACGATGATCGACGTTCGCTCCCGCATCACGCTGCGCAGCCGCTGAAGGATCTCTTCCTCCGTGTAGGTGTCCACGGCCGATAGCGAGTCGTCGAGGATCAAGATCCGCGGATCGACCATGACGGCCCTCGCGAGCGCCGTCCGCTGCTTCTGACCGCCCGACAAGGTGATGCCGCGCTCGCCAACAACCGTGTCGTAACCTCGCGGGAAGTCCTCGACGTCCTTGTCCAGCCGAGCGACGGACGCCGCATGGCGCATCGCCGCCTCCAAACCGGCGGTGTCGGTCCGGGCCGTGATGCCGAACGTGATGTTCTCCGCGATGGTGGCCGAGAAGAGAAACGGCTCCTGTGGCGCAAACCCAATTGCGCCTCGTACTGACGCCAGCGGTATCTCGCGCACGTCCACGTTGTCGAGAAAGACGGTCCCTGCCGGCGGCTCGTGCAGCCGCGGCAGCAGGCTGATGAGCGTGGATTTCCCTGAGCCTGTGGCGCCCACGAAGGCTGCCGTTTGACCGGCCTCGATCCGCAGCGACACGTGATCAAGCGCAGGGCGCACGCTGCCGGGATACCGGAACACGAGATCGCGGATCTCGATCGTGCCGGCGAGCGGCGCCGCGCGTCCGGCAGCCGTGACCGTCTCGTCGCTGATCTCCGGCACAGCATCGAGAACTTCGAGCATGCGTTTCCACGAGGCCATGCCGCGCTGCAGCATGTTGGTGACCCACCCGAACGCGATCATCGGCCAGCTGAGCATCACCAGATACGCGTTGAAGGCGACGAACCCGCCCAGCGAAATCCGACCCCGGATTACCTCGCGACTGCCGAACCACAGCACCAGCAGCGAGCCGAGACCGAGGAACAACGTCATGCTCGGAAAGAACAGGCCCTGCAAACGGATGAGGGCACGGTTGCGCCGGACATATTCTTCGTTGGCCTGCCGGAACCGCTCGATCTCATGCGTCTCTTGGGTGTACGCGCGAACGACGCGTACACCGGCCAGCGCTTCCTGCACGACGGCGCTGAGATCGGCGAGCTGCCCCTGAATCGCCTCGAACCGCGTGTGGATGGCGTTGCCGAAGTATCGGACGGAAATCGACACGAGCGGCAGCGGAAGCAGTGCGATCAGCGTCATCTTCGCGTCGATCGAGACCATCAGCATGATCGCCACGATGAACACGAGGAGCGTGTTCGCCGAATACATGATGGCTGGGCCGATCATCATCCTGACGGCGTTGAGGTCGTTGGTCGCCCGCGACATCAGATCGCCGGTCCGTCGCGCCTGATAGTACGCCAGGGGCATCTGCTGCAGACGCGCGAAGAACGCGTTGCGAACGTCGTACTCGATATCTCGCGAGGCCCCGATCAGGATCCGGCGCATCAGGAAACGGAACACGGCGCCGACGCAGGCGATGACGAGCAGCAGCGCCGCGTACGCGCCGAGCTTCTGTCGCGTGACTCCCGCCGTCAGATCGTCAATCGCATGCTTGAGCACCCATGGTGACAGCAGCTGGATCGAGGTCGTGACGACAACACACGAAAGGCCGAGCAGAAACTGTCGGCGATAGCGAAAGAGGAATGGCAGAAGACGACGGAAGGCGGGGCCCATCTGCAGTGAGTATAGCGTGTCGGCCTGTGGTCGTTCGGCCGACATGACGGAGAGGGCATACTGCTGTTTTCTGACTCCTCTCTTTCTACTTCACTCCTCCCTCCTAACTCCTAATTGAGGAGGGCCCCGGCCTTTCGACCGAAGGCCCCTCCTCCACCCGAGACGTCAGAACCTCTACAACTCCTAGAACTCGAACCGTGCGCCGACCTGAACCTTCCGCGGCGCGTAGCTCGTGTTGTACGCCGTCAGCACCAGGAACGTCGTCGGCGCTGCCTGGTTGCCGCCCGGGTTGGCGAAGTTCGTGTGGTTCGTGATGTTGAAGACGTCCACGAACGCCTCGACGCGACGGCTGTTGGGAAGTGGGAAGCGGTACCCGAGCCGCGCGTCGGCTTCGAAGAAGCCGGGACCGTAGGCGCCGTTGCGCTGCGCCTTGTAGTTCTTCAGCTCGTAGGGATCGGCACCCACGCCGACGTAGTCGGCGACGGGCAACGGTTCGGCCTGCGTCCCGTTGCGATCGGGATCGAAGTTGCCGTTGGTCAGGCTGAACGGCGATCCGCTGAGCGCACGCGCAACCCAACTGACGTTCAAGCCGCCCGTGTGGGGCACTTGCGCCTGACCGCTGATGACCAGGTTGTGCCGGGTGTCGAACGACGTCGGTCCCTCGTTGAGCTCGAGGTGCATGTCGTCGAGGACCTGGAAGCCGCTCGCCGGCACGCCGTTCCCGGACGTGTTGCCGCGCGAGTAGGCCAGCGTGTAGGACACGCGGGCGCTGTAGTTGCTGCTGAACCGCTTGTTGAAGGCGATGAGCAGCGCGTCGTAGTCGACCTTGCCGACGTTCAGCGGCTGCGTGACCCCGGTCGTGAACGGCGCAAACGTCCCATATTTCGCCGTGAGCTCCGCCACCGCCTCGTTCAACGTCGCGCTGCCCTGACGTACGAGCGGCGAGGTCACCGCCGTCGTCGCGCGCAGCCCCGGGTTGAGATCGAACGACATCAGGAGATCGCGGCTGAACGCGTGCACGTAGTCGGCGCTAATCGCCATGTTGTTGGCGAGCTCGCGTTCGTAGCCGACGGTCACCTGGTCCGTGTACGGCGTGCGGCGATCCGGGTTGTCCCAGCTCGCGCCCGTGTTGCGCAGAACCTGCCCACCCGGGTACTGCTGTTCCAGCAGTGTGCGATTGAGCGTCGGGCCGTTCACGAGGAACGGATCGGTCGGGAATTGCCCGCTCCGGGGTCCTCCATCGGCGTTTGCCGTCGGGAAGTTCACGGTGAACGACGTGGTGAACGGCGTTCCTGTGTAGAGACCGCCGATCAACTCGAAGTGCGTCTTGTCGTAGAAGCGGCCGTACCCGCCGCGGACGAGGCTCTTGCCGCCGCCGAGGTCGTAGGTCAGGCCCACCCGCGGCTGGAAGTTGTTCTTGTCCACCGGGTAGGTGTCGACGAGCGGGTCGTCGGTCTCCGCGATCGGGATGATCTCGATGTCGTAGCGGAGGCCGAGGCTGAGCGTCAGCCGCTGGTTGAAGCGCCACTTGTCCTGCACGAACGCGGACACGTACTGCGCCTTCTCGAAGAAGCTTTGCGGTCCGCCGACGCGGATGCTCAAACGATCAGGATAGGTTCGCGGATCGGCGGCGTTGAACGGCGCGTTGCTCCTCCCGAAGCTGAACGTGCCGTTCAGATTGCCCTGGTTCTGATTCGCGGCGCCGGAGTACTCGTACTGCGCACCGAACTTGATGTCGTGGTCGCCGTGCATGCCGGGCACGAACCAGGCCAGGGTTTCATCGAGCTGGATGCCGTCGTTGATGCGCGACTGCGCCGTGTTGTCCTGCTGATCCTGGAAGTCCTGGAAGTTGAGCGTCGGCTCGCACTTGGTCATGTCGCGGGCGTTGTTATTGAAACAGCTGTTCGCGAACGCCACGTTCTCGCGCGTCCACGTCAACCGCAAGGTGTTGACCTTCGTGTTCGACAGCACCGAGTTGACGTTGGCGGCGAGCGTTTGATCGACGTCCGATTCCTCCCGGGCTGCCCGGCCGGTCACGGCCTGGTTGGCATTCGGCGGAATGATCTGATTGGTCTGCGGCGAGGTCTCACGCAGCCAGCGAACGCTGTAGGTATTGCTTCGGTTGATCTGATGGTCGCCGCGGATGATCGTGTTCCACACTCGATCCTTCGTGGTCTGCTGATCGTTCAGATCGGGCCGCGACGGGATGACGATGGTGTTGGGCCGATCGATCGCGAAGCGCTCCAAGCTGAAGAAGTACTGGATCTTGTCGCGGACAATCGGACCGCCGACCGTGCCGCCCCAGCGCTGGTAGCTCGTGTCGGCCTTCGTCAGGCCCTTCTCCTTCGCGAAGAAGTCCTTGGTCGTCAGGCTGCCATCCTGGAAGAAACCGAACGCGCTGCCGCGCAGGTTGTTGGTGCCGGCCTTGGTGATGGCGTTCACGACTGCGCCCGACGTTCGTCCGAATTCGGCGTCGAACTGGTTGGTGATGACCTGGAATTCCTGGATCGCCTCGATCGGCGTGCGCGCCTGCATGCCCGCGCGCTGCCCGATCACATCGTCGTTATTGTTGCCGCCGTCGACCGAGTAGTTGTTATTGCGGGGATCCTGGCCGTTGACGCTGATCGAGTCGCTGCCGAACGACTCGGTGCTGATCGACGGAACGATGCCCGGCAGCAGGCCGATGAAGCCGATGAAGTTGCCGTTCACGCTGGGCAGCTGCGTGAGCGTATCGCTCTTGATGTTGCCGCCGATTTCCTTCGACGTCACGTCGACGAGCGGCGACTCCGCCGAAACGTTGACGATTTCCTCGACTGACCCGACCTCCATTTGCAGCTCGATGCTGACGGTCTTGCCGACTTCGAGCAGCAGTCCCTTCCGATCGAATTTCTTGAATCCCTGAAGCTCTCCCGTCAGCTGATAGGTGCCGGGGACAATGCCGCTGACGATGAACGAGCCGTCGGCTCCGCTCACCGTCTCGCGATACATGCCGGTGTCCTGGTTGCGGACCGTGATCGTCACGCCGGGCAACACGCCGCCCTGCGGATCCATCACGCGGCCGCGAACCTCGGTCGTGCCCTGCTGGGCGTTCGCGTGAGCTGCGCACAACAGCAGCACCGCGAGAACCGCGCTCACTACTCGTTGAATCATGACTGTTGTCTCCTCCGAATGCATTACGACCCGCGAAAATAAAATTACGTGAGTCGAACGTGCCTGCCCATCGCCTCCGCTACAACGTGCACATCGTCCGAAAACCCGAAGATCGACTTCCCGGATATTGGATGCCTGCGAACACGCGCAGACCTGACGCGCGAGGCCATCGCGACATTGGTCCGGACGTGAATGCGTAAAGGTGGTGATTCGTCCCGGAAGGTGTGCGATTCGCGTGCAGCGTCACGAATCGAGACGAGTCCGGGCGAATCCACGCTGTGGATCCGCGAGAGAATGCGCGTGAGCGCGCATCACGCTCCGAGGAGGAGCAAGCGGAATGCCGTCGAACGCTACTCGACGCCGATGGTCGTCAACGCACCCCGCAGCAGCGCGTCTTTCATCAACCGGCTGCCGCAATCCAGGTGTTCTTCCATGCGCGTCCGCGCGGCCGCGGCATCGCGCCGTTCGATCGCGTCCACGATCGCGAGATGCGCTTCGGTCGCACCTTCCTGGAACGCACCGAAATGGACGCCGAGGGACATGAACCGATCGACCTGCGCGAGGCAGCGTTCGATCAGCTCCATCGCCAGGCTGTTGCGCGCCGCGGCGGCAATGGCCATGTGGAACCGTGCGTTCGCGGCTTCAGCGTCCCGGTAGGCCACCGGCACGTCGGGCGCGTCGTGTCGCGGGTCGTGCTCCATCCGCGGCACGGTGGCCAGCATGCGCATGCGTGCGATCTCGTCCGGCGTCGCGAGCTCCGCGGCGCGTGCGGCGGTCGCGCCTTCGAGCAGCCGCCGAACGTCGTAGGTGTCGTGAATGGACTGCACAGTGACCCGGGCGACGAAATACCCGTGACCGACCACGCGATCGAGGTAGCGTTCCTGCCAGAGACGAGCGAGCCCTTCGCGCACCGGCGTACGGCTCATGCCGTGCTCGCGCGCGAGCATCACTTCCGACAGTGGCGCTCCGGGCCGATAGCGGCCTTCGACAATCCCCGCCTTGATGCTGCGGTAGGCGCGCTCGACTTGCGGCGCATCCGAGCCGACGACTTCGTGACTGGCCATGTATACGCTGTGAGTTCCGGAAGTATACAAACCGCGTCGGCGCTCCGCAACCCTACAAATGTGTTATTCTGAGTTGCCTTTCCCAGCAGGCTCCCGGCCTCCCTCCGGGTATCGTCACTTCAATCAGTTCCGGGGCGAGAAAGTCCATGCGCACATCAGTTGCAGCGACAGCCGTATTGTGTCTGACCGTTCTTGCCGGCGCCACACCGGCCCAAGCCCAGTACGGGGCCAAGCGTCATGAGAATCGGGCAACCGGCGAGACCTACCACGTCGAGGTGGGCGGGTTGTTCTGGGATCCCACGCCCGAGATTGCGATCACCAGCGAATCGCTGGGCATCATCGGCTCGAAGATCGATTTCGTCGAGGATCTCGGCATCGAAAAGAGCCGCTTCAAACAGCTCAAGATCGCGCTTCGACCGGCAACCAAGCACAAGTTCCGCTTCGAGTACACGCCGATCACCTACACGGCGACGTCGACCCTCCACCGCAACATCGTCTTCAACGGGATCCTGTATCCGATCTCGCTGCCCGTTCAGAGCGAGCTGAAGTGGAAGGCGTACCGGTTCGGTTACGAGTGGGACTTCGTGTACCGCGATCGGGGGTTCGTGGGTCTGCTCCTCGACCTGAAGTACACCGACGTGGAGGCCACGCTGGCCAACGTCCTCGACACCGAGTTCGTGCACGCGCGTGCGCCAATCCCCGCGATCGGCGGCATCGGGCGCGTGTACCCCGTAGCCAATGTCTCAATCACCGGTGAGTTCACCTTCTTCAAGCTGCCCGATATCGGCGAGGACTTCGAAGGGCGGTACTACGACTTCGATCTCTACGGCACGGTCAACTTCACCGACTACGTCGGCGCCCAGGCCGGCTACCGTTCCTTCAGCGCCTCCTACAAGGTCGACGAGGATCAGGGTGAGCTGTTGCTGAAGGGGTTCTACTTCGGTGGGGTCGTACGGTTCTAGTACTTGGAAACAGGAGATAGAACGATCAGGAGCATCAATGGTGGTTCTCCTGCTCGCCTCGTCTCCTGTTTGTGTTTCTGGACCGAGAGCACTGCAGCGGCCTTACATCCCCGGAACCACGTAGACACCAAGGAAACGTTCATCTCGACTCGAGGGATCGGTCGTAGATGGCCGGAACCCCGACGACGACGTGATCGTGATCGCGGTGGCGGCGCGAGCCGCGTCGAGCGGCACATCGATGACGCGCTCTTCCCCGGGCACGAGCTGCAGCGTCTCGACCCACCCGCCCGCGTGAAGCGTGACGTCGTTCTGCGCAGGCGCGTTGCGGAGCGTCAGCCTGGCTGACGATCGCGGCGCATCGGGCTGCACGACGATCGTCGAATCACGCGCGCCTCCCACCCAGAATGCGGCCGGTTCGGGAAAGCTTCGATCGTCCATGAAGTAGACCGTGGCAGCGCCGTACCGCACGGCGTGGCGCGCGTAGTCGGAAGCGGCCTTCTGATCGGGTGTCAGAATCGTCACCGGCCGAATCGTCAGCCCGCGCACTTGCTGGCGCGAGTCTTCATCGCCACGGACGACGAGTGCCCGGACGTCCACGGGAAAACGGACGCGAACCTCTCCGTCGAAAAAGCTGGCCGGCTGCGTCAGCACCGAGAACTGGTCGCGGCCGATGCCCAGCATGATCCAGCCGCCGCCGCCGCTGCGGTCGATGTGCACGAGGTAATCGCCCGCCGGAATCTGCGGCACGGTAAAGATCGGGCGATCGTCGCGACCCGACGCCGGCGGCGCTGGCGGCGACGCGTCCAGTCGCACGATGAGGCGCTCGGGCAGTTCGGACGCCTTGATACGCCGGAGACGCGAGAGATCCAGCGCGAGGAACTTGTGCGACGTTCCCACCGTGCGCAGGAGATCGACCTGCGCGGCAGCCTCGACGCCGCTCACGCCTTCTATCCTCCAGACAATCGTCAGCGCAGCCATGATCGCGACGGCAAGCGCCAGCACCGTAGCCGTCGCGAGCCGCGGACGCGAGTTCAGCCTCGGCGATCGATCGGCCGCGCGGACGAGCAGCCACGCCGACACGACCGCCCCGATCCAGATCGCGATCTCCAGATAGAACCGGGAACCAGGTGCTCCGCGGCGCGCGCGCGAAAAGAAACTGGGTAAGCCGTGCTGAAGGTCCGCAGCCCGGTTCGCCCAATCGAGCACACCAGAGTAGACAACGTCACGCAGAAAGTACGCGAGACGTCCGCCGTCGACGAGGACGACCGCGGCTGCAATCATGGCCGTCGCGGCAAGTGACGCAGCAAGCGTCGCGCGCGTCGCACGCCGGGCCGCGCCGGCCCAGGCGACGGCAGCCGGAATCGCCAGCGACGGGACGAGCGGAACAAGGAATCGCGCCGGCGAGCTGAACCCTCCCCACCACATCGCGAAATGGGTGACGGTCAGCAGGTACGGCAGCATCACGAACACCAGCTCCGCGGGCAGCCACTTGAATTCCGGACGGACGCGAGGCATCACGATCAGCCCCGCGATGGCCGCCACGAGGACGGGCGCATAAACGAGCAGTCCGTACAGCTGATCGAAGAACAGCCCGGCCATCCCTCCCGCGATGTACGCCATCGAGCCCAGGTCGCTGCCCCGATACGGAATCGCGGGATCGGGTACGCCGTAGATCGCCACGAAGAAGCCGACCCAGGCGAGCGCGCTGGCTGCGGGCACCGCCAAGAACGCCGAGCCTTTTGCCGCCGGATTCGTCGTCCGCGCGAGCTCGAGCATCACCAGCGCACCCAGTCCGCCAGCGAGGAGCGCGAAGCGCGTGTGCAGCCACGGCAGCACGGCGAGCGCAGCACCGTGCAAAAACCACGGCCGCGCCGATTCGGCGCCCGATGCGCGCTCGTCACGCGCCCGCACCAGCGCCCAGACGCCTGTCAGGACGAAGAATCCTCCCGGTCCGTCCGGATAAACGGTGAACGAGTTGAGGAGCAGCGTCGGCGACAGCACAACCGCCGCCCATCCGAACCACGCCGCGTCGTCTCGGCCGCTGACGCGTTTCGCGAGCCGCCACGCAAGACCGGCGGTAACGCCGGCGAGCACGATCAGAAACAACACGACGCCACGGTAACCAGCGATAGCGAACGCCGGCAGGACGAGCGCTGACACGCCGGGCGCATGGATCGAATAGATCTCGCCGTCACGGCCGCGCCGATAGTAGTCCGGCTTCGACAGATCGCCGGGGTAGTACGCGCGGTAGTCACCGCGACGATGGTTGTTCTCGATCTTGAGGTCGTGATCCAGCAGCAGGCTCTGCGTGATCACGAGGTAATGCGGCTCGTCGCCACCCGGCCTGGATGGCGCGACCTGCCACGCCGCAAACATGTAGATTGCGGCCGCGATGACTCCCGCTGAAAACGCTGGCCGCGACGTCAACACCGCCGGTCGGATCATCCGCGTCGGAGCGCTGGCGAGAAAAACGGGGAGAGCCGCGATCCATGGCGCGAGCACGAGCGGGCCGGACCACATCAGAAAGGCAGGCGCTCCAACCGGAAGCCACGGCAGGATCGGAAGGACCAGCAACAGGAGGGGTGTAAGTGTTCCGGATCGTCGGATCAGAACGATCGTCGCTGCCGCCGCGGCGGCTGCCAGAGTCAACGCGCCCGGGTTGTACGGCAGCAGCGCGATCCGTGCGCCGCCATCGACGATCGCGACGCTGCCCTGCGACAACCACGCGACGATCGCCGTCAGCAGCGCGGCGGCGAGCAGTGAGGATCGGGTTAGAATGACCGGCATTCTACATGGAGCACCGGCGCGATACCATCACTCCCCGGGCCGTCCGGGGCCTCGCGCTGTGCGGAGCTGCGCTGGTTGCCACGGTCGTGATGACGTGGCCGCTCGCCACTGACCTTGCCCATCTTGGCCGCACGAGCAACAGCGGCGACGCCCGCTTCTCGGTGTGGACGGTTGCCTGGGTGGCCCATGCGCTCCTCACCGATCCCTCGAATCTCTTCGACGCGAACATCTACCATCCGCATCGGCTCACCCTCGCGTACTCGGAAGCCAACATCGTCGCCGGCGTCCTCGCGACGCCGACGTTCTGGCTGACGGGCAACGCCGAGCTCGCGCACAACCTCGTCGTCCTGATCGCCTTTGCCGCGACCGTCGTCACGACATGGCTGCTCGCGCGGAGGCTGACCCGTGACACCGGTGCCGCCGCGGCATCCGCGTTGCTTTTCGCGTTCAGCCCGTATTTCTTCTCTCACACGACGCACATCCAGCTGTTGATGGTCGCCGGACTGCCGCTGTCACTGCTGGCGCTGCAACGGCTCGTCGACGCGCCTTCGCCGCGCGCGGGCCTGCTGCTGGGCCTCTCGCTCGCCGTCCTGGCGCTGTCGTGTGCGTACTACGGAATCTTCGGCGCGCTGATCACGGGCTACGCGACGTTCTTTTTCGCCTGGTCGCGGCGAAACTGGACGTCGAGCCGCTACTGGGTCGCGATCGCAATCGCCGCCGCCACGTCGATCGCCATCGTCGCACCCTTCTTTGTGCCCTATCTCCAGGTGCAGGAGGAAACCGGCTTCCGTCGATCGCTCGACGATGCGGTTGCGTATTCTGCGTACGTGCGGTCGTACCTGGCGTCATCCGCCAACGCCCACACGTGGCTGCTGCCGATCATCCGCGATTGGAATCACGAGGTGCTCTTCCCCGGTTTCGTGGCAACCGTGCTCGGAGCAGTCGGGATTGCCGCGGCGTTCAGGCCGTCGACGCTCGCAACGCAACCGTCCGGAAACGATCGTGAGACGGCAATCTTCTACGGGTCGGTCGGCGTTCTCGCGTTCTGGATATCGCTCGGCCCCCGAGCCGGTCTCTACACGGTCCTGTACAAGCTCATTCCCGTGTTTTCGTTCCTCCGCGCGCCGGGACGCACTGGCATCGTGGTCATGCTGGTGTTCTCGATATTTGCGGGCTTCGCCGTTCGCGCGCTTCGCCGGCAGTTTCCATTGCGCGCGGGCGCGATTGCCGCAGCGGCCTGCGTACTGGCGCTGCTCGATCTCAACAATTATCCGGTCAATTGGCGAATCTCGAAGCCAATCCCGCCTGCGTATCGAGTCCTCGCCGGGCTGCCGCACGGCGCGGTCGCCGAGTTTCCTTTCTTCGAGCGACGGATCGACTTCTACATTCACACCATCTACATGCTGAACTCGACCATCCACTGGCAGCCGCTCGTCAACGGCTACAGCGACTACATCCCTCCCGACTTCCGCGAGCTCGCCGTGACACTGGCGCCTTTCCCTTCGCGCGAGAGCTTCGACGCGCTGAAGAAACGGCGCGTGCGGTACATCGTCATCCATCGAGATCTGTACGGACGCGAACGGATGCCGGAAATCGAGAAGAGCCTGCAGGCGTACGCGGAATACCTTCGACAGATCACCGAAGACGACTGGATCAGGATCTACGAGGTCGTCGCCTGGCCGAAGTGAAAGGCCTGCGAAACCAACCTAGCGTTTCGGGGATGGCTTCTTCTTCGTGGACGGTTTCTTCGCGGGAGCCTTTTTCGAAGGTGTCGACGAGGATTTCGTAGAGCCCGCCTTCGAGCCGGACGCCGAGGACTGCGGACCGGTGGTCGCTGCGATCTGTGAAAGGGGGATGGGGCGTCCGCCACCCTTCCCATACAGCTGGCGGTAGTCCTCCGCCGTGCCGAGAATCCGTTTCACGTAGTTCTGGGTCTCCGGGAATGGAATGTCGTCGATGAACTCGTCCTGATCGAGCCCGGGACGCTCGGCCTTCCACCGCACGACACGGCTCTCTCCGGCGTTGTAACTGGCCAACGCGTAGTAGGTCCCACCGAACTGCTCGATCAGCTTCGAGAAGTAGAGCGTGCCCATCCGGATGTTGGCTTCGGGAT
The DNA here is from genome assembly GCA_036258055.1 of Vicinamibacterales bacterium. Classification (GTDB taxonomy): domain Bacteria; phylum Acidobacteriota; class Vicinamibacteria; order Vicinamibacterales; family 2-12-FULL-66-21; genus DATAEK01. The sequence goes on from DATAEK010000372.1 coordinate 52,700, forward strand.
CGGTGAGGGTCGCGGTGCTGAAGCGTTTGATCCCCAGCGTCCGCGCCAGCCTGCGGCCCGTTGACGGCACGATCTGCATCAAGCCCCAGGCGTTCGCGTTCGAGCGAACCTTCGCATCGAACGTCGACTCCTGCGCAATGAGCGCCGCGACCACGTAGGGATCGAGATCCCTTGCCGCAGAATGCCTGCGGATCGAATCCCAGTAGGTCAGCGGGAAAATGACCTGCAGAATCTCCGCGGGAACCTCCTGACCATTCGCGGTCAGGTGCTGGGGATAGGCACGCCGCATCAGGCTGATCGCCCGGCGCAGTTCCCCCTTCTGGTGATAGACCCACGCAATCGTCGCGTCGATCTGGGGTGACGATCCCCAGGCGCGCTGCGCATATCGCAGCTCATTGAGGGCGTCGTCGTAAAGGCCGGCCGCGAGCAGAACCCTGATCAGTTTCTCGGTCGGCGGCGGGCGTGTCGGATCAACGGGGGAAGACTGCTGGACGGCCGGCACCACGTTCTCGATCGGCATGCCCGCTTGTCGCGACAGTTGCGCACCAGCCAGACGGCCGTAGTACGAGTTGCCGTAGTCTGTCCGCACCAGACGCAGCCGCGCATCCGCCTGATCACCCTCACCCAGCTTCGCGTGCGCTCTCGCCGCCCAGTAGAGGAATGATGGCCGGTAATCCGACCGGGCAAACGTGGATGCCGCCGATTCGAATACGCGCACGGTTTCGGCGTATGCGCCCGTCTTGTATCGCCACCAGCCGTATTTCCAGGCCGCGCGTTCGGCCCGCGTCCCGTTCGGGAACTTCTCGTAGAGCTCGCGGAAGGCGTCCGCGGCCAGATCGTCCTCGTTGCCGACGATGTAGTACGTGCCGAGGTTGTTGAGCGCTTCTTCGGACCAGGTGCTGTCGGGGAAATCGGTCACGAGCGCGCGGGTCTGCGCGATGAACGCGTCGCGGTTCCCGAGCTCACGCAACGCACTCAATGTGAAGAATCGGGCTTCCGCCTTGCGCGATGCGCTGTCGACGTAGGGGCGAAGCTGATCGAGTGCGGCCTGATATCGTTTGCCGAAAAAGTCGCACTCGGCGATGCGCAGATCGATCAGCTCCCGATCGTCGCCAGTCGCCTGACTCTGGATCGCGGCGAGCCCGGTACGCGCTTCCGAGTACCGGCGTGCGCCGAAGAGGACCTGCGCGCGGCCGAGATCACTCTTGTAGCCGGTGCGATCGATTTCGCCCTGCAGTTTTTCGAGCTCCATCGAAGCGGCGACGGCGGCGTCCGTCAACGAGTACTCGAAGTAGACGCGATAGAACGCTTCCGCCGCCTTCCGCCGCTCGCCCGCGGCAAGCGCGGCGCGGCCAAGCCGCGAGAGCACCTCGTCGTTGACCGAGATCTTGGACTCTGCGAGCGCCGCGTAGATGACCATCGCGGCCTTGAAGTCGCCGACTGTTTCAGCGGCTTCTGCCTCGCCGAGGGCAGCGCCAATGGCGAGATAGCCCGCGGGCTTCCGCTCCGTCAGCGCATGAAACGTTGCCCGGGCTTCGGGTGTCCGGGACAAGCGCAACTGCGTGAGTCCCGTGTAGTACGCGGCGTAGTCGGCGAGCGGCGTCGACGCGAGCGACGGGCGGCTGACGAGCGGGAGAGCGGCCGCGTAATCACCCGCAGCGTACCGCGCCGCACCGTCGACGAGCGGTTGATAGGCCGCGAGCGCGCGCTTGTTCACGTCGTCGTCGCTCGGCACCAGCCACAACTCGCTGGCAGTTCCGGGAAGTGGCGGATGAACCGTCGGCGCGAGTTGATCGGACGTCGCACGCACGACGCGCGATGGCGGCACGAGCAGACCAGCCAGAACCAGCGCTGAGACCAGAGTTCGCCTGATCACCGGTGCCTCGCCGAACTACCGAGCAGACCCGGATCGCCGTCGGCGAGCGTCTGCACCAGTTCCTGATGGAAGTATTGAGACCGCGCGCCAATCGAGGACGGGACGCGCTCTTCATAGAGCCGCTGCGCGCGCTCGATCTCGGCGCCCAGCCTCGTCAGGAGATCCCGGCGTTCGCGTCCGAGCCGAACCGCAGACTCGTTGTACAGCTTGATCTCCGAAACGAGCAGGCGCGCATATCGCCGCGCACTGCTCTCCTCGTCCGATACCGGCGCTGCCGCAGTCTGTTGTTGCGATCGCGGCGGCGCCACCGAAGGCGTCACGGAGGGAACGGCGGGCTGAGCTTTGGGCGTGACCGCGAATCTCGCGGCTTGCACGGTACGCACGGCAGTGAGGTGTGCCAGGCACATCGAGGCATGGCGGCCGAGGATCTGCACGGCTTCCGGCCACGACGCTGGCGCCTGCGATGGCTGCGCACCTCCGTCATCAGCGTACAGTACGGCAACGGCCTGACCGCCGACGATGATCGGCACCGCGAGCGCGGCGCGCCCCGACGGCAGTGAGGCAAATGAAGGTGCCGAGGTTACAGCGGTTGACACAGGCTCAGCGTTGCGAACGGCACGCGCCAGGAGCCCATCGTCGCTGGCAGAAAAAGGTTGCGGTCCAAGATTCTCGAAGCCAACGGCCTTCCACGGCTGCAACTGATCGCGATCGACGATGAAGACCGCCGAGCGCGGAGCGTGAGGCCGAATGGCCGTCACGAGCGCCGTGAGTGTTTCCGATAACGTGCGCCCACTGTCGAGAGCCTTGACCGCTTCAAGCAGCCGCTCGACGATCGCCAACTGCGCCTGACGCTCCTGAGCCCTGGCTTCCGTGACGGCGGCGGCGGTGTCGCGCTCGTACAGTGCGTTCGCCTTCTGCAACGCCTGATCGCGATCGGCGATGAGCGTGACCTGCAGCTGAGCGCGCGCGTGCTCCAGTGCAACCGCGCGCTGACGCGAGGCTTCGATTTCGGCTGCGGCGCGTTCGCGCTCCGTGAGAAGTGCGGAGGTCGCCTCTTCGCGCGCGGCAGTCAACGCAGTGCGCTCCGCACGCGCGGTTTCGAGCTCGCGACGCATGGCGTCGAGCTCCGCACTCGCGGTTTCGGACTTTCGACGCGCGTCAGCGAGTTCCGCGCGCGCGGTGTCGAGCTCCCGCGCACGGTCCTGCTCGGCACGCGACGTGGTTTCCGCGTGCTGCCGGGTTTCGAGTCGAGCCGCCTCGAGCTGCTGACGTTCCGCCGCCAGCGCGCGATCATGCTCCTCGCGCGCGCGAGTCGCGGCCGTCGCCGCCTCTGCGCGGAGCGCATCAATCTTCGCGCTCCACTGCGCTTCGGCGGCGGCGTCGGCGTGACGACGTGCTTCCTCGACGGCCTTCGTCTGCTGGGCTTCGAGCGCCCGGCGAAGCGCGTCCAACTCGTCCTGGAATTTGGCGTGAATTGCCTCGAACGCAGTTCGAAGCTGGTCCTCGGCCATTCTCCGCATTATCCGGACCGGCTCCCATCAAGTCAAGCAGAGAAAAGCCCGCAACTTCAACCACGACAGCAACTTGACGGGATGCCGAGGAAGCCGTACAATGTCGAATTGCGTTGAGCGCGAGAAACCGCTCGACGCCGTCTTCCGGGCGCGGATGCTCGACTCTGCTTGAGGGGGCGACCTAGATTCGACGGAGATACGGTTTCGCAGGATGCGTGCCGAGGACCATCACCCTCGTAAATCAGATGGAAACAACCATAACTGCGGACACGCAGCTCGCTCTCGCAGCTTAATAACCTGTGAGCGTCCACCCCGATCAGCCTGCGGGCCGGGGCTGGATGTCATTTCAGCAGGCTGGTTGCTGGCGGCCTCCCCGGACGTCGGCGATGAGATTTTTCGGGGATGGTTCCTGGCGGTTGTTCGCCGCTTCTCCACGCCGGGGACGAGATTTCAGAAGCGGATACGCATCGTAGATTCCTGCGGGGATGTATTTTCGGACCCGGGTGCAAATCCCGGCGCCTCCATTATTAGTTTGCCGCGGGGCCCCACCCCCGCGGCCTGCCAGCGCTTCGCTTCGCTCGCGCCGCTGATTCGCTGCGACTATCCGCTTTCAGAGCATCTGGCGGGCCGCTTTCCATGGCCCATGTGCCATCGCCCATTTCACATCCGCCAGCGAAGCTGGCGGCCCGCTTGCGCCGCTGATTAGCAGCCACTCGCTGGTCGCACCGGCACGGTCGCGGGGCGGTCCCCGCGGCCTGCCACCACTTGCGCCGATGGTTCGTCGCTACCGGTACTTTCAGCAGCGATTGTGCGCGAGTCCCGTCCCCTGGCAGTTTGCGGCGCTCAGTCGCGTCGCTCGCAACGGTAGTTCGTCATTACTGGTGCTATCAGCGACGAGCGTATTTCAGCCCGCCCCAGCACGACCGGCTTCGTGTGCTGCACCTTGGCACCTTGGCACCTTGGCACGTTCGCACCATAGGCACCCTCGCACCCAGGCACCTTTGGCACCCAGGCACGGTACATCTCCTCCCAACCCCCGAGCCCCCGATCCCGGGTGCTATCATTGAAACGTCTTGACTCCTCGACGTTTAGCCGCGGTGCTCACCCTGTCGGCGGCGGCGGCGCTGGCGTGGGTGGCTGCGGTGGCTCACGCGCAGACGTCCGTGACACCGGCGCCATATACCGTCCTCTCCAAGGACGGGCGGCGACCACTCGCTGCGCGCACGATGGCCGGGCAGGAGATGTTCTCGCTCGACGATCTCGCGCGGCTGTTCGAGCTGACGGTTCGTGATGAGCCGCTCGCGGGTGGGCTCAGCGTTTCAACCCGATCGCAGACGATCGCGCTGACGCCAGGTCAGGCCCTCGCGTCCGTCGGCGGCCGCCTGATTTCATTACCGGCCGCGCCCGTTCGCGACGGGCGCACGTGGTTCGTTCCGGTCGATTTTGTTTCGCGCGCGCTGGCGCCCGCGCTCGGCACGCGCCTCGAGCTTCGTAAACCATCCCGCCTGATTCTCCTGGGCGAAATGCGCGTCCCGCGGATCGCGAGCCGGGTTGAATCGCAGGGGAGTCTCCTGGCCCGCTTGACGATCGACATCGCGCCAGCGACACCGCACGCGGTTTCGCAGGACAGTAGTCGCCTGCTCATCCGGTTCGAAGCCGACAGCCTCGATGCCACGCTCCCCTCGTCCACCGTTCCCGATCTGATTCAGAACGTCCACCCCGGTGACGGCCCGGCGGTGATCGTCGTCGATCTGGGTCCGCGGTTCGCGTCGTATCGCGCCTCCGACTTCCCCGGCGATGCCGGCAGCGGACGCCTCGTGATCGATGTCACGGCACAGACGACGGAGGGGCAGCCAGCCGCGCAACCACAGGCGCAGCCGGCGCCGCAGGAAGCGCCGCCGCTTCTCGAGCTGAATCAGCCAGGTGGACTACGGACGATCGTCGTCGATGCCGGACACGGCGGCGAGGAAGACGGCGCGCACGGAAAGGACGGAACGCTCGAGAAGACCGTTACCCTGACCGTGGCACGCCGGCTGAAGGCCGCGCTCGAGGCACGGCTGGGTGCCCGCGTGATCCTGACCCGCGACAGCGACCAGACAGTTGGACTCGACGAGCGCGCAGCCGTCGCCAACAACAACAAAGCTGATCTCTTCGTCAGCCTGCATGCGAACGCGTCGGTCCGTCCGGCGATGAGTGGTGCGGAGGTCTTCTATCTGAGTCTGGCGGAGTACGGCGAGCAGGCACAGCGCGTCGCGCACGGTGAAAGCGAGGCGCTGCCGGTCTTCGGCGGCGGCACGCGCGACATCGAGGTGATCCTGTGGGAAATGGCGCAGGCGCGTTACATCGAACGCTCGGCGCTGCTGGCGCAGACCATCGAGGCGGGACTTCGCTCGCGCGTGCCGATGAGCCCGCGCGCGATCCAGCAGGCGCCTTTCCGCGTCCTCGTCGGCGCCAACATGCCGGCGGTGCTCGTCGAGATGGGATTCATTTCGAATCCGCAGCAGGAAAAGCAGCTCGTGTCCGAAGATTTCCAGTCCGCGGTCGTTCAGGCACTCGTGGAGAGCATCGTGCGGTTCCGTGATCTCGGGGCCGGCACGAGCGCGACTGGCGCTGCGCCCGCTGGCCGGTCCGGCGGCCCTGGTCCAGGGGTGCGCTGATGTCGCGGCGGCTTGCGGCCGCTTTCGCGATCGCTGCCGTCGCGATTGCGGGAGCCTGGATCCTCTTTGTCGCCTTGCCGCGCTCGTACGCGCCCAAGCCCGTCGTCCAAGCGACAGCCGCGCCGCCGCCTCCTGTCGCGGAACGCAAAATCACCGCTACTCTGTATTTCGTATCCGAGGACGGCCTCGCCCTCGTCGGCGTACAGCGGGAAGTGCCGTTTGGCGAGCAGATGCTCGACCAGGCGAGACAGATTGTCGAAGCGCAGCTCAAGGATGCGCCGCCGCCGCTGGCCTCGGCAATCCCGCCCGGTACGACCTTGCGAGCCCTCTACATCACAGACCGCGGCGAAGCCTTCGTCGATCTGAGCGGCGATGCGCGCACGAAGCATCCCGGCGGCGCAATTGACGAGATCTTCACCGTCTACACGATCGTCAATGCGATCACCGTGAACCTGCCCGCGATCCAGCGCGTGCAGATCCTCGTCGACGGCAAAGAAGTGGACACACTCGCAGGTCACGTGGACCTGCGGCATCCTCTGCAGAAGAATCTCAAGTGGATCAAAACCGACAAGGAACCATCATGAGTCGCAGCGATGGTCGCAGCCCGGCCCAATTGAGGCCGACGCGGATTACTCCAGGCTTTCTCGCCCACGCCGAAGGCTCGGTGCTGATCGAAGTCGGCCGCACGCGCGTCGTGTGCGCAGCGAGCGTGGAGGATCGCGTTCCTCCGTTCCTCCGGAATTCGGGCAAAGGTTGGGTCACCGCCGAGTACGGCATGCTGCCGCGCGCGACATCCACCCGCACGCAGCGCGAGTCCACCGCCGGGAAGGTCGGCGGACGCACGCAGGAGATTCAGCGCCTGATCGGCCGCTCGCTACGGTCGGTGACGCGTCTGCCCGAGCTCGGCGAACGAACGGTCTGGATCGACTGCGACGTGCTGCAGGCCGACGGCGGAACACGCACGGCGTCGATTACCGGCGGATTCGTGGCCCTCGCGCTCGCCCTTCAGCGGCTACGCGATAACGGCGCCCTCAAGAACCTGCCGTTGAGCGATTACGTAGCGGCCACGAGCGTCGGCGTCGTTGCCGGCGAGCCGATGCTGGACCTCGCCTACGACGAGGATTCTCGCGCCGACGTGGACATGAACATCGTCAAAACCGGCGACGGCCGGTTCATCGAGGTCCAGGGCACGGCAGAGGGCCCGCCGTTCGAGCAGAGCACGCTCGATTCGCTCATGCAACTCGCGGACGGTGGCATCCGCGAGCTTGTGGCGCTCCAGCGCGCGATCGTGGGCGATCTCGGCCGCTGATCCATCCCGACCCATGACGCTGGTGATCGCAACCACGAATCCCGGCAAGCTTCGGGAGATCGTGCCTCTTCTCGAAGGCGTGACCCCGGCCCTGGTCTCGCTCTCGTCGTTCCCGCCGATCCCGGAGCCCGCCGAGACCGGTCGAACCTTCGCCGAAAACGCGCGTCTCAAGGCGATCTACTACGCGCAGGCGACAGGGCTGCCGTGCGTGGCCGACGACTCGGGCCTTGAGGTCGCGGCGCTCGATCGGGCGCCGGGCGTCCACTCCGCGCGGTGGTACGGCGAGGACTACTCGGTGAAGTTCCGCAAGATCTTCGAGCTGCTGCGCGCGCGCGGCACACGCGAAAGCCCGGCCCGTTTCGTCTGTGCCGTGGCTCTCGCCGATCGAGGTCAGGTGCTGGCCGAGACGGAGGGCGTCGTGGACGGCCAGATCTCCCACGAGCCCAGAGGCACGAAGGGCTTCGGCTACGACCCGATCTTCTTCTATCCTCCGTTCGGGTCGACCCTCGGAGAGCTCGATCTCGAGCGGAAGGCCTCGGTCAGCCATCGAGGGCGGGCCTTTTCCGCGCTGCGCACGCGTCTTCTGGCCGAACCGGATCTTCTCCGGCACCATTAGCGCGCCTTCCAACCTTCCTGGCATGTGGGCCGTCCAACGCCCGAGAAAGGACGCCCATGAGACTGCTGCTCGTCGCCGCCGCGCTCTTCGTCACGACGGACGCTATTCCACTTCAGCCCACGTCAGCCCTCGACGGGACGTGGCGCGCCCGGCTGCAGGACGGATGGACCCGCACGAACGGCGACCGTTGGATCTCGTTTCAACTCGACCTGACCGATGAAGACAACGTCGGCATCGGCATACCGGTCTCGGAACTATCTGGTCTGGGCATGCGCGACGAACGCTGGACAGCGGCGAACGTCCAGTTCTCGTTGAAGCGTGATGCGGGCAGCCTCGACTTCAAGGGCTCGTTCGACAACGGCCTCGGCTCGGGCACGTGGCGGTTCACCGGCAACCCGGACTACGCAGCGGCGATGCGGCAGACCTCGCGTGATCTCACCGCGCGCGATTTGCTCAGACTGGCGATCCACGACGTCAGCCGCTCGTTCATCACCTCGATTCAGGCCGAGGGTTACAAGAACGTCGACCTCGACGACCTGGTCCGCCTGCGCATTCACGGCGTGGACGCGACCTACATCCAGGGGCTGCGCAGGGCCGGCTACGACAAGCTCTCCATCGAGGAACTGGTGCGCACCCGCATCCACGGCGCCACGCCGCAGTACGTTCAAGCGCTCGCAGACGCCGGCTATCGCAGCCTGACGATTGACGATGTCGTCAGGACCAGGATTCATGGGGCGACGCCGGCGTTCATCCAGGAAGTGAAGACCGCGGGATTCGACAAGCTCTCGGTGGACGACCTCGTCAAGATGCGGATTCATGGTGTGACGCCCGACTTCATCAGACAGATGCGCGATCTCGGCTACGGCAATCTCGCCATCGATCAGCTGGTTCAGATTCGCATCCACGGGGCGACGCCCGACTTCATCCGCCAGATGCGCGATCTCGGCTACAAGGACCTCACGCTCAATCAAGCAGTGCAGATGCGCATTCACGGCGTCAGCGCCGACTTCGTCAAGGAGCTGCGGGGCCTTGGCTATACCGATCTCAGCGTCGACGATCTGACGAAGCTCCGGATTCACGGCGTGACGCCACAGTTCATCCGCGAGCTGAAGGATCTCGGCTACGGCAGCGTCAAAGGCGATGAGCTTGTGAGGTTCCGCATCCACGGAGTGGACGCCGCGTTCATCCGCGACGTGAAGGCCGCCGGCTACTCGAACATGACCGCCGACGATCTCGTGGACATGAGCATCCACGGCCGTCGCTGGCTGAGGAAGCGTCTGTAACCTCAGCGAGGAACTGAGGATGGACGAGCTTGGTTCTGGCCGTAAACGTGCGATGATGCGACGCGCGGCGGAGGCGCGCATCGCTCACTCGTGGGATCCCTTTCCGACTCACGGCGCTATCTCGTCGCCCTCGGCATCGTCATCGGCGCACTGGCGCTGCGGGCGATCATGTCTCCGTTGTGGGAGACGACCGCACCGTTCGCGCTCTTCATGTTCGCGACGGTATTCGCGGCCTGGTTCGCCGGCATGGGCCCGGCACTCCTCACCGGTGCCGCCGGTGTTCTGACCCGTCTCTACTTCGACTCCCCGCGCATTCCGGGCACGTTTCTCGTGACCTGGGAAGAATCCGTCCGGCTCACGCTCTTCTCGGGATTCGTCGTCGCGGTCGCCGTCGTGCTCAATCGGATGCGCGAGGACCGGAGACAGCTCGAGGCCAGCGTCCTCGCCGCGCAACGCGAGATCCAGGAGCGCCGTCGCGTCGAAGCTGCGCTTCGCGACAGCGAGCAGCGGCTGCGACAACTGGCCAACGCCATGCCCCAGATCGTCTGGACCGCGAAGGCGCAGGGCATCGAGTACTTCAACGAGCAGTGGACGGAGTACACCGGGCTGTCGCTCGACCAGTCGCGGGGTGAGAACGGATGGCACCAGGCCGTGCACCCTGACGACCAGTCGGCCGTCAGCGAGGTGTGGGAGCGCGCCCGGCAGTCAGCGCAGCCGTTCGACGTCGAGTATCGACTCCGCAACGCGAAGACGGGTGAATGGCGGTGGTTTCTCGCGCGGGCTGTACCTGTCCGCGACGCGGAAGGGCGGGTCGAGCAGTGGTTCGGCACCGCCACCGACATCGACGATCAGAAACGGCTGGAGCTGACCCTTGCCACCGCACGCGGTGCCGCTGAGGAAGCGAATCGTCTGAAGGACGAATTCCTTGCGATGGTGTCGCACGAGTTGCGGACGCCGCTCAATGCGATCCTCGGCTGGGTCTCTCTCCTTCGCGGAGGCTCCTTGTCCCAGGCGCGCACGGCGCACGCCCTCGAGGTCATTCAACGCAATGCGCGCGCGCAGTCGCAGATCGTCTCAGACCTCCTCGACGTCGCGCGCACTCTCACGGGCCGACTCCATCTCGAGCCCGTTCGCGCGGATCTGACCGCCGTCGTCCGCAGCGCTGTCGATTCGGTGCGCTCGTCTGCGCGGGCTCGCAATGTCCAGCTTTCGCTTCAGGCCGATGACTCGCCGCTCTTCGTGTGGGGCGACGTCGTACGCCTCGAACAGATCGGATGGAACCTCCTCTCGAACGCGGTCAAGTTCACGCCGACGGGCGGGTCCGTCGACGTACGGCTGCGTCAGCGGGACAGCTACGCGGAACTGTCGGTGAAGGACACCGGAGCCGGCATCGCACCCGACATCCTCCCGCACATCTTCCATCGATTCCAGCAGGCCGACAGCAGTCCAACCCGCGCCCACGGAGGGCTCGGGCTCGGGCTCGCCATCGTGCGGCATCTCGTCGAGTTGCATGGCGGGTCGGTGACGGCCGAGAGCAAAGGCTCGGGGCACGGATCGAGGTTCACCGTCCTCATTCCGCTCAAAACGTCGACCGCGGATCCCGCCGACGCGGCCCCACCAGCCGCCGAGCAATCCGGCCCACGGGTGCTGACCGGCGTCCGCCTGCTCGTCGTCGACATGGACGAGGACTGCCGCTCGATGGCGGCCGCGGCGCTCGAAGTTGCAGGCGCTGTCGTCGAGACAGCGGCGACCTCCGCCGACGCGTGCCGATTGATCGGCTCGATGCCGTTCAGCGGATGGATCGTGGATCTCACGTTGGCCGAAGAGGATGGATGCGCCCTGCTCCGGCAGCTCCGCGAACTGCCCGCGAGCGACGGCGGGGCGACACCCGCCCTCGCGCTCACCGCCATTGCCGAACCGCGCGACCGCGCGCGCGCGATTCAGGCCGGCTTCCAGCGATTTCTCGCCAAGCCGATCTCAGCCCCCGCGCTCGTATCCGAAGTCGCCGCGCTCGTGCGAGTGCGGTCGGCGACGACGTAGCGTCCGGCTCACGTAGCGTCCGGCTTCAGCCGGACAAGCGCCTGCGGTCGTGGCGGTTCCTCCGATTTTGGCAATTGCGTGAATTGGGCGATCATGGCATCGCTATGACCGCCAATCCTTACGGAGCCGATCTCGGCACGCGCGATCCGCTCGAGGCCCTCGCGGAAACGCCGCGCCGGATCTACATGCACGTCGAACGCTGGGGCGACGACCATTTCGAACGGACGTACGCGCCCGGCAAATGGAGCGCGCGCCGGATCCTGATCCATCTCGCGCAAACCGAGCTGGCGCTCCCCATCCGTGCGCGGTTCGCGTTGACGACCCCGAACTACGCGGCGCAGGCCTTCGACCAGGACCAATGGCTGCCGTTGGATGACGCCGCTGAAGCGCGTGTGGCGCTCGACACCTACACGACGCTCCGCCGCTTCAACCTCGCGATGTGGCGAACGCTGACAGCCGAACAGCGGGATCGCCCGTTCACGCACCCGGAATACGGCGCGCTGAACGTTGGGTGGATTCAAGCGCAAATGGCCGGACACGACATCCACCACCTGAAACAGCTCGAGCAGATCAAGTAGACAGTACCCTGGGAACTGGGAACCGGAACGGGGAACCGGGAACTGGAGTGTTCCCATCCCGCCCCTTCCGGCAAACCTGAAGGACATGGCGTGGACGGCGACGAGCTGCAGCGGCTCATGACGGCCTATCAGGGTGGGAGCCTGGAGGCCTTCGAGGGCATTTACGCGACGCTGGCCGCTCCAGTCCTCGGGTATCTCACGAGCCTCTGCCGGGAACGTGCGCACGCGGAGGATCTGCTCCAGGAATCGTTCCTGCAAGTCCATCGCTCACGCCATACGTATCGACCCGAGCTGCCCCTTCGTCCGTGGGTGTTTGCAATCGCCCGGCACGTGTGGCTGATGGATCGGCGCACCCGTTCGCGGCGTCCGGCGATGGGCATTGAGCTGCCGGAGCTACCCGTCCCTGCGGACGTCGAGCGTCTGGCAGACCGCGACACGCTACGGCGTGCGCTGGATGGGCTCCTGCCCGATCGGCGCGAGGCGCTGCTGCTCCATCACGTCTGGGGGTTCAGCTTCGCCGAGATCGGGCAGCTCCTCGGCATCCGTGCGGATGCGGCCAAGCTGCGGTCGAGCCGCGGGATGGGCGATCTGCGCGACATCCTGAAGCGATCATGAGATCGAGCTCGTTGGTGCGCGCGAGGCCGCATGACGACCGCTGACGATAGGCCGCCGGTTCCACCGGCGCTGCGTGCGGCGGTCGCACAGGATCTCCGGCCGGTGACGCCGCTCGCTCCGCCGCGGCTGCGCGTGTTCTCAGTCGTTCCGTTCGCGCTCCTGCTGCTCGTGGCGGCCGTGATCGTGTTCGGCGTGCGAGCGGACGCTCCATCCGTCGGTCCGGTGCTGACGTGGGGCGCGTCAACGTTGCAGATGATGCTGGGCCTGACGCTCGTCGCCCTCGCGCTCCGCGAAGCGGTCCCCGGAACCACGTTGTCTCGTCGCGCGCTCGGCTTGGCAATCGGAACGGCCGCGATCGCGGTGATGACCATCACGTGGATGACGTGGTCGTCCAGCTCCACACGACTGGCGCCACCGGCACTGGGATACGTCTGGCGGGTCTGCTTCGGGGCGACCATCCTGAGTGCGCTGCCGGCGCTGGCGGTCTCCGGCTGGCTGGTCGCGCGCGCGTTTCCACTGAGACCGCGCATCGCCGGCGCGCTGTACGGACTAGGATCAGGCCTGATGGCCGACGCCGGATGGCGGTTGTTCTGTCACTTCTCAAATCCCGGGCACGTCTTCGGGGCACACACGACAGCGGTCGTTGTCACGGGCGCGATCGGCGTTGCCGTGGCATCCTTATGGCCGGCCCTCGAATCACGACGAGAGACACATGATGCTGACATTCGCCTCTGACGTTGCACAGGACCTGAGATACGGTCTCCGCCTGATCCGGCGCACTCCGGGCCTCTCGGCCATCGCCATCGGGACCATTGCCGTTGCCATCGCCAGTAACACGGCGATCTTCAGCCTGGTCAACGCGCTCTTCTTCAAGCCGGTGGGCATCGCCGACGCCGGCCGGGTTGTTCGCGTCTATCCGGGCGAGAGTGGAATGTCGCTGCCAAATCTTGTCGACGTTCGCGAGCGATCGACGACGTTCGCGGATCTCGTCGCGCAACGCAGCGTGACCGCAGCGCTCATGTCGGGTCAGGCTCCGACACGCGTGCGCGCGGGTATCGTCACCTCGAATTACTTCAGCACGCTGGGGGTCGCCGCGCTCACCGGCCGTCCATTCCTCCCATCTGACGTCAGGACCGACCTGGTCGTGCTTGGCGAGACGTTCTGGCGGACGCGATTCGCCGCGGACGCCGCCATCCTCGGGAAGACGATCGCACTTGACGGACGTCAGAGTGAGGTCATCGGCGTGATGCCGAGGAGCTTCCGCGGGCTGGTCCCGCCAGGCTTTGCGTTCGACGTGTGGCTGCCGATCGACTCCAGGGAACGCGAAGGACGCGTGGTCAAAGATCGATCCGCCGCGCAGTTCGAGGTCTTTGGTCGGCTGAAGCCGTCGATCGACGCGGAAGCCGCCGCCGCCGAAACGCGTCTGCTCATGCAGGCGCTGGCCACGGAGCATCCGGAGGTTAGCCTGCGTGCCAGTGCGACAGAGGTCTTCGCGGTGACGGGTGTCGGTCTGTTCCGAGGCCTCGGCAAAACGCTGCTGCCGGTGTTCGCGTTTCTGGCGCTCCTGACGATCATCGCCGGCTGCGTGCTGCTGATCGGATGCGCCAACGTCGCCGGCTTGTTGATCGGTCGCGCCGTTTCCCGGCGGCGCGAACTCGCCGTTCGCCTCGCGCTCGGGGCCGGCCGAGGTCGCGTGATTCGTCAACTGGTCACGGAGAGCGCCGTCCTCGCGATCGTCGGCGGCGTGGCGGGCATGGTCCTGACGCTGTGGATCACGGCATTTCTCCCCACGCTCCTCGGACGCCTGCCCTTTCAGCTGGATCTCGACATCGGCCTCGATAGACGGGTGCTGGCCTACGCGGTTGTCTTGACGGCGTGCGCGGCGCTCCTCTCTGGCCTCGTTCCCGCCCGTCGGGCGTCGCGCACGGTCGTGCTGACGGCGCTGAAGGACGAGAGCGGCGGACCTGGCCCGCATCGGCTGCGGCACGCGCTGGTCATCGGCCAGGTCCTGCTGTGTTCGATGCTGCTCGCGTGGAGCCTGTTGTTCGCACGAAGCCTGCGGAACATCGCCAACGTCGATCCGGGATTCGATTCGTCGCAGGTGTTGATCGCGAATCTGTCACTCGACGACAGCCAGACGAACCGCAGCGCGGCGATCTTTGACGACATTCAGAATCGTGCGGCGGCTCTCCCCGGTGTCGACTCGACCGGCATGGTCTTCGCCCTTCCCCTCTCGTTGTACGGACGCCAGGAGTACGGCGTGCAGCGCGCCGACGCGGGGGCGTCACCCGAGGCCCTGCGAGTGATGGGGAACACCGTGACGCCTGGCTACTTTGCCACGCTGCGCATTCCACTCAAGGCCGGACGGGATTTCACGTCACGCGACGACGAGAGATCCCCAGGCGTCCTCATCGTCAATGAAACCGCGGCCCGGCGCTTCTGGAACGGCGACGCGATCGGACGTCGCGTGCGCGTGCCAAAGCGTGACGAGATGGTCGAGGTCGAAGTCGTGGGCGTGGTTCGCGACAGCAAGTATTGGACGCTCGGGGAGGCGATCGCGCCAACCTTCTACCTTCCCCTTCAGCAGTCACCGATCCGCGACATGACGCTGGTCGTGCGAACCAGGGACCTCGGCGCCACCGCAGCGTCGCTGAAACACGAGCTGCTGGTGCTGGCGCCGACGGCCGCGGGTGACGTGAAGCTCATGACTGAAGCCGTGTCGGTGGCGGTGCTGCCCGCGCAGATCGGAGCAGTACTCACGACGGCATTGGGAGTCATCGCGGTGCTCCTGGCGGCGGTCGGCATCTATGGCCTCGTCTCGTTCACGGTTGCCCAGCGCATGCGGGAGATCGGCATCCGGAAGGCGGTCGGCGCACAGACGCGTGATGTCGTGAAGTTCGTACTAACGGGCAGCCTGTTCCGCGTCGGTGCGGGTCTCGCTGGCGGGCTGCTGCTGGGCGGGCTCGCCGCCCGCGCCTTCTCGGGATTCGTCGTCGGTGTCTCGACGTTCGACGCGGTGTCATCGGCGACCGTGGCGGTGGTCGTAATGACCTCCGCGGCTGTCGCAAGCGTGATCCCGACACTGCGAGCGACGCGCGTCGATCCCATCGTGACGTTGAGGGCCGAGTAAGCGTAGCGCCCTGCTTGTAGCGTCCGGCTATAGCCAGGCTGTAGCCAGGCTGTAGCCGGACCTTGGGGACGGACAGCGGACAGCGGACAGCGGACAGCGGACAGCAGTTTTAGTCGACCTATTACGTCTCGTCCAGGTATTTCCCCAGCGCCCCGAGCTTGCGCTCCCAGAAGCGCTCGTAGTGCGCGGCCCAGTCACGCACCTGTCGCAATGGCCTCGCGTTCAGCCGGTACACCTGCTGGCGTCCCACGCGTTGCGGCCGGACGAGATCGGCCTCCCGCAGCACCCTCAGGTGCTGCGAGATCGCCGGCTGCGTCATGCGAAATGGCGCCGCGAGCTCCGCAACCGACAGCTCCTTCGCCCTGAGCCGATCGAGGAGCGCGCGCCGCGTCGGATCGGAAATCGCACGAAAGACGTCTGACGGCAGATCCTCCCGCCTCGCAGCTGCCCTCGTCATCCGCGATCGGCGCAGCCGGCGACGAGCGCCGACAGATCGCCGCCCTGCACCAGCTGATCGACGACGTCGCGAATCCGCTTCGCGACGATGCCCTTCCAGCCGCGTCCCATGATCAGGCTGACGAGAAGCGCCTTCGGTCCGCGGAAGCCGGTGTGCTCGAGAACCAACCGCGTGCCGCCGGGCGCCGGCGTCAGCGAAATCGTGACGACCGTGTCGAGCGGGCCGCCCTTCCAGGAGTACGCGAGCTTGTGAGGCGGTTCGACCGTCAGCACTTCCCCGTTGACGATGCCGTCCCAGCCGGGCTGAGGCGGCGCGGTGAATCGAAACCGATGGCCCACTCGCGGCGCGAAGTCGTTCTTCATCAGCCACCGGGCAATCGCGTCAGGTTCCGTGACCGCACGCCAGACCTTGTCAATCGGGTGTGGATAGACCGCCTCGAACCGCAAATCGCGCGTCATCCTTTGCCATCCTTTTCATACGCCGTCTTCAGCCAGCGCGTGATGTCGGTGTCGATGTCTGCCTCGGACGTCAGCGGAATCCGGTGCGTGATCCGATCTTTCTTCGCGAACCCACCGGTGTCGACGAGTCGTCCCGTCGGTTTGAGATCGCCGAGTGCGAAGCCGAGATCGATGCGCGTATTGGTGGTCGGCTTGATTTGCGCGAAAACGTGGTGCCGGTAGAGCGGCACGATGGTCTGGCAGGGACAGGCTTTGACGTCAGGCCCGATCCCGAGACCGAGCGCCAGGAGCCGATCGTACAGCGGCCGCAACGGAGCGCGCTTCCCGGCGAACATCGCCTCGACGTAGCCCTCGGCAGCTTTCAGGTACGCGTCCGGACTCAGTTGCTCGCTTCCCTTACCGACGGACAGCTCCGCGATCCACCACGCGTAGTTCGTGCCGAAGTCGTGTTCCGACTTCAGCCACGCACGCCGCTCCTGTTCAGTCGGCGGTCCGTGCTTCTGAACGTAGCGGACCCACTGCTCCGCCGTCCGGCCCGTGCGCTCCTCGAGGTTGCGCATCGAGCTCTCGACCATCTTCAGGCTGGGATGAACGCTGTAGGGACGCTTGCGCGCGCGTGCTGTCGCCATAGTGGCGACATACTAATAAGAGAATGCTTATGTGTCAAGACCTAACCTTTGAAACGTTCAAAGTGCAAGGTACAGCGTACAAGGTGCTGGCGGGTGCAAGGTGCGGGGTGCGCGGTGCTGTGCAAGGGTGCCGGGTGCTAGCTGACACCGTAGCTAACGCTCTGAATGACCGGATCTAGCACCTTGCACCCTGCGCAGCACCCCGCACCTTGCACGGTGCACGGTGCACGCGCGCACCCTGCACGCTGCACCCTGCACGTTTGAGAGTTCTCTAGAAGCCCGGTCGCAGATTGAACTGCCAGAGCCAGCCGCGGCCCGGGCGATCGAGCGGGCGCACGTAATTGATCTCGGCAACCGCAAAGCCGAATACGTTCGCGCGCACCGCTGCGCCGACACTGACGACGGGGTCTTTGATCGTGTCCGAGAAGGTGCGCGTGTTGTTGCCCCAGGCAACGCCGGCATCGGTGAACAGCGCGACCTCCACCGGGACAGGCCCGTAGAAGCCGGAGCCGCCGAACGCCGCCCACGGCGGGAAGCGCAGTTCCGCGTTCGCGATCGCCACGCGGCTGCCGATCAGGCGATCGAAGACCGGGCACGATCCGTCCGGATGGTTGCCGCACTCGAAGGACTCGAACGATCCCGAATCGTAGCCGCGCACGAGGCCCGGGTACCCGAGATACAGCGTCGGCAACCGCCCATCGTCGGAATCGCGGCCGTAGCGTCCGTAGTAGAGGCCGCGGAACGCCAGCGTGTACGGGCGGATGGGCATCACATAGGTGCGGGCGTCGGCCAGTATGCCCGTGTACGTCAGGTCGCCGCCGCTCTGCGAGACCTCCATCCGGTACCGTGAGCCTCGGATCGGACTCGTCGCGCCGAAAATCGACGTGTCGTAGACGAGGGCGGTGCTCGCCTCACCGAAGTTGGCCGTCGGCACCGAGCCGATGTCCTGCTTGTCCTCGGAAATCTGCTGACCGCTGTTCAAATCGAAGATGCGGGTCGTCAAATCTTCCTTCAGGCCGATCCGGTGAAATCCTCCAGTGCCCTCCAACCGCAGCGCCCGGCTGAAGGGATAGGTGACAATCCCCGAGACCGTCTGATAGCGCTGGACGAGACGCAGCTCCTGCTCGACGTAGACGTTCTGACCCTGGACGTTCGTGACCGCGGCGCTGAACGAGCCCGCGACGTATGGCGTCTGATCCACCTCGACGCCCCAATTCCATCGGTGGGTGCGATTGAGATAGAAGACCGATCCGCCGAACTCATCGAGCCGGCTCGTCGCCTGCACCGAGGTCGCGAGCAGGTGATTGCCGAGCATGTCGCTGAAGACGAACGACATGCTGCCGGCTGCATAGGTTCCAAACGGACCGACGCCGACACCGGCGGTCGGCTGCCCCGCGAAGTCGAGCGTCAGTTTGGGTTTGTATGGCGTGACGTCCGGAGGCTCGGCAGCAGCTGTGGCCGGCGGCTGCCCGAGCGCGTAGTTGGTCACGAGCGTGTAGACCGGCCCTTCGCCGGTACGTCGCGGCGGAAGGACTGCGGCGTTCCGAGGCAGGTCGACGGGCTCGGCACCGGCGAGCTGTTCGGCCGTGTCCAGCTTGTAGATGCTGTAGCCGTCGTTCTCGTAAGCGCTGAACACCAGCTGCCCCGCTGCCGCGGAAAGCGCCGGGCTCAGCGGCGTGATCCCGCTCGCCCCCGAGAGCAGGTTCGTGATCTGGCGTGTCGATCCGCCGTCGACGTCCATACGATAGATGTTCGTGATGCCCTGACGATCGGACAGGAAGAAGATCGTGCGGCCATCGTCGGACCATTGCGGGCTGATGTTCTTGGCACCGCTGAACCCGCCGGCTTGACGCACCGCGCCGGTGGCGACGTCCACGTAGGCCAGCATCAGGTCTCCTGGTTTGAACTGATCGAGTTTCGTCGAGAACCGATCCGTGCTGAACGCAATCTGCTTCCCGTCCGGAGAAAAGGCTGGATCGAGTTCCGCGAACGAGTCGGTGGTAAGCCGGCGGACGGAGCTCGCCTTGAGGTCGTAGACGAAGAGATCGTTGTAGCCGCCGACAAGCCCCGAAAACGCGATCAGGTTGCCGTCAGGAGACCAGGTCGGATTCAGAACCTCGTCGATCCCCTTGAGCGGGATCTCGCGCTCGGTTTTCCCGCCATCCACGTTGATGATGTCCAACACCGGTTCCCCTTTACTGATCCCAGGGAACACGAATCGCGTGCCGTCGTGGCTCCAGGCGCCAGCCGACTCCAGGAACTGCAGACTCTCGAAATGCGCGTTGGTGGCGGTGTTCGTGATCTTGCGAATCACTTTGCCGGTGCGCGCGTCCGCCAGATACAGATCGATCGAGAAGAGATCGCGCTCCGAGAAGTACATCAGCTTCGTGCCGTCGGGGCTGAGCTCCGGGCTGACGTTGAGCTCTCCACCGTTCGGCTGGTTCAGAATGACTGGCTTCGCCACATCAATCGGCATCCGCGTGACCTCGGCCACTGCACGATACGCGTCGAACTCCGCCGCGTGCCATTCAGTCGACAGCGTCTTGGTGTCGACACCGAGGACCTGTTTGAACGCCGCCCGATAGTCGCTGTTACGGCCCGTGCCCGCGGCGTGAAGCAGATCCGGAATGACGTGGTCGCCGTATTTGCCGCCGATATACGCCCACAGCGCTTCGCCGTAGCGATAGGGGAAGTACTTCGGGTTATCGAGGTGATCGATGTCCGGCAGCTTCTCGCGCCGCGCGGCGTCGCGCATCCACATGGCAGTGTGCGCATCCACCGGCCCGATCGAGAAGTACTCGGCCATCCCTTCGATGAACCACAGCGGCAACCCGAGTGCCCCAGGCGAATTCGCGTTGACGTTCGTGCCCGTGAGGTCGTACTGGAAGGCGTGGACGAGCTCGTGGCCGAGCACGTGATCCGTTGACTGGATCGGCCCCGCGAGCGGCAGCACGATGCGGCGCTTGAATGCTTCCGTTACGCCGCCCGTGCCTTCGCCAATGTCTCCCTCGAGTACGTTCGTCTGGCGGAAGTGCGGGCCGCTCGCGTAGAGGATGATCGGCTGCCGCAGGGCGAGCTGATGCTCGAAGATCTGAGAGAGGCGCGCATACCAGCGCTCAGCCATCCGGCCGATCATCTGCGCCGCCGGCTCTTCCTCCGGGTAGTAATAGACGTCAAAGTGATCCGTTTTCAGCACACGGAAATCGAACGTCCGGTACTGAACCTTGTTCTGGCCGAAGTACCCACTCTGGGCATGGAGCGCGGCGGGCAGCACGACGGTGACGAACGCGGCGAGAAGGATGCTGGGAAGTCTTCGATCGGTGAGCTTCATGAGACTGCTCGGGAAAAACGCTTCAGGTTGTCAGGCGACGCCTCGCGATGCAGTGCAACGGATGTACCCGTCCATCCATGCCCGCAGCACTGACAACAGGCCGCTTGTTGCTTTACGACGAACAGCCTGCCCCTTTCGTAATCCGACCCGCGGCTGATGACCCTCGCAAGACGGGAAAACGTATGGATCAGCCCGGATTCATTGGTGGTTCGGCTGGTTCAAGACTTGCTCATCCGGGCGGCATGCTCTTCGCCGCGGCGCCCTTCCTAGTCGCAGCCATCGTGTCCGGTGCCGGCGACGTTCCTCAGCAGCAGCCGTCATCGTCAGGGGACGGACGTGTCGCCCTTATGAGAGCGCTCGAACGCCTGATGACGACGGGCGAGCCCCGGGACGTGGCGCACGACGATGGGGAGCTTCTGCAGGAGGCCGTGACCGAGCTGATTCGCCGGGGCGACGCCGAAGTCGAGCGCCTGGCAGCTCGCGCGGCGGCGCCGATTGTCGTGCGCGTCCTGCGCCCTGTCGCCTCGATCCAGAGCCTGCCGACGTTGGACGTCGCAGCGTCTAACGTACTGACCCTCGATCGTCCGGTGCCCTACACGGCCAGGATCGAAGGGGCGCTGGACGGAGGGAATTTCATTCCGATCGCCGAGGTCTCTTCCGGCGGGCACGGCGGCGCCCGCATCGACACCGTGTTTCCACGCCTTGGCACCGCTCCGGGTTTTCACCGGATTCGTCTGCGCGCACGCATCGCATTTGCTCCACGTGACGGACGCCAGAAGGCCTGGACCGAGAGACGGGACCTGCCGAGCGTGTCGTACGCGTTGTATGACGAGACCACGACGACCCAGACCGACGCGCGGGCCTTCCTCTTCAGTCAGCTTGGAATGACCGCGCAGTTTTTCGACCCCCAGCTTCCGGCGATTCCGCTCGGGCTATGGCTCGAACAAACGCTTCGTCCACGCGCCGGCAGTGACGGACCGTCGATCATGTGGCTGATGCAGTTCTGCGACGAGCGCACGAGCGAAGCAGGTGCGGCGCCGAGAACGGGGCTGCTCTGCGCAGTGGGCTACTTCGGCCCGCGGGGCGTGATTGCGCAGGTCTGGTTCCGCACCGGCCGCATCGACGCGACTCGAGAAGGATTCACTTGGATGCGCGAGGAGCCGAGGTTCGAGGGGATTTCGATGCGCGAGTCCGGCGCCGACGTGGGACCGTTGTCGTCCCTGCCGAATCTTCTCGATACCAGTTCGGAAACACGTCCGCGCGGCGATGTCACGATCGCGCCCGAGGACATCGTCATCACTCCGACTGGAAGCACGACGGCGTCAGTTACCGTCACCATGCGAAACGCAGGAGATGTGGCCCTTCATCGAGCGCTCGTCGACATCGCGGCCGCCCACAGCACGACCGACAGCGGCTTCATGCGCCGCTTTGTCGTCGACATTCCGGCTCGCGGCAGCACGAACATCACCCTTCCAGTCGTATTCCCCGCCGGCTACGGCGTCGTCGCCGTCACGGCGATGCAGGCCACCGAGCACGGGACGTTCGCCGATTGGGTGTCGGTCGACCCGACGCCGGAGGATGCCGCCGCGTTCCGCATCTTCAACGTGCAGGGCGCCCCGCCCGGCTACGTGCACACCATCCGCGAGGCTTGCGGCTGTCGAGGGTGGTAAAGCGCTTCTCGCGTAGCTTTACAGCGCGGGATCCGCCTCCCCGCGCCCATACCGTGACCAACCCTTCCTCTGGCGGCACCGTCTAATCGAACGACCTCAGACCGGAGGTGTCCTCTGAGCGAGCTGGTGCAGGACGCGCGCTACGCGGTCAGAACGCTTCTTCGAAGTCCCGGCTTCACCTCGGTTGCGGTGCTCACCCTCGCGCTGGGCATCGGCGCGAACAGCGCCATTTTCAGCTTCGTCGACGGCGTGCTCTTGAAGCCGCTTCCCTACCGCGATCCCCAGCAGATCGTGCTGGTCTGGGAAAAGCCGCCGGGCGGCGTCCGTAACGTCATCTCGACCATGAATTTCCTCGACTGGAAAGAAGGGAATACCGTGTTCGAGCACATCGCGGCGACGAGCGGCACGTCGATGACGCTCTCGGGCGTCGAGCAGCCGGTCCTGCTCCGCGGCGGGCGCGTGTCGGCGTCGTACTTCGAGGTGTACGGTGTCGAGGCAGCACTCGGCCGCACGTTCGCCGCCGACGAGGACGAAGTCGGCAAGGACCACGTGATCGTCCTGAGCCACCGGTTGTGGTCGTCTCAGTTTGGAAGCGACCCGACCGTCGTCGGCAGAACACTGACGCTCGACTCCGAGCCCTACTCCGTCATCGGGGTGCTGCCCGAGGGCAGCGCGTTCGAGCGGGGCAGTTCGCAGTTCTGGCGTCCGCTGGCATTCAAACCGACCGAACGCACGCGCAACTTCCATTGGTTGACGTCCGTGGCGCGACTCAAGACGGGCGTGACGCTCGATCAGGCGCAGGCGCAGATGAACGCCATCGGCGCGCGGATCGCGCACGACTATCCTGACTCGAACAAGGACTGGGGCGTTACGGTGCAGCGCTACGCGGACGTGCTTGTCGGTGATCAGCTCAAGCGGTCGCTGTGGGTATTGCTGAGCGCCG
Organism: Vicinamibacterales bacterium; assembly: GCA_036258055.1. GTDB lineage: Bacteria > Acidobacteriota > Vicinamibacteria > Vicinamibacterales > 2-12-FULL-66-21 > DATAEK01. The sequence continues at coordinate 75,803 of DATAEK010000372.1, forward strand.
TCGGGATGCTGCTCCTCATTGGCTGCGCCAACCTCGCCAACCTGGCGCTCGCCCGTGGAACATCGCGCGATCGCGAAGTTGCCGTGCGCGCCGCGCTCGGTGCTGGGCGCTGGCGGCTGGTTCGTCAATTCCTCACCGAGAACATCGTCCTGTCGATCGCCGGTGGTCTCGCGGGCCTCGCGCTCGGCTACGGGATGATGGCGGGGCTCCAGGCCCTTCTGCCTCCCTTCATTCTCCCGCGCGAAGCACACGTCACCATGGACGTCCGCGTGCTCCTGTTCTCGCTCGCGATCTCGGTCCTGACGGGCGTCGTGTTCGGCCTGGCCCCGGCCATGCACGTGACGCGGCTCAACCTTGCGAGCACGATGAAGGAGGCCGGGCGCGGTTCGTCCGGCGACCTCACACGGCGGCGGCTCCGAAGCGCACTCGTTGTCATCGAGATGGCGCTCGCATTCATGTTGCTCTCCGGCGCCGGTCTTCTCATCCGCAGCTTCTTCCACCTGCTGGCCGTCGACACCGGCTTCGACGACACCAACATCCTGACGATGGAGCTGCCGGTGCCGAACGACAGGTTTCCGGAGGCTGCGCAACTAACCGAGTACTACAGAACCATCGTCTCCAGCGTCGAAGCTGTGCCCGGCGTCCGCGAGGCCGCGGTCACCTCCGCGCTTCCCCTCCAGGGCTGGGGATATGGAATGCCGTTCCAGATTGCGTCGCAGAAGATCCTCGATCGCGCCAACCGCCGTGCCTGCTTCTTCAAGATGGTCGGCCCATCGTACTTTCACGCGCTCGGGATCAAGATCGTCAAGGGACGCGGCCTCACGGAACAGGATCGCAAGGGGAGCCTCCCGGTCACCGTCATCAGCCAGGCGATGGTGGATCGGTATTTCGGAGGAAAGGATCCTGTCGGCGAGCGGATTCTGATCCAGGAGATCGTGCCCGGTCGGCCCCAGCTGGGGCCTGAGATTCCCTGGGAGGTCGTGGGCGTTGTCGCCGATGAACAGGTCGACAGCCTTGATTCACCTCCGTCGCCGGGCGCGTACGTGTCGATCGACCAGAGCCCGGTCACCGGAGTGGGTCTGCTGGTTCGCGGCAACATCGAGCCGTCGCGGCTGCAGCAATCGATCGAGCGCGCGATCCATCAGGTGAACAAGGATCAGCCGCTGCCGGATATCAAGACGCTGTCGGCGATAAGAAACGAGTCCACGGCGTCGACCAGGCTGCGAACGATGCTGTTCGGCGTATTCGCAGGGCTCGCGGTGCTGCTGTCGGCGATCGGGATTTACGGTGTCGTATCCTATTCGGTCGCGCAACGAACGCAGGAGCTCGGCATCCGCGCCGCGCTGGGCGCGAGCAAGGGCGTGCTCCTCCGCATGGTGCTGGGCCACGGGCTCATCCTGGCCGTGGCCGGCCTCGCACTCGGCATTGGAGGATCGCTCGCGTTGACCCGCTGGCTTGCCACGCTTCTATTCAACGTTAAGCCGAATGACCCCCTGACGCTGGGACTCGCCTCGGCGCTACTGGCGCTGGTAGCCCTGCTGGCTTGCTACGTACCAGCCCGCCGGGCCGCCGCAATGGATCCGCTCGCGGCGCTGCGCTGCGAGTGAGAGACGCCGGCCGATAGACGTCCTTCAGCTGTCCCGCCAGACAACGGCGTTCAACAGCGCGGAAGCGACAACCTCGCGCGCGGCCCTGCCGTGCCCTACCGTGCCCTGCCCTCTTGACGGAAGCCGCGCGCGGATGGGAGACTGCGCGCGGTTTGCCTGCCTTTTGTTCCTTCGACAAGGATGCCTTCATATGAAGACTCGTCAGCACCTCATCCTGCGCCTCGCGCTGCCGCTCATGGCGCTCACGTTCCTCGTGCCCTCGCTGTCATCGCAGGGAAACGCGCAGCAGCCGCCCGTGCCTCTCATCAACCAGTCGGACAACCCGCTGCTCAGCAGCTTCAAGTTCCGCTCGATCGGACCGGCAAGCATGGGCGGGCGCATCGACGACATCGCGGTCTCTGAGAGCGACCCGAGCATCATCTATCTCGGGTACGCCGTCGGCGGCGTGTTCCGATCGGAGAACAACGGGACGACGTTCGAGCCGGTCTTCGAAACCTACGGCACGGCGTCGATTGGCGACATCGCGATTCATCCGTCCAACCCCAACATCGTCTACGTCGGCACCGGCGAGCCGAACAACCGGCAGACGTCGAGTTTCGGCGACGGCATCTACAAGACGACGGACGGCGGCAAGACCTTCACGAACATCGGATTGCGCGAGACGCAGACGATCGCGCGCATCGTGATCGATCCCAAGAATCCCGAAACCGTCTACGTGGCGTCGCCCGGCCATCTGTTCGGACCCAATCCTGAGCGCGGCATCTTCAAGACGACCGACGGCGGGAAAACGTGGGACAAGATCAAGTTCATCGACAACGACACGGGCTTCACCGACATCGCAATCGATCACAGCAACCCCAGCATCCTGTATGCGGCGAGTTATCAGCGGCGGCGGAGCGGCTGCTGCTTCAACGGCGGCGGTCCGGGAAGCGCTGTGTGGAAGACGACCGACGCGGGCAAAACGTGGACGAAGCTCACCGGCAACGGGCTGCCTCCAGGCACGTACGGCCGCATTGCGATCGACGTCTCACGCTCGAATCCGAACGTCGTCATGTTCCAGATCGAAGCTGGTGAGGTCGGACAGCCGGCCACAACACGCGGAAACGATCCGAACGCCGCGACGGAAGCTACGCCGCCCGGAGCGGCTGCAGTTCCGCCGCCCGGCGGTGCGCCGGCGACGGCGCAAGCCGC
>DATAEK010000374.1:0-9754 GCA_036258055.1 Vicinamibacterales bacterium
CCATTGTTCGAATGCGCCGTGCCGAGCATGATCGAGGGCGTTCGTCCGTAGAAGATTCCCCAGCCGCCGCGCACCACGAACGGTTTTCCGACCGGACTCCAGGCGACCCCGAGCCGCGGCCCGAGGTTGTTCGTATCCGCATCGAGACGGCTGGTGTCGATGTCGGCGGCCGCCAGCTGAGGGTCAGGGTTCTTGACCGGCGGCGGCGCGGTCTTCATCAGGTCGTAGCGCAGCCCCAGGTTCAGCGTCACGTCGGTCTTCGGCTTCCACTCGTCCTGAATGAAGAACGAGTACTCGTGGATGTTGGGGTTGGTGACCGGACCGGTCGTCCCGGTACCGGCAAAGTTCTGCTGATAGAACTCGTTCGACCCGTTGGGCCGTCCGCCGGCGAAAGATGCGAGGCTCCTGAACGTGTAGGAGCCGCCGAAGAATCCGGGGAACCGGTTGAGGATGTCGTCGAACTGGAAATCGAACCCACCCTTGAACTTGTGGAGTCCGCGCAGGTAGGTCATCGAGTCGGCGAGCTGCCAGCGATTGATCGTGGTCTCGCGCGGACTGAAGTTGTTTCGCCCGATCGTCAGCACCGTCGTGCCGGCCTGCTGGACCACGGCCTCGGGGTTATCGCTGTTGGCCTCGCCCGGCTCCTTGTCGCGGAGGTACTGGAACCTCAGCTCGTTGTAGAGACGCGGCGAGAGGATGTTCGACCAGCTCGCGTTGAAGCTGCGCGTCTTGACCAGCGACGCGCCGGTGTGTTCGAGCGCGTTCTGCGGGCCGCCGTTCTCAAACCCCTCGCCGGTGAAGTTCTGATGGTTGTAGCGGAATGACACGCGGTTGGCTGCGTTCAGCTCGTGATCGGTCTTGATCAGGAAGACGTCCTGATCGAGTTTCCGGTTCCAGCTGCCCGCGAGAGGTTGAAGGCGTGCAATGCCAGCCTGCGTCGCTGCGTCGGTCGGCGTGCCGGCCGGCAGGTTGAGGAAGACCAGGTTCGGCTGCGTGTTGCGCTGGCCGTCGTAGTTGGCGAAGTAGAAATGACGGTTGCGCACGAACGGGCCGCCGACGATGCCGCCGAATTGATTGTAGTGATAAGGCGACTTCGGCCGGTTGTTCAATTCGTTGATCGCGTTGTTCGCGTTGAGATCCTTGTCACGGTAGAACTCGAAGATGGATCCGTGCAGCTGGTTCGTGCCGGACTTGGTCACGACGTTGATCACGGCCCCGCCGGCGCGGCCGTACTCGGCGGAGAACGAGTTCGAGTTGACCTGGAACTCCTTCACCGCGTCCTGACTGAACTGATATGGCGCGCGGCCGGACCCGGTGCGTCCGGCAGTCTGACCGAAGAACGTGTTGTTGTTGTCGGCGCCGTCGACGACCAGGCTGTTGAGCGTGCCGCGCTGGCCTGCGAAGCTGATGTCGCCGCTCCTGACATCGCGCGTGACGCCGGGTGTCAGCAGCGCGAAGTCGATGAAGTTGCGGCCGTTGACCGGTAGGTTCTGAACCGCGATCTCGTTGACCGTCGAGCTCACTTGCGTGCGGCTCGTCTCAATGATCGGTGTCGCGCCGGACACGGTGACGGTTTCGGCAACGCCCGCGACCGCCATCTCGATACGCAGCGTCAAGGTCTGACCGATCGTCAGACGAACGTCGGGTTGCCGCTTGCTGCTGAATCCCGCGAGCTCAGCGGCGACCTCGTAAATACCCACAGGAAGAAGCGGAACGACGAACAGACCGTTCGAATCGGTCACCGCGGAACGGGCCGCACCGGTTTCGCTGTTCGTCAAGGTGACGGTAACGCCGGGCAGCACGGCGCCGGATGTGTCGACGACCGTCCCCTCGATCGATCCGGTCGGGCTCTGCGCGAACGCAGTGGTGGCGGCAAGCAACACGAGCACGACCGCCGACAGTATGTGCGTGCGCAGACGAGTAAAGAACACGGTTGTGCGGGACACGTCAGCCTCCTGAGAGGTACACCCGAGCGAGATAAAGGCAGCGCCATGATGGCGAGAAGGGTTTTCAGGACTGTAAGCCTGCGTTCGCGTTAGTGTCAAACGCGCGTCGATCGTCCCTCCAACACGCTAGGCCGTCCCTGATCGCGTCTGCTGTCCGCTGTCCGCAGCCGGCCGTCGGCCGTTCGCGACCATTTGCCCTTTACCATTTACCATTTGCCATTGGCAGCCGAAGGCCGCGTCTCCCCCAGCTGCTTCAGCAACTCGCGCACCGCGGTGTCGAGCTGACTGTCTTTCCCGAGCAGGCTCTCGCCAATCGGCCGCGTCACGGGAATGTCCACCGGTCTCGGGTTCAGCTCCATCGTCGTGCCGTCGAGCGTGGTGATGCGCGTGCCCGGCATGCGGATGGTCGTGCCGTCGACGAGCGTCTGGTTGCCGGTGTAGATGATCCAGCCTGCGGTCGGCTCGCCGACGACCTTCCCGAGCTTCAGCGTGCGATAGCCCTCGGTGAAATCCTCGGCGTCGGAGAGCGAATGCTGATTGGTCACGAGGATCGTCGGCAGCTCCAGCGATCGCTGGCCGAGCACGCTGCGTGCGGGCGCCATCGGCAATCCCCGCGGCGTCATCATCAGGTAACCACGGCGCGCGAGCACGTCGATGGCGTAGACGTTCACGAACCCGCCGTTGTTGTTGCGCACGTCGATGACGATGCCGTCCTTGACGCGGTTGTCGGCATCGAGATCGAGGTAGAGCCGCGTCAGGGCCCCTTCCGACATGTCGTTCATGTGCACGTAGCCGAGCCTGCCGCCGCTGGCCTTGTCCACGTAGGCGCGGTTCCACTCGACCCAGGCGCGATAGAGCAGATTCTTTTCCGTGGCGGAGTTGACCGGCCGCACCAGCACTTCGCGAGGACTGGCGCCGTCCGGCGATCCGGACACGCTGAGCGCGATGCGACGATTGACGCCGTGGAGCAGGAGCTCGTCGATGTTCGTGTGCGCCGCGATCGCCGTGCCGTCGACGGCGGTGAGGTAGTCGCCCACACCCACCTGACGCGTGACCGCGGCCGGGCCGAGCGGAACCACTTCCGTAACCTTGAGCCGGCCGTTGCGTTCGTACTCGGTTCGATCGAACCGGAGGCCGAGCCTCGCTGCCGACGGGCCTTCGCCTCCTCTTCCACCGCCGCGCCCACCGCCGCCGACCCCCATATGCGACGAGTTGAGCTCGCCGACCATGAGGCTCAGGAGGCGCCGCATCTCGTCGGGAGTCTGGGCGCCGGCCACGTGCGGCGCGTACTGCGCGCGAACGGCCTCCCAGTTCACGCCGTGGAACTTCTCGTCGTAGAAGCCGTCACGGAGGTAGGTCCACGCCTGACGAAAGACTTCCATCTTCTCGTGGCCGAAATCGACGTCCATCTCCGCGGTGACGGCAATCGTCCGCGCCTGACGCGTGTCGACGGGTATGACCGAGATGCGGCCCTGTTCGAGGTAGTACACATCACGTCCATCCGGCGTGAACTGCGCGTCGGCCTTGTTGCCCGCGGTCGACGTCAGCTGCCGGGCCACGGCCGGTTCGCGCGACAGCTCGTCGAGTGAGTAGATGTACAGGTTCTGCTGCCCTGCGGCGCTCGCCGTGAGCAGGAGCGACCGGCCGTCGGGGCTGATCGACAGCGCGGCGACGTCCACGCCGACCGGAAGAATGCTCAGGCGGCTGCGGATGTCTTCGAACACGATCTCGACCGGTTTCGAGGGATCGCGTGGCGGCGGCGCCGGTGCCTCGCGCTCGCGCGCGGGCGCCGCCGGCTGATCGCGATCGCGCGACGGCGTCTGCTCCACCGGCCGATCGGAGGGCGGCGTGCGGCGAGGCTCGTCCTTGAAGAGATCGCGGAACCGATCCTCGCGGAATCGAGGGGTGCGAAGAATCAGGTCCACGCGGACCGTCTGACCGGGCTCGGTTCGTTGGTTGGTGTTGAAGAGGAGATACGTGCCGTCCGGGCTCCACGAGATGTTGTTCGCGTTGCCATTCGGCATCGACGTGATCGCGCGGCTCTCGCCGCCCGCAGCCGGGACTGCAAAGATATTCCGAAATGACGACTTGCCGCTGATGCCGACGTAGGCGACCCATTTGTTGTCGGGCGACCACGCGATGCCACGATTGGAGCGCGTCAAATAGCCTTTCGCCAGCGAGCGCTCTTCCTTCGACGTGATGTCGATGACGCGCAGGTCCTTGGCGTCACGCACGAACGCGGCGAGCTTGCCATCCGGCGACACCCGCAGTGACGTGTCGCCGAGCGGTGTATTCGTGAGCTGCGTCTCTTTGTTCGACGTGAAGTCGTACGCGAACACGTGGGAGACACCGTCGCGTTCCGAGGCGTAGACGATCCGCTTGCTGTCGGACAGCCATTCGATCTGCGATTCGCGCGCGTAGCTTCGCGTCACGCGAACTGCGTCCCCGCCGTCCCGGGCGGAGGCGGCCCAGATTTCGCCGTGGGCGACGAACACCACCTTCCGGCCATCCGGCGACAGCGTGAGATCGGAGAATCCGTTGTTCAGGCTGACGTGCTCGAGCGACGGCGCGGCCGGCGCGCCGCGTTTCGTGATCGACACCTTCGACGCCTGGCCGCTCGCCGTGTCCATCTTCCAGACCTCGAAGTCCCGTTCGAAGACGATCGCCTTGCCGTCGTACGAGATCGTCGGCCACAGCACCCGGCCGTCGGTGAAGCGTGTCACCTGATGCGCCGTCCCGCCGAGGGGGAGCGTCCAGATGTTCTGCGTACCGCTGCGATCCGAGACGAAGAAGAGGGAGCGTCCGTCGGCCATCCACATCGGCCACATCTGCTTCGCGCCAATTTCGGTCAGCCGCTCGTAGGTCGGCGTGGGCCCATCGTGCAGCAGCCAGAGCTCGGACTCGTCGAGGTGTGCATGCCCTCGACGCCACCACTGACCGGCGCTGTTACCGCGAGCGCTGAAGGCCAGCGTCCGCCCGTCGGGTGACGGCGTCGCGAAGAACTCGCTGGTGTAGCGATCGGCGCTCACCGCCATCGGTGTACCGCCCTCGACGCTCACCCGAAAGATGTCGTTCATCCCCGCGATGTCGCGGCTCGACGAGGAGAAGTAGAGCCACTTGCCGTCGCGCGACCACCCGTCCAGACGATCGAGCCCATCGTCGAACGTCAGTTGTTTGAGCGCGCCTGTCGCGAGAATCAGCACATAGATGTCGCCGCCACCCGAACGATCGGAGATGAAGGCGAGGCTCTTGCCGTCGGGCGAGTAGATGGGGCGGGATTCGTTTGCCTCGTGCGAGACGAGCAGCCGGGCCTCGCCCCCCGCGAACGGGACCGTCCAGATATCCCCTCCGGAGACGACAGCAATCTCCGAGCGGTCCGGAGAGATCGACGGCTCCCCGAACGACGCTATCGGGGCGGGCTCGTCGGTGGCCGCCCGCTGCCCTTTCAATGGCAGCGTCAACGCAATCAAGACAATCGTCAGGAGCGACAGGCGTCTTACGGTCATCTGGATCTCCCGGTGATGATGCTCAAACAGGAGTTTCGGAGATCAGGACGCGGGTCTTCACGATCCTGACAAGAATTACTCCTGATCTTCTGGTCTCCTGTTTCTTATCGGATTCTCAAACAGGAGTTTAGGAGATCAGGAGGCAGGTTTTTCACGATCCTGAAAACAATTACTCCTGATCTTCTGGTCTCCTGTTTTTTCTACTCGTTTCTGGAGAACGGGGGTCAGCGGCCCGGATCGTCCGAGCCCACCTGATACCCGCGACGCGCCTGCACGGTGACGCTGCGGCGGCGCACGCGGACGTCGAGCCGATGGTACCCGGCTGCGGCGACCCCGCGGAGTGAGTAGCTCAGAAGGTATCGATGTCTGAACTCGTCGAGGACGCGCACGAAGGTGCCGCGCAAATCCTTCGTTGATTCGATGGAAAAGAGGCGCCCTCCGGTCGATCGCGTCAGTTCCTCGAGGAACGCGTGGCGCCCGCCGCGGCCGACGGCGACGGCGTACACGACCGGGTCCATGCGCTGAGCGTTGGCCAGGACCAGCTCCTCGCGAAGCCAGCTCGAGGTGTCGTAGCCATCGCTGAAGACCACGACGAGCGGGCGGCCGCTGCCGGACTCCGCGAGCATCAGACCGGCGAAGACGCCGTCGATGAGCGACGTGCCTCCGGATGCTTTTGCGCGTGTCAACGCACTCCGCAACAGATCGACATCGTCGGTCAACCGCGACGGCTGCGCCACGACGTGACTGAACGTGATCAAGCCGGCCTGATCCCGGCGCGTGAGCCCGTCGAGCAGCGCGCCGCCGGCCTCGCGCAGGTTGATCAAACGCCCACCCTCGACGCTCGAACTGAGATCGAGGGCGAGCACCACATTGAGGGGGATGAGCTCCGAGCTGACGAGATCGACTTGCTGCACGACGCCGTTGTCCCTGACTTCGAAGTCCGCGGCCGTCAGACCGGAGACCGGGACGCCGTCCTCGGTGACCAGCACGTCCACGCGGACGGCCTCGATGCGGCTCGAGAACGTCTGACGGGACACCGCCTCGGGCCGGATCGCGGCGACCAGAAGGACGATCGGCGCGGCGAGAAGCAGACGCCTCAAGGACGGTCTCCGATCGCGCGCGCGAGCCGCAGCGGCGACGCTGGCGGTGGCAGCGCCCGGCCGGTGCCTTCGTAGTACCGCCACCAGGGATCCTCGCCTTCTGTTCTGGCCGACTGGCCGAGTGTCTGCTGCATCAGCTCGAATCCGTTCGCACGGCTGCTGACCCGCTTCGCGAGACAGACGAGCGCGAGCCGAGGAGACTGCGCGCGCGGATAGAGATTGGCTGCGCCCTGATACGCGGCCGCGGCGGCCGTGAACTGGCGGGTCGCCTGCAGTTCGTCGCCGAGGAAGAGCCACGCGTAGTACGCGAGCGCTTGATCGCTCTTGATTTCGACGACGGCGTTCTTCAGCAGCTTTTCAGCGTCGGCATGGCGGCCGTCGATGCCGAGCAGCCGGGCGAGGCGCACTTTCGCCTCGAGCGTCGACGGGCTGACGGCGAGCGCCCGTCGAAAATAGCGCGCTGCCTCCGACCGGCTTTTGCCGGCATCGGCAAGCATCGTGGTCGGACGTCCCGTTTCCGCCAGCGATTGCATGACCGATTGCACTCGCGGTGAGGACAGCGTCTCGTAGAGACAGCCGCTGGCGAGAAGGATCTCGGGATCGTCCACCAGGATCTCGCGAGCGCGACGCAAATGCGGGACCGCGTCTGCGAGGTTGTAGATCTGTTCGGCCTGAGCCGCCACTTTGCGATACCACTTCCGAACGTCGTCGTGATCGGACGGCCGCGGCTTGACGGCATTGAGCAGCGCGCGCGCGAAATCGAGATGAAAACTGAGCTGACCGACGCCCTCTTCGCGGCCGTCGAGCGCGAGCATCGTCCCGGACCCACCGCGATCCGGTTCGAGAAGCCCGCGCGCCCGCGCCGGCACGCGCAACCCGATGTCACTGTGCAGCTGCGCCGCGCGGATCAGAATCGGGTTCAGCGCCCCGTCAGCGTTGCGGCCGGTCACGTCGCGCAGGATGGAGATGAGCGTCTGGCGTGACCAGTCGGCAACGACGTAGACATGGGCGTCAGTCGCACCAGACGTGTGCTGCCTCACGGCGTTCAGCCACGCGTCCACACTTCCTTGCGCCTGCCCTGACGCAGACAGGATCGCGAGCGCGATGACCAGCGCAGCCGTGCGGATCAGCCTCATGTCGAGAGCGCCTCCTGAACCTCCTACCTCCTCCTACCTCCTACCTCCTACCTCCTACCTCCTTGACTCATGCAGCGGTCAGGAGAACAGGACCGCCCTCAGTGATGACGACGGTGTGCTCGTGATGCGCGGCGAGGCTGCGATCGCGCGTGCGAATCGTCCAGCCGTCGCGATCTTCGACAACGTCGCCGGTGCCGGCCGCAACGATGGGCTCGATGGCGAGTACCAGACCCTCGGTGAGGACGTCGAGCTGGTGCGGGTCGAAGTAATTCGGGACGGACGGCGCTTCGTGAATGGTGCGGCCGATGCTGTGCCCGCTCAACGCGCGAACGACCTGAAATCCCCGCTGCCGGACCTCGGCATCGACGGCTCGCCCGAGATCACTGACCCGGTTTCCAAGCTTGGCGACGGCGAGCGCGCGTCCGAACGCCGCCCGCACGCATGCCTGGAGCCGTTTCGCGAGCGCGGTTCCGGCGTCGACGATCACGGTTCGTGCCGCGTCGGCCATGTAGCCGTCGAGCTCGACGGTCACGTCGAGCTTCACGACGTCGCCGGATCGAATGCGACGGGCGCCCGGCACGCCGTGCACCACTTCATCGTTGATGCTGATCAGCGCGCTGCCCGGGAATCCGTACACGAGCGCCGGCGCGGACCGCGCACCGTGCTTCGCGAGCACTCGCTCCGCGATCCGATCGAGATCGCGCGTCGTTACCCCCGCACGCAGGTTCTGCTCGAGCGCGTCGAGCGTCAACCGAACCACCTGCCCCGCGGCGCGCAGGCCCCTCCAGTCCGTATCGGAGCTGATAGACATAGCTCAGGATTCTATCGCGCGCCCTGCGGATCGGAAATGGACACCGGAGTCTCGCTCAAGACCCATCGCGCAGCTATTCCACGGGCAACCGCCCGCGGTGCCAGCCGCTCATGTGGCCGTCGAGGAGCCGCACGCGCGAGAAACCGTGACGCCGCAGTGTGCGTGCGACGAAGGCCGCGCGCGGACCGTGTCCGCAGTAGACGACGACGGACCGATCGCGATCGGCGCCAAGCTCCGCGGCCAGCTTCTTTGACCAGAACGACACGTTCCGCGCGCCCGGTACGTGTCCGCGAGCGAACTCCCGGCGCGACCGGACGTCCAGTACGAGCGGCGCCTCGCCTCGCTGGATCATCGCCAGCAGATCCGCAGGGACGATCTCGTCTTCGCTCTCGGCCCCTGGCCCTGCCCATGGTGTCAGCCGTGGCAGAAACCGGGGGACGTGCGCGCAGTACTCGCGATACTCGTCGCCGAACCGAATCTCGAGCATCGGCTCTTCGAGGAGCGGAATGTAGGTAGCGTTCATCATGAGAAAGATAAACGCCCACCACGCGTGAGGCAGCGATCGCAGGACGAGAGCCTCTCCGGCAAGGACGAAGAGGACACCGGAGATCATCGGATTGCGGACGTATCGATAGAGACCGTGAACGACCAGGTGCCGCGGCGGATCCCACGGCGCCAGTGTCCCCTTGCCCTCCGACACGAAGCGGCGAAGCGATCCAATGAAGAGCGTCAGCCCGATCGCGAGCGCGGCGGCCCCCGCGACGAAGGCGACGCTCTCAGCGACGCCATCAGGCCAGCGCGCCGCGACGCCGTTCCGTCTCGCGATCCAGATCGGAATCACGACGGTGACTGTCCCTGGCAGGGCAATCACCGATAGCGCATGACGGAGCAGCGACAGCATCGGCCGGCGGATCCCGGCACACTCAACGTGCCAACGCCGCTCGTCTTCGTACGAGCCGCGAGGCGATGAACGCGAACAGACCGAGCACGAGTCCCGAGATCACACCAATCACCGGACCGGTCAGCAGCATCATCACGCGGGGAGAGTCCGGCAACGGCATCGACTTCATCATCGACGCCTCCTGCGGATGCCGCGCGATGTATTGATCGAAGAGCAGCACGTGTGATGCGGTGATCCAGATACTGTTCACAATGCCGACCATTAGCCCGTGCACGAAGTGCAGGCTGCTGCATCGTACGGTATTTTCCCTAATATTTTCGCGGGTTGCTGGTAAAAAAGCTACCCAACGGCTAC